>NZ_JAUTAJ010000005.1 GCF_030818485.1 Pseudoroseomonas cervicalis | reverse complement strand
CGGCCGGGGCGCGGCGCTGATCCAGATCGCGCCGCCGGTCACCGCGCCGGCCAGCCAGCTGGAAGCCATCTTCACCCAGGCGACGCGCAGCATTCCCGAACTGGCCGAGGAGCGCCCGACCCTGCGGCGCGAGGGCGAGACGGTGAATGGCCACCGCATCCGCTACGACACGCGCTGCTGCGGCACCCGCAACGGCGCCACCCTGGGCAGCGAGACGGTGGCCATCGCCACCGGCCGCACCATCCATGTGCTGGCCCTGGTGACGGTCAATCTGCGCGGCGACAGCCGCCGCGCGGCGGAGGCGGATTTCGACGCGCTGGTGCGCTCCTTCAGACCCACCGAGGCGGACCGCGCCTTCAGTCTGCAACCGCCACCGGGCGGCGGCGGGCTGCAGGGCGTCTACACCCATCTCGACACCGGGCTGCGCATGAACGCCTTCGGCGGCATGGATTTCTACGCCGAGAGCGAGGTGATGGTGTTCGACCCCTCCGGCCTGTTCAGCGCCAGCCTGCCCTCCGGCGGCCGCGACATGGCAGCGCATTGCCAGGCCGAGCCCGGCGATTGCGGCACCTACCGCCTGCTGCAGGATGGGCGCATCGAGCTGCGCGAGACCCATTCGCGCTTCGGGCTGATCGAGGTGGAGCAGGAAAGCCTGGTGCGCGAGGGGCAGGATTTGCGCATCGGCGACACGCTGCACCGCTTCGTCCCGCCGCTGCCGGCCGATACCCGGCTGGAGGGGCGCTGGCGCTATTTCTACGGCTCCGCCGGCAGCACCGCCTTCTCCTCCGGCAGCGTGGCGGTCGAGCGGCTGCTGACCCTGACGCGCGACGGGCGTTTCCGGCGCAGCGGCTTCGCCGGCTTCAGCGGCAGCAATGACACCGGCGGCGGCAGCTCCGGCGTCACCGTGGGCTCGCAGCGCCCGGCCGAGCAGGGGCGCTACCGGATCGAGGGCTATGGCCTGACCCTGACCGGCGATGATGGCCGGCAGGAGGTGTTCAGCCTGTTCATGCCGGACAAGGATTCGGATGGCGTGCTGACCATCAATGGCAGCAACTACCTGAAGCGGGACGAATAGCCGCCCGCCCCCCGCGCGGGAGCTTTGCCTTTCGCGCCGCGCATGGCCTAGATGACGCCATGCTGTCCGACATCACGCCGCTCGGCAGCGTCGCGGGGGCCTTCCTGCTGGCCTTCCCGGCGCTGTTCTCCATCGTCAACCCGCTCGGCGCCGCGCTGATCTTCAGCCAGGTAATGAGCGACCGCAGCGCCGCCGAGCGCGCCTATCTGGCGCGCCGCGTCGGGCTCTACTCGCTGCTGGTGCTGCTCGGCGCGCTCTGGGGCGGCGCCTCCATCCTGAACTTCTTCGGCATCTCGCTCGGCGCGCTGCGCGTGGCGGGCGGGCTGGTGGTCGCCATCCGCGCCTGGAGCCTGCTGATGGCGCCGGAGGAGCATGAAAGCCGCAAGGAGCAGCAGGCCGCCCCGGCCAGCGATGCGGAGGCCGTGGCCTTCTTCCCGCTGACCATGCCCTTCACCACCGGCCCCGGCAGCATCGCGGTGGCCATCACCCTCAGCGCCGCGCAGCCGATCGATGGCACCGGGCTCTGGGCCTTCTTCGCCGGCGTCAGCGCCGCGGCGGCGGTGACGGCGCTGACCGTCTGGATCGCCTATAACTGGGCGGACCGGCTGATCGCCCTGCTCGGCCGCAACGGCACGCGGGTGGTGATGCGCATGGCAGCCTTCCTGCTGCTCTGCATCGGCGTGCAGATCCTCAGCGCGGGGGTGCAGGACCTGCTGGTGGCGGCGCTCGCCGCCGCCGGGACGCGCGGCTGAGCCGGGCTGGACCGCCCGCGCCCCGCGGCGCAGGATGCGCCCTGCCATAGCAGGGAGACGCGCCATGTCCGCCACCGACACCCTGACCCGCACCCCCGACTGGGTGGCGGCGCGCGACATGGCGGAGCGTCTGCTGGCCCCCTGGCGGGAGGGCGGCGCCGCGCCGGGCGGCGCCATTCTCGTCTTCGACGCCAGCCGCATCCGGGTGGAGGTGGCGGCGGGGCTGGAAAGCCTCTCCGGCACCACGCGCCTTCAGCGGCGCCAGCGTGGTGCGCTACGCCTCCGTCACCAAGCATGTGCTGGCGGCCCTCGCCTTGCGCGACGGGCCGTCGCTGGACGACGCGCTGGGCGCGCATCTGCCGGAGCTGCGCGGCGACCTCGCCGGGGTTAGCCTCGGCCGCGCCCTCGACATGACCGGCGGCCTGCCGGATCTGCGCGAGACGCTGTCCTTGCTCGGCCTCACCGCCACCGAGGCGATCGGCAGCGACGCGGCGCTGGGCTTCCTGGCGCGGCAGGAGGATCTGAACTTCGCGCCGGGCACGCAGATCTCCTACTCCAACACCGGCTACCGCCTGGTCGAGGCCATCCTGGCGCGGCGCGGCCACCGCTTCGCCGATTTCGTCGAGCACAGCGTGAACCGCCCGCTCGGCCTCGCCTGGCGCGCGCCGGAGCTGTGGAGCGAGGCGGTGCCCGGCCTGGCGCCCGGCTACTGGCAGGACGGCGCCGGCTGGCAGCAGGGCTTCGCCGGGCTGCATCTCTCCGCCTCGGGCTGCCTGACCGGCAGCGGCGCCGACCTCGCCCGCTGGGGCCAGGCCATGCTGCGCAATGAGGGGGTGGCCGAGGGGCTGCTGGCCCGCCAAGGCGCGCCGCGCCCTCTCGCCGATGGCCGGGCGACGGGCTATGGCCTGGGCCTTGCGCATGACGAGATCGGCGGCGTGGCGCTGATCGGCCATGGCGGCTCGCATATCGGCTACAAGACCTATCTGCTGCTGGCGCCGGAGCCCGGCCTCGGCGTGGTGCTGGTCGCCAACCGCGAGGATGCGGCGAGCCACGCCATGGCGCTCGCCACCATGGCGGCCCTGCTCGGCGCGGCGCTGCCGCCCCTGGCCTCTGCCCTGCCCGCCGGTCTCTATGCCGAGCAGGAAGGGCCGCACTGGCTGGAGATCACCGGCCAGACCGCGCTGTTCCTTGGCGCCGGCGACACGCTGCATGCGGCGGGCGATGGCAGCGCCGTGACGCTTTCCGCCCATCTGCCGATGCGGCTGCGCGCGACAGCGGATGGCATCGAGGGCGAATTCGGCCATGTCGCGCGCCGCTTCCACCGCGTCGACGTCGCGCAGGATGCAGGGCTGGACAGCATCCAGGGCGAATGGCGCGGCAACGCCGGGGATGCTGCCTTCCGAATCGAGGGCGACACGCTCAGCCGCGGCATCGGCCCGGCGCGGCGACAGGCGACATTGCGCCCGCTGGGCAGCGGCCGCTATGTCACGCAGCTGCCGGACGGGCCCTGGCCTTTGCGCTTCGGCCTGGCCTTCGCCGGCGATACGGTGGCATTGACCAGCCACCGCAGCCGCATGCTGCGCTTCCACCGCGCCGGCTGAGCGCCATGGCCCGGCCCCCCGCCCCCGACCCGGCGACCGACCCGGCGACCGACCCCTGGGCCAGGCTGCGCGCGGCGACCCCCGCCCGCATCGGCCTGGGCCGCGCCGGCGATGCGCCCTCCCTGCGCGCCGTGCTGGACTTCCAGCGGGCCCATGCCGAGGCGCGCGACGCCGTGCACGCCGCGCTGGACGAGGCCGCCCTGCGCGGCGCCCTGGCGCAGGCCGGGCTGGGCGATCACCCCACCCTCTCGCTGCACAGCCAGGCGCCGGACCGCGCCACCTATCTGCGCCGCCCCGATCTCGGCCGCCGCCTGCTTCCCGAGGATGCGGCCAGCCTGCCGCGCGGCGAATGGGATGTGGTCTTTGTCCTGGCCGATGGCCTCTCCGCCACCGCCCTGCAGCGCCACGCGGCGCCTTTGCTGGGGGCGGTGCTGGCCCGCCTGCCGGGCTGGCGCGTCGGCCCGCTGGTCATCGCGCATCAGGCCCGCGTGGCGCTGGGCGACGAGATCGGCGCCGGCCTCGGCGCCACGCAACTCGCCATGCTGGTGGGCGAGCGCCCCGGCCTGTCGGTGGCCGACAGCCTGGGCGTCTACCTGACCCACGCGCCCCGCCCGGGCCGGCGGGATTCGGAGCGCAACTGCATCTCCAACATCCATGGCGCCGGCGGCCTCAGCCACGCCGCCGCCGCCGCCAAGCTGGCCTGGCTGATGACCGAGGCGCGGCGCCTCGGCCAGACCGGCATCGCGCTCAAGGACGACACCCCCCTGCCCCCGCTGCTGGAGGGCTGAGCCAGCCTCAGCCCAGCGGATCGGTGCGGTACAGCGTCACCCTGAGCCCGCCATGCGGCACCGGCGGGCCGGGCGGCAGGAAGGGCAGGCCGGTGGCCCGCGCCAGATGCGCCTCGCTGGTGACGAGGCCGACGCGCCAGCCGCCAAAGCGCGCCAGCAGCACCTGCCCCAGCGCGCGATACAGCGGCAGCAGCGCCCCCTTGTCGCCGAGGCGCGTGCCATAGGGCGGGTTGACGATGACCAGCCCCGGCCTCCCGCCGGGCGGTGCGATCTCGCTGATCGTCGCCTGGCGGAATTCGGTATAGGCGGCGACGCCGGCGCGCTCGGCATTGGCACGGCTCATCGCCACGGCCCCCGCATCGCGGTCGCTGCCATGGAAGCGCGCGGTTGGCACACGCTCGCTGCGCACGGCGCGCATGCGCGCCCAGGCTTCCGCATCGAAGCTCGCCAGCTTCTCGAAGGCGAAGCCGCGCTGCCGGCCGGGATTCAGCCGCGCCGCGATCTCCGCCGCTTCGATGACGAAGGTGCCGGAGCCGCACATCGGGTCCAGCACCGGCTCCTGCCCGTCGAAGCCGCATTGCCGCAGGAACAGCGCCGCCATGGTCTCGCGCAGCGGCGCCGCATTCACCGCCGGCTTGTAGCCGCGCTTGTGCAGCGCCTCGCCCGAGCTGTCGACGCTGATGGTGCAGAGATCCTGCTCCACCCGCACCATCACCGTGATCTCCGCCTCCTCGGCGATGGGCGCGCCCAGCGTCTCGCGGATCGCCGTCTCGACGCGCTGCGCCACGGCGCCGCTGTGATAGAGCCGCGATCCGGCGCAGGACGCCTCCACCCGCACCGGCACGTCGCGCCGCAGCACGGCATCCCAGGGCACCCGCCGCGCCCGCTCATCCAGCTGCGCCATGTGCACGGCGCGGAAACTGTCGATCCGCGCCAGCACCCGCCCGGCGCCGCGGATCCACAGATTGGCCCGCCACACCTCGGGCCAGCCACCGCGTGTCACCACGCCGCCCGGCACGATCCTCGGCCGCTTGAAGCCCTTGCCGCGCACCTCCTCGCACAGCACGGGCTCAAGCCCCGGCAAGGCAGACAGAAAAATCTCGAACTCGGCATCGCGGGTCATGGGGCTGCCTGGCTGAAGCATCGGGGGGAAGCGCGGCGGGCCGCCGCTCTACCACGCCGCGCCGGGCCGGGCCACCGAAGCGCGCCCGGCTTACCCCCGCGCCCCGCGCATGCCACACTGCCATCCGCAGCCGGGAGGGGACAGCATGCGCGCACGCATCCGCGACACCGAGATCTATTTCGACGTCGAGGGCATGGGCCTCGTCCCCGATGGCCCGACCATGCGCGAGCGGCCGGTGGCCTTCGTGCTGCATGGCGGCCCGGGCGGCGACCATAGCGGCTTCAAGCCCGGCTTCTCCCCGCTCGCCGAGCGCATGCAGCTGGTCTATATCGACCATCGTGGCCAGGGCCGCTCCGCCAAGGGCGATCCCGCGACCTACACGCTGGACGAGAATGTCGAGGATCTGGAGGCGCTGCGCCAGCATCTCGGCCTGGGACGCATCGTCTCCATCGGCACCTCCTATGGCGGCATGGTCGCCATGGCGCATGCGGCGCGCTACCCGGACAGCGTCTCCCACCTGGTGCTGGTGGTCACCGCCGCCCATGCCGGCTTCAACGCCCGCGCCCGCGCCATCGTCGCCGAGCGCGGCACGCCCGAGCAGATCCGCGTCGCCGACCAGCTCTGGAATGGCGAGCTGACCAGCCTGGATGCCGTGCGCCACTATTACGAGGTGATGGGCCCGCTCTACTCAGTCACCCACAATCCGGAGGCCGGGCGCGATGCCCGGCTGCGCACTTTGCACGAGCCCGCGGCGCTGATGCAGGCCTTCCGCTCCGGCGGCTTCCTGCGCAGCTTCGACCTGCGCCCGGAACTGCCGCGCATCACGGCAAAGACGCTGATCCTGGCCGGGCGGCATGACTGGATCTGCGCCCCCGAATTCTCCGAGGAGATCCACCGCCTGATCCCCGGCTCCGATCTGCGCATCTTCGAGCGCAGCAGCCATTCCATCCGCGCCGACGAGCCGCAGGCGATGTTCGACGCGATCAAGGGATTCCTCGTCTATTGAGCCGGACGCGGGAAACTCCCCGCGCCCGCCCCACGCTCAGGGCGCCTCGACCAGCGCCACGCCGTCCCGCGCCACCACGCTTCCGCGCTTGACCACCAGCGCGCGCGGCGGGTGCACCACCACCGCCTCGGCCACCGTCTCTGCTTGCACCAGCACCAGATCGGCGCGGCAGCCTTCCGCCAGGCCGTAATCCTGCAGCCGCATGATCTCGGCACCGCCCTGGGTGCAGACGGCGAGCGCCATCGCCACCTCCTCGTCGCGCCGGAAATTGTTGCGCAGGCCAACCATCATCGCCCGCTCCAGCATGTCGCCATTGCCATAGGGGCCCCAGGAATCGCGGATCCCGTCATTGCCGGAACAGGTGCGGATACCGCGCGCCGCCAGCTGCGCCACCGCCGGCACCGGGCGGCTGGCGCTGCCCGTGGTCATGATGCCGATATCCAGCGCCGCGATCTCGTCCAGCAGCCCATTCACCATCGCCGCATCCGCATCGCCCAGGCAGAAGGCATGGCTGATCACCACCTGCCCCTGCAGGCCGAGCGCGCGTGTCCGCTCGAAGATCAGCTCCATGCTGAAGGCGCCGAGCAGCCCGGGCTCATGCAGATGGATGTCCAGCGGCTTGCCATGCTTCTGCGACAGCGCGAACACCGCATCCAGATGCCCCGCCGGATCGCGGTCGATGCCGCAGGGATCGAGCCCGCCCACAACCTCGCAGCCCAGCCGCAGCGCCTCATCCACCAGCTCCAGCGTGCCGGGCCGCACCAGCAGGCCGGATTGCGGGAAGGCCACCAGCTCGACATCCATCACCTCGGCATAGCGTTCGCGCATGCGCAGCAGGCCTTCCACCGCGTCCAGCCCGCCCTCCGTGTCGATATCGACATGCGTGCGGATATGCGTCGTGCCATGCCGCAGCGATTGCACCAGCTGCCGCGCCGATTGCCGCTCGGCATCCAGGCCCAGCTCCTTCTTCACCCGCCGCTCATTGTCGATCTTGTCGATCAGCCGCGGGCCGGCGCTGTTCGGGATCCAGCCCATGCCCCACAGCGTCTTGTCCAGATGCGTATGCGCTTCCACCAGCCCCGGGATCGCCAGCGCGCCGGCGCCATCCTCCACCTTTGCGCCGGGCACCGACTGGTCGGGCGCGATGCGCGCGATGCGGCCATCGCGCAGCAGCATGTCGGTGGCAGCGCCGCCCATCGGGCGGATGTTCTTCAGCAGCAGGTCCTGGGGCATCGTCTTCCTCCGAACGAAACCGCAATGCAGGACGAAAACAAAAGAAAGACAAGGCCAGGGGAATGAATTCCCCTGGACCCCTTCTTTTTTCTGTCAGTGGGCGGGCGGCAGCGGTCCGACATACTCGGCGCGGGGGCGGATCAGGCGGCCCTCGGCGCGCTGCTCCAGCGCATGCGCGATCCAGCCGACGCTGCGGCCCACGGCAAACAAGGCCAATCCGCCGCCGCGCGGCAGGGGCAACGTGTCCTCCAGCATCGCCAGCGCCACATCCACGGTCGCCGGCTGGCCGCTCAGCGCCTCGCCCGCCACCACCAGCCGGCGCCAGCGCGGCGGCGCCCGCCCCAGCAGCGCCGCGGCGCGCGGATCGCCCTGCGGGTACAGCCGGTGGCCGAAACCCGGCAGCGCCTCGCCCCGCGCCAGCCGCGCCGCCAGCACCGGCGCCGGGTCGCGCCGCCCGACCTCGGCCGCCAGCGCCACCACCCGCGGCGTCATCCCGCCATGCAGCGGCCCGCTCAGCGCCGAAAGCCCCGCCAGCACCGCCGCCGCCAGCGACGCCCCCGTCGACGCCACCACCCGCGCGGCATAGGCCGAGGCATTCAGCTCGTGATCGGCGCACAGCACCAGCGCCCGCCGCACAGCCTCCGCCGCGTCCGGCCCCAGCCCCCAGCCCGCCGCCAGCCGCTGGTGCAGCGCCCCGCCGCGCCCGGCCCGGCCGCCCGCCGCCCGCACCACCAGCCCGAGCAGCGCTGCCGCCTCCCCCGCCAGCTTCCCCTGCGGCAGGGCCCAGTCGCTGCGCGCCGCCCGCGCCGCCACGGCGCGCAGGCAGCGCTCGATCGGCGGCAGCGCCGGATCCGGCCGGGGCGCGGCGGCCGGCGCCGGCCAGCGCGGCACCGCCATGCCCCAGAGCAGCGCGGCCACCTCCTCCAGCGTCGCCCTCTCGGCCAGCGCCACCGCATCCTGGCCGCGATACTGCAGCCGCCCCTCGGCGATGCGCGTCAGGCCGGAGCGCAGGATCGGCTCCCCCCAATCCGTGGTGGAGGCGGCGACCGCCCGCCGCGCCCGCCCCCTGGCCCGCCGCTCCAGCAGCGCCGCCACATCCTCCGCCGCATAGAGGCTGCGGCGCGGATCGCCCGGCGCCGGCACCGCCCGCACCCGCCCGCGGCTGACATAGGCATAGAGCGTGGCGCGCGACACGCCGAGCCGCGCCACCGCCTCCGCCGCCTCCAGCCAGCTTTCCTGGACCTTGGTCATATTGATGATGTTGATCAAGATTGACGCTGCTGTCAGCCGGGATTTCGCTGCGCCCACCACTGCGGAGGGAGCCACGATGCCCGCCACCGACACCACCGACGCCGTGCTGCACGCCTTCGGCCAGCAGATCGAATGGTGCGAGCGCCTGGGCTCGCCCTTGACCGCGCGGCTGCTGCGCTGGCTCTCGGCCGATATCGCCGCCGGCGGCCTTGCAGCGCCCCTGGTCGCCGCCTGGCCGGGCGATCCGCTGGCCGATGCGCTGGCGCTGCGCCTGGCCGGCGGGCTGCACGCCCTGGTGCTGGCCGGCCAGGCGCCGGCCCTGGCCGCCTGCTACCCGCCGAACCCCGCCCCCGCCGACGCCGCCCTGGCGGCCGCCCTGCGGGCCGTCCTGGCCGCGCGGCAGGAAGAGCTGCGCGGCTTCCTGGCCTCGGCGCCGCAAACCAATGAGGTCGGCCGCGCCGGCGTGCTGCTGGGCGGCTTCCTGGAGATCGCCGCGGCCACCCGCCTGCCGCTGGCCCTGCTGGAGATCGGCGCCAGCGCCGGGCTGAACCTGGCCTGGGACCGCTTCTCCTACCGCCTGGGCGAGGCCGCCTGGGGCGACCCCGCCAGCCCCGTGCAATTGCGGCCGGAATGGCGCGGCGCGCTGCCGCCGCTCGACGCGCCGCTCGCCATCGCCACACGGGCGGGCTGCGACCTGGCGCCCATGTCGGCGGGCGACCCGGCCCAGGCGCTGCGCCTGCGCGCCTATGTCTGGCCCGACCAGCGCGACCGCCTCGCGCGGCTGGAGGGCGCCATCGCCCTGGCCCGCCGGCTCGGCACCCAGGTGGAGCGGGCCGATGCGCTGGACTGGCTGCGCCCGCGCCTGCACCCCGGCCCGGGCCGCGCGACGGTGCTGTACCATTCGATCATGTGGCAATACCTGCCGGCGGCGACGCAGGATGGCATCCTGGCCCTGCTGCGCCAGGCGGCGGCACAGGCCACCGCGCGGGCTCCCCTGGCCTGGCTGCGCTTCGAGATGCCGCCTGCGGGCGGCCCGCCGGAACTGCGCCTGACGCTCTGGCCGGACGGGACGGAACGGCGCCTGGCCATCGCCCATCCGCATGGGCAGAGCGTCGACTGGCTGGGCGGCTGAGGCTGGAAATCCGGCCCTGCCCTCCCCAGAATGGGTGGATCCCCCGCCGCCACCCGGAGTGCCCGCCGCCTTGTCCAGCGCCGCCCTGTCCAGCTATGTCGTGAAGCGCTCGACCCGCGCCTTCCGGCCCTGGACCGATCTCTGGTCGCGCTCGGGCTGGCTGGTGCAGGCGCATTGCGCGACCGGCCAGGCCCGTGCGCTGGACCCCTTCGGTCGCATCGCCGCCACCGGCACGCCCGAGGAATGCATCGACCACGCCGCCCGTCTGGCCCGCCCCGCCGGGCGGCGCCGCGCCGTGGTGCTGCTGCACGGGCTCGGCCACCATCCGGGGGGTGTGGCGCGCCTCGCCGGCGTGCTGGCGGAATCCGGCTGGGCGGTGACCAATCTGGGTTATGCCAGCCTGCGCAAGCCGCTCGCCTACCACGCCGCCGCCGCCGCCTGCGCGGCGCGCGCCCTGGCCGAGGATGGCGCCGCCTGCGTCGATTTCGTCGGCCACAGCCTGGGCGGGTTGGTGGCGCGGGCCGCCATGGCGCAGGCGCCGGAGCAGGGCTGGCAGGCCGGGCGGCTGCTGCTGATCGGCTCCCCGGCGCGGGGCGCGGCCATGGCCAAGCTGATGGCGCGCTTCGCGACTTCCCGGCTGGTCGCCGGCCATGCCGGCCATGCGGTGACGACGGTGGGCGCCGCTTCCGTGCCGGTGCCGCGCTGCCGCGGCGTCGCCGTGGTGGCGGGCGGCACTGGCGGGCGCGGCTTCAACCCGCTGCTGGGCGGCGACAATGACGGCATCGTCACGGTGGCCGAGACGCGCATGCCGGATTGCGAGGATGGCTTTGCCCTGATGCGCGCCCTGCACACGCCGCTGGCGGCGCATCCCGGCACGGTGAACGCCGCGCTGGGGTTTCTGGAAAGCGGCCGGCTCGCGGCCTGAGAGGGGAAGGGCCGAGGCCCCTCCCCTGCTCTTCACGCGGTCCGCGCCACCCGGAACAGCCGCAGCAGCTGCGGCCCGACCAGCCCGGCCAGCGTCACCAGCAGCAGCGTCATCGCGATCGGCCGGCCGAGGAAACCCGCCGGGTTCTGGTCGAAGATGATCATCGACTGCTTCAGCGCCTCCTCCAGCATGCTGCCCAGCACCAGCCCCATGATCAGCGGCGCCGGCGAGAAACCGTGCCGGCGGAACAGGAAACCGACGCCGCCGGCCACCAGCATCACCACCACATCGCCCATCGACTGGTTCGGCCCATAGGCGCCGATCACCGATAGCACGAAGACCGCCGGCCAGAGCAGCGTCGGCGGGATCAGGCTGATGCGCGCGAACAGCTTCGCCATGCCGAGCCCCATGACGAGGTAGAGCAGGTTCGCCGCCAGCATCGAGGCGAAGACGGCGTAGAGCAGCACCGGCTGCTCGGTAAACAGATGCGGCCCCGGCCGCACACCCTGCACCAGCAGCCCGGCCAGCATGATCGCCGTGGTGGCGCTGCCCGGGATGCCGAGCGCGAGCGTCGGCACCATCGAGCCGCCGACGGCGGCGTTGTTGGCGGCCTCCGGACCCGCCACGCCCTCGATCGAGCCGCGGCCGAATTCGTGCTTGTGGCGCGACCAGCGGCGCGTCTCGTTGTAGCCGACCAGCGCCGCGGTGGTGGCGCCCAGCGCCGGCAGCACGCCGATGAAGGTGCCGACGCCGCTGCCGATCCAGATGGCGCGCCAGCATTTGCGCAGCTCCGCGCGGTTGGGCAGCCGCGCCGCATCCATCGCGATCAGCCTGGCGGGCTCGGCCCGGCGCGTCGACTGCTCCAGCATCTCGGCCAGGGCGAAGAGGCCGATCAGCACGGGCACGAAGCCGATGCCGTCCGACAGCTCGACGATGCCGAAGCTGTAGCGCTCGACGCCGCTGGTCAGGTCGATGCCGACGGTGGCCAGCAGCACGCCGAGCGCCGCGGCGATCAGGTTCTTCACCTTGCCGTCGCCGCCGATCGCCGCGCACATCGACAGGCCGAAGATCGCCAGCGCGAAATACTCGGGCGGGCCGAAGCTGTAGGCGGCGCGCGCCAGCAGGGGCGCCGCCACGATCAGCGCCACCACGCTGACGATGCCGCCGATCGCCGAGGCGATGGCGGAAATGCCCAGCGCCAGCCCCGCCTCGCCGCGCTCGGCCATGCGGTAGCCCTCGAGCGCCGTGGCCGAGGCCGAAGGGTCGCCCGGCGCATTGACCAGGATCGCGGTGATCGAGCCGCCGAAATTCGCCGCGCAATAGACCGAGCCCATGAAGGCCAGCGCGGCGATCGGGCTGATGCCGATGGTCAGCGGCAGCAGCAGCGCGATGGTGGTGCTGCCCGAGATGCCGGGCAGCGCCCCCACCAGGATGCCGAGCACGGTGCCCGCCAGGATCATGCCGAGGATGAAGGGATCGCCCAGCGTGGCCATGCCGGCCAGGAACGCGTCCATGCGCTTCTTCCCCCTCAGCCCAGCAGGGTTTCGCCGAGCCAGCCGGGCGGCAGGCTCAGGCCGAACAGCCGCACGAAGACCAGCCAGATGGCCAGTGTCAGCCCGAGCGCGGTGCCGACCAGCAGGCCGATCCGCCGCTCGCCCCAGAGCAGCCCCATGGCCAGCAGGAACAGCGCCATGGAGGGCAGCATGCCGATCAGCGCCATGGCCGGCAGGAACAGCAGGCAGAGCGCCATGCTGGCCCAGCCCGTGCCCGGCACCGGCGGCGGCGGCCGGCGCGGCTGCGCGCCCAGCGCCAGCAGGGCGGCGAGGCCGAGCAGCACCAGGCAGATCAGGCGCGGGAACTCGACCGCGCCGAGGCCCTGGGCCAGGCCCGGCGGTACCTCCTCGAAACTGTAGGTGACGGCGAAGGCGAGCAGCGCCGCCCCCGCCACCGCCCCCGCCGCCAGGCGATCGGGTGCGACGCTCACCGCAGCAGCCCCAGTGAGGTGAGCGCCTCGCGCCCCTGCTCCTGGAACTGCGCCAGCTGCGCCTGCCAGGTCTCCCGCCCGGTGACGCTGTCCTCCGCCTGGCCGGTGGATTTCAGGTAGCCGCGATAGACATCGCCCGACATCGCCTTGATCAGCCCGGCTTCCAGCCGCGCCACGCGGTCCTCCGGCGTGCCCTTCAGCACGGCGAAGCCGCGCGTGGTGGCGGCCAGTGCCGGGATGCCGAGCTCGGTCGCCGTCGGCACATCGGGCAGCGAGGCCAGGCGCTGGCGCGACAGCGTCATCACCGCCTTCACCTCGCCCACGCGCAGCTGCGCCTCGGCCTCGGCCGGGTTGATGACGGCGGCGTCGATATTGCCGCCCACCAGGTTGATGACGATGTCGCCGCCGCCGCGGAACGGCACCAGCACCGGGTCCTTCATCTGCCCGCTGCGGGCGAAGGCGAAGACCGCGACATGGTCGACGCTGCCGACATGCGTGCCGCCATATTTCAGCGCGCGTTCCTTGCCCGCCGCGACGAAGGCCGCCGGCTCGGCCAGCGGGCTGCCGGCCTTGACCATGACGATCTGCGGATCCTCGGTGGCGCGCGCCACCCCCACCAGCTCGTCGAATTGCGGCAGGCTGCGGTTGCGCAGCATGGTCAGCAGATGCGTCTGCGTCACCAGCAGCAGCGTGTGCCCGTCGCGCGGGCGGGAGGCGGCGTATTGCAGCGCCGCGGCGCCGCTGCCGGCGGTGCGGTTGACGACGATGAATTCCTGGCCGAACTCGGCCGGCGCCTGCACCATCATCATCCGCGCGGTGATGTCGGTGCCGCCGCCGACGCCCGCATGCGTCACCACCTCGACCACGCGCGAGGGAAAGCGTTCCGCCGCGCGCAGCAGGCGCGGCGCGGCCAGCAGGCTAAGCCCGGCGGCCCCGGCGCCGAGCAGCGCGCGGCGCGGCATCGTCAGGATCGGGCCGGGTGGCGGGATCGGGGGGCGGGTCTTGCTGCTCATCGTCTCCTCCTGTCGCCGTCTGTCGCGGCGTGCTTGGCCGGTGGCCGGCGGCGCTGGCGCCGAAGCGCCGCTTGCCGCCCCGGATATGCGCCTCCCCCGCCGCGCGCGCGGCGACCGTGTCGCGGGCGCGGATGGCGGCGAGGATGCTGGCGTGCTCGGCATTGCTCTCGCGCATGTTCTCGGGCTGCACGAGGGCGCGCCGACGGAACAGGTTCAGCTCATTGCCGAGATCGCCATAGATTCGCTGCGCCCGCGGCCCGGCGCCGAGCGCGAAGAGCGCCGCATGGAATTCGAGGTTCAGCGTGTAGTAGCCGGGCGCGTCATCGGCCTCCGCCGCGCGCTCCATCGCCGCGATCAGGGCGGCGAGCCGCGCCTCGGCCCCCTCGGGCGGGGCCGCGGCCAGGGTGGCGCAGGCCTCGCCGGTCAGCAGCGCGCGAAGGTCGTAGAGCTCGAGCGCCTCCTCGACGCTGACCTTGCGCACATAGCTGCCCTGGTTGACCACGGTGACCACCAGCCCCTGATGCTCGAGCCCGCGGATCGCCTCCCGCACCGGGCCGCGGCTGACGCCGAGCCGCGCCGCCAGCGCCTGCTCGTTCAGCCGGCTGCCCGCCTTGACGCTGCCATCCAGGATCATCCGCTCGATCTCCTGGCGGACGACGCTGGTCAGGGAGGCGGTGCGCAGCAGCTGCAGCGCGGCATGGGGCTCGGTGGTCATGGCGGCATCAGAACGTGTCGACCGAAAATCGTCAACAGTTTGCATCACAGCCGAAACATGCTAGCGCTGCGGGCACGGAATGGGAGCGACCCGCATGAATGACAGCGCCTTCGCCCCGCGGCCCGCCCGCGCGGCTTCCTCCGCCCTTGCCGGCACGGTGGTGCTGGACCTCACCCGGGTGCGCTCCGGCCCCACCTGCGTGCGGCAGCTGGCCGATTGGGGCGCCGATGTCATCAAGATCGAGATGCCCGAGGGGCTGGATGCCGGCGACCCGATGGGCGGCCCGCGCATGGGGCCGGATTTCCAGAATCTGCACCGCAACAAGCGGGGCATGACGCTGAACCTGAAGGACCCCGAGGGCCGCGCCCTGTTCCTGCGCCTGGTCGAGAAGGCCGATGTGGTGGTGGAGAATTTCCGCCCCGACGTGAAGGGCCGGCTCGGCATCGATTACGAGGCGCTGGCCAAGGTCAATCCGCGCATCATCCTGGCCTCGATCTCCGGCTTCGGCCAGGACGGGCCCTATGCGAACCGCCCCGGCTTCGACCAGATCGCCCAGGGCATGGGCGGGCTGATGTCGATCACCGGCCTGCCCGGCCAGGGTCCGGTGCGGGTCGGCATCCCGATCGCCGATCTCTGCGCCGGCATCTTCGCCTCCCAGGGCATCATGGTGGCGCTGCTGGAGCGGGAGAAGAGCGGGCGGGGCCAATGGGTCTCCACAAGCCTGCTGGAGGCGCAGCTCTTCATGCTGGATTTCCAGGCGGCCCGCTGGCTGATGGCCGGCGAGGTGCCGAAGCAGGCCGGCAACAACCACCCGACCAGCATTCCGACCGGCGTCTTCCCGACCAGCGATGGGCATATCAACATCGCCGCCTCCGGCCAGAGGATCTGGGAGCGCACCGCCGAGGCGCTGGGCCGCACCGACTGGATCACCCATCCGGACTATGCCGACGGCGAATCGCGCAGCCGCAACCGCGACGCGCGCTGAATGCCGAGATCGCCAGCGTGACGGCCACCCGCAGCAGCGCCGAATGGGTGGATGCGCTGAACCGCGCCGGCGTGCCCTGCGGCCCGATCTACAATATCGACCAGGCCTTCCAGGACGCTCAGACCGAGCATCTGGGCATCGTGCGCGAGCTGCCGCGCGGCGGTGAGCCCGTGCGCTATGTCGGCCAGCCCTTCCGCCTGTCCCGCACCCCGAGCGAGGTGGTCTCCCACCCGCCCGCCATCGGCGAGCACACGGAGGAGGTGCTGCAGCGCCTCGGCCTCGACCAGGCCAGCATCGACGCGCTGCGCGCGACGCAGATCGTCTGAGGGAGGGGGATACCATGGAGATCGCCACCACCACGCCGAAGATGCTGGCCCGCAAGGCGGACGGCATCGGCTGGATGACCTTCAACAATCCGGAGCGGCACAACGCCGTCAGCCTGGAGATGTGGCAGGCCGCCGAATCGATCCTGGCCGATTTCGCCGAGGATCCGGAGGTGCGCGTCATCATCCTGCGCGGCGCCGGCGGCAAGGCCTTCGTCTCCGGCGCCGACATTTCCAAATTCGAGAGCGAGCGCGCCTCGGCCGAGGCGGTCGCCGCCTATCAGGCGCAGACCGAGCGGGTCTATGGCGGGCTCTACCGCCTGGCCAAGCCGACGATCGCCATGATCGAGGGGCATTGCATCGGCGGCGGCGTGGCGCTGGCCACCTGCTGCGACATCCGCCTCTGCGGCGAGACCTCGACCTTCGGCATCCCGGCGGCGCGGCTCGGCCTCGGCTATGGGCTGAAGGGCGTGTCGCGGCTGGTGACGCTGGTCGGCCCCTCCTACACCAAGGAGATCTTCTTCACCGCCCGCCGCTACAGCGCGGCCGAGGCGGAGCGGATGGGCCTGGTCAACCGCGTCCTGCCGCTGGCCGAGCTGGAGGGCTTCGCCACCGAGATGGCGCGCGAAATCGCCGGCAATGCCCCGCTCACCGTCACCTCCATCAAGCGCATCGTGGGCGAGGCGCTGAAGGATGAGGCGCTGCAGGATGCCTCTCTCTGTGACCAGCTGGTCGAGCAGTGCTTCGCCAGCAGCGACTATGTCGAGGGTCGCCGCGCCTTCCTCGAGAAGCGCCGCCCCGCCTTCCAGGGCCGCTGAACGGCCCCGGCGCGCCGTGCCGGACTTCCGGCGCGGCGCCGCCCAGGCCATGCTGGTCGAAATCCTTGGAGGAACCGATGCCCATCTATGAGCTGGACGGCATGACGCCCCGCCTGCCCGCGCCGGAGCGTTTCTGGGTGGCGCCCGACGCCCATGTCATCGGCGACGTCACCCTGGGCGACGAGGTCGGCATCTGGTTCGGAGCCGTTCTGCGTGGCGACCGCAGCGCCATCACCGTCGGCGCCCGCACCAATGTGCAGGAAGGCGCCATGCTGCATGCCGATCCGGGCTTCCCGCTGAGCATCGGTGCGGGCGTCACCATCGGCCATCATGCCATCGTGCATGGCTGCAGCATCGGCGATGGCAGCCTGATCGGCATGGGCGCGACCGTGCTGAACGGCGCAAAAATTGGCCGCAACTGCCTGGTCGGCGCCAATGCGCTGGTGACCGAGGGCAAGGAATTCCCTGATGGCAGCCTGATCGTCGGCAGCCCGGCCCGCGCCATCCGCAGCCTGGACGAGGCGGCCATCGAGGGGCTGCGGCGCTCGGCGGATGGCTATGTGGAGAATTGGCGGCGCTTCGCCGGCACGTTGCGACGGCTGGACTGAGCGCCGCTTTCCGGGCGGGTCGAGCCACCGCCAGGACAAATGTTATGGCCGGGCTGCACCGTCATCGCGGTGGCCCGGCCTTTTTTTCGGCAGCGTTTTGTCCCGCTTCGAGCGAGCAGGCTCCCGGCTGTGGCGGAGCGGGGCAGCGACCGGCGCGTTGTCCTGACGGAGCGCCCTCTTAGGCCCTGCCCACCGGGCATCCCTGCGGTCCGTTGGCGCCGCCTTCTTTTCTGGCCCTGCGGGAGCCGGAGGCCCGCCCCTCTCAATTCCTCGCTCCGGGCCGCCGGGATGCGTCCGGCCCTTCGGGCGCGCCGGCCAGCTTACCCAACCGGCCGGCGAGCCAGACACCGCGCCCCATGAGACTGCCAAGGCACCGCCGCTAGCGGGGCAAGCTCAACCCCCGGCTTTCCTGCGGAGCTCCGCGATGCGGGCGCGCACCGCCACCAGCTTCTCTTCCAGCCGCCGCTCCTGATCCAGCAACCGGTCCAGCTCGGTCGCTGGCTGCGGCGCCATGCTCTGGCCAGTCAGTGGCAGGCGCCGGAAATGTTCCGCCTCCTTTCGGGTGACCGAGGGGCGCAGCACCCCGGCCTCGATCGCCTTCTGGATGCGCACCGGTTCGTAATGGGTGAAGACATAGGCCACGCTGTAGCTGTCCGGCAACAGGTCCAGCGGCAGCCTTCCCTCCTCCACCGCCAGCGCCACCTGTCGCCACATCACCGCCCGGTTCTTCGGCACCTTGAACAGCGGTGTCGCTGCGGTCGATCAGCAGCTTCCATTCCTCCGGCGCGAATTTCCGCTCGGCCGCCAGCAGCGCCTTGCCCATTTGGACATAGAGTTCGATCTGCCGCGCCGCGCCGCTGCGCAGCGTGTTGTACAGCACCGTGGCGGCGCGGACCTTCTCCTGGTCGTTCAGCACCCCGGTGCCGGCGAACAGCCGGTGGAACTCGTCGACGAAATCCTGCGGCGCCACGCTGAGATTGCGCAGCCCATCCGCCTGCCGGTCCGGCTCGGCCAGGGCGGTGCTGAGCTTCTGGCCGATCGACAGGATGCGCCCGCTGCTGCGGCTGCTCATGCTCCCCTCCCCTTGCGGCGCGGGGGGAAGCCGGCCTCGCGCCGCACATAATCCCACACCGCCACGAAATCCGGCCGGGATTTCGACTTCGGATTGTCGGCCGCGCTCAGCCCGTCGACATGGCCCAGATGCGCATCCGACAGGTTGCGCACCGTGACGGGGCAGAGCGGCGCCAGGCGGTTGAACTGCTCCTTCAGCGCCCGGACGAAGACCTCGCGCTCATTGGCGCGGTTCAGCACGGCGGCGGTCTTCACCCCCATCTCGCTCAGCCGGGTCAGCCAGGGGCCGGTGCTGTCGGCATCATTCATCGTCGCCTGGCTCGGCACCACCACCAGATCGGCGGCGGTGCAGACCTCCAGCACCTGGGGCAGGCAGTGGTCGACCGAAGGCAGCATGTCCACGATCACCAGATCATGCCCCTGGGCCGCCTGCCGCACCGCCTGCCAATCATTCAGGATGTCGGCCGGCAGCACGTCGAAGGCGGCGATCTCCGGCCGGGCCTCGGCGGTGGCCAGGCGGCGGCGGCCCCATTTGGTCAGGGTCTGCTGCGGGTCGAAATCGACGCCGAGCGCGCGATACCCCTCCTGCGCCGCCAGCGGCAGCAGGTTCTGGCAGAAGGTGGTCTTGCCCGAGCCGCCCTTCGGCGAGCAGAAGACCACGAGACGCGGCGCGGCAGGCCGGGCCATGGCAGCCATGCGAATGTCCCATCCAGCAATGTCTGCGGCAATGTTAGGGGCAGCGGGTTTACCGGTAAACCTCCCGGCTGAGCTTGTTGTGGCGGTTTACCGGTAAACCGCGGCACTTCGCTGCGCTGCACCCTTGCCGGTCATGGCGTTTCACCCCAGGCTGGCCGCCCTCCTTCACCAGCCAAGGCCCGTTCCGCCGGATGACCCAGATCGTCGTGCTCGACCCCATCACGCCCGGAACCGCCGCGCGGATGCGCGCCATGCTGCCGCCCGGCATGAACCTGGACCACGCGACGAGCCGCGACACCGCGCATCTGCAGGCGCTGGTGACGGGGGCCGATATCATCGTCTCGGGCCAGATCGCGGTGGATGCGGCGCTGCTGGCCGCCGCCCCAAAGGCACGGCTGCTGCACAAATGGGGCGTTGGCGTCGACAATTTCGATCTCGAGGCCGCGCGCGCCCGTGGCATCACGGTCGCCCGCACCACCGGCAGCAATGCGGTGCCGGTTGCCGAATTCACCCTGGGGCTGATCATCGCGCTGATGCGCAACCTCTCTTGGGGCCACCACACGCTGCGCGAGGGCGAGTGGCGCACCAACCAATCGCCCAAGCCCAGCCTCATGCTGAGCGGCAAGACGGTGGGCATCATCGGCTTCGGGGCCATCGGGCAAAATCTGGCGCGGCTGCTGCGCCCCTTCGGCGGCGCGATCCTCTACAGCAAGACGCGCCGCCTGCCGGAGGCGGAGGAACAGGCCCTCGGTGTCCGCCATGCCACGCTGCCGGAGATCCTGGAGCAGTCGGACGTCGTCTCGCTGCATTGCCCGCTGACTCCGCAGACCCAGGGCATGATCGACCGCGCCGCGCTGCAGCGAATGAAGCGCAGCGCCGTTCTGATCAACGTCGCCCGCGGCGGCGTGGTGGTGGAGGCGGATCTGGTGGACGCGCTGCAGGCGCGTGAGATCCTGGGCGCCGCCATGGATGTGTTCGAGACAGAGCCCGTGCCGTCGGACAACAGGCTGCTGAGAATGGACAATGTGGTGGTGACCCCGCATATCGCGGCCATGGCGGCCGACAATTTCGAAAAGACCATCGGCCAGATGTTCGGCAACATCGCCAGCTTCGCCCGTGGCGAGGGCGTGGCCGACAGCGACAAGGTGGCCTGACCATGGCCGTCCTGCCCAGCTCCGGCTTCGACTTCACCGCGCTGACCCCGCGCGAGCGCTACAAGATCCTGATCGGCACGGTGGTGCCGAGGCCCATCGCCCTGGTGACCAGCCGCGATGAGAACGGCACCGCCAATGCCGCGCCCTTCAGCTTCTTCAACTGCCTCTCGGCCGACCCGGCCATCGTGGCGCTTGGCGTCGAGGTAAAGGCGGATGGCGCGCCCAAGGACACCGGGCGCAACATCCGGCGCAGCGGGGTCTTCACCGTCAACATCGTCTCGGACGCCATCGCCGAGGCAATGAATGTCTGCGCCGTGCCCTTCGCGCCCGGGGTGGACGAACTTGTGGCGGCCGGGCTGACGGCACTGCCCGGCCAGGCCA
Organism: Pseudoroseomonas cervicalis; assembly: GCF_030818485.1. Lineage (NCBI taxonomy): Bacteria > Pseudomonadati > Pseudomonadota > Alphaproteobacteria > Acetobacterales > Roseomonadaceae > Roseomonas > Teichococcus cervicalis. The sequence continues at coordinate 281,451 of NZ_JAUTAJ010000005.1, read as the reverse complement.
TCAATTGCCCGCGCATCGGCGAGGCGCCGGCGGCGCTGGAATGCCGCCTGCATTCCTTCCTGGAGATCGGCTCCTCGCGCGAGATCATCCTGGGCGAGGTGGTCTTCGCCCATATCCGGTCCGATGCGGTGGATGAAAGGCTGCATATCGACCCCGCCCGCATCGACGCGGTCGGGCGCATGGGTGGCCATGGCTACGCCACCACCCGCGACTATTTCGACCTGCCCACCATGAGCGAGGCCCGCTTCCGCGAGGAAGGGGAGGGGGCCAATCGCCGCCAGCCGCGCCGGCTGAACGGCGGCTGACAAAACCCCTGGCGCCTCAGCTCTGGTCGAAGCTGAGGTCCAGCCAGTTGCGGATGGCGTCCCGCGCCGCGGCTTCCTCGGCGAAGATCCTGGTGTTGTAGAGCAGCGTCTGCTCCCCCATCGCATCATGCCGCAGCGTGATGGGGCGCAGCGACACCGTGTGGCCGCGCTGGCGCAGCGCCGCCTCGATCTCCGCCGGATGCGCCGCCAGCACGCCGCGGACGGGAACAAAATCATGCTCGTCGCTGAGGAAGCCGGTGCGGGTCAGCGCCTCCGCGGCGCCCCGCAGGAAGGGCTCGGTCATCAGGCTGGCGAGGGGTTCGGCCATGCCGCGGTCTCCCGGTCTGTTCCTGCTGGCAACGCCCTCGGGGCGCCTCGGCTGCCTGCGATCCCGTATTTTCCTCTTTCCTTATAATACCAGTTGCAGCATGCGTTCGGCGCATGCAACGCTTCCGCCATGGATGTGCGGCAGCTCGAGCTCTTCTCGGCGATCCTGGCCAGCGGCAGCCTTACCGGCGCCGCGCGGCTGACCGGCCGCTCGCAGCCCGCCGTCACCCGGCTGGTGCAGGAGATGGAGGCCGAGTGCGGCTTCCCGCTCTTCGACCGCAACGGCCCGCGCATCACCCCCACTGAACGCGCCCTCCTGCTGCATGACGAGGTGGAGCGCTCGCTCGCGGCGCTGCGCCGGCTGCGCGACTGCGCCGGGCGCCTGGCGCAGCAGGCCGAGGCCGGGCTGAACATCGTCGCCATCCCGGCGCTGGCCGCCGGGCTGGTGCCGGCGGCGCTCGGCCGGCTGGGCGCCGCGACCCTGCCGGCGCGGCTGGAGCTGACCGCCATGCCGGCCGGGCAGGCGGCCAGCGCGCTGCTGGCCGGGCGCGCCGATCTCGGCTTTCTCAGCCTGCCGGTCGAGCATCGCGGGCTGACCCTGCATTGGCTGGGGGAGGGGCGCTGCTGCGCCGCGCTGCGGCCCGACCACCCCCTGGCCTCGGCCGACCCCATCGCCCTGGCCGATCTGCGCGGCGAGCGGCTGGTGACCATGGCCGATCCGCACCGCTTCGGCGGCCGCATCGCCGCGGCGCTGGCGGCGGCCGGGCTCGCCGATCAGGGCGGCCTCGCCGTCAACACCTCGCTGAACGCCATGCTGGCGGCGCGGGCCGGGCTCGGCATCGCGCTGATCGACCCGGTCACGGCGCTCGGCGTGCCGATCGAGGGGCTGGTGCTGCGCCCGGTGGAGCCCGCCATCCCCTTCCTCTGGGGCGTCGCCAGCCCGGTCGCGCGGCCGCCGGGCGCGGCGGCGCGCCGCCTGATCGAGGCCGCTGCGGCGCAGGCGGCGCTGCTGCCCGGTTTCCGCCAGCACCCGCCCCAGGCCATGGACGCGCTGCTGGCCACGCTGCACCCCGCCCCGCCTGGGAGAGTGTCCTGATGTCCGCCATCGGCCTGCCGGCCCTCGAAGCGCGTCTGCGCCATGATCTGGAATGCCTGGAACTGCCCGGCCGCCCCTGGGTGCCGCCGCGCGAGGCCGATGGCCAGCGCGTGACGGATGTCGCCATCCTCGGCGCCGGCATGTGCGGCCTGGCCGCCTCGGCGGCGCTGCGGCTGCTCGGCATCGACAATCAGCGTGTGCTGGACCGCGCCCCGGCCGGGCAGGAAGGCCCCTGGGTGACCTGGGCGCGCATGGAGACGCTGCGCTCGCCCAAGACCCTGTCCGGCCCGGCGCTCGGCCTGCCGGCGCTGACCTTCCGCGCCTGGTACGAGGCGCAGCATGGCCCGGCCGCCTGGGCCGCGCTGGGCAAGATCCCGCGTGGCGATTGGATGGACTATCTCCGCTGGTATCGCCGCGTCATGCAGGTGCCGGTGGAGAATGGTGTCACGGTATCCGCCATCCTGCCGCGCGCGGATGGCCTGCTGCGGGTCGAGCACAGCGCCGGCGCGCCGATCCTGGCGCGGCGCGTGGTGCTGGCGACGGGGCGGGACGGGCTGGGCGGCAGCGCGGTGCCGGAGCTGGCGCAGCGCCTGCCGCGCCATCTCTGGGCGCATTCGCGCGACGCCATCGATTTCGCGGCGCTGCGCGGCAAGCGTGTCGCCGTCCTCGGCGCCGGCGCCTCGGCCATGGACAATGCGGCGACGGCGCTGGAGGCCGGGGCCGCCAGCCTCGATCTTTTCGTCCGCCGCAAGGCCCTGCCGCGCATCAACAAATTCACCGGCATCGGCAGCGCCGGCGTGGTGCATGGCTTCGCCGGCCTGCCGGATGCGTGGAAATGGCGCTTCCTGCACCATGTCTTCTCCGCCCAGACGCCGCCGCCGCGCGACAGCACGCTGCGGGTTTCGCGCCACCCACAGGCAAGGCTGCATCTGGGCAGCCCGGTGCTGGCCGCCGAAGCGGCGGGGGAGGGGGTGCGGCTGACCCTGCCCGCCACGGTGTGGGAGGGCGATTTCGTCATCTTCGCGACCGGCTTCCGCGTCGATCTCGCCGCACGGCCGGAGCTCGCCGCGCTGGCGCCGCAGATCCGCTTCTGGCGCGACCGCTTCACCCCGGAAGCCGGCGAGGAGAATGCCGAACTGTCCGACTCCCCCGATCTGGCGCCGAATTTCGCGTTCCAGGAGAGGCAGCCCGGCGCCTGCCCGGCACTGGCCCATCTGCATTGCTTCAACTACCCGGCGACGCTCAGCCATGGCAAGCTGACCGGCGACATCCCCGCCGTCAGCGCCGGGGCGAAGCGCCTGGCCGAGGCCATCGCGCGGCATTTCTTCGTCGAGGACCGGCAGCAGCATTTCGATGCGCTCTCCGCCTATGACGTGCCGGAATTGCTGGGCGACGAATGGCCGGCCGAACGGCTCGCCAGCGCCGCCGCCTGATCCCGCTTCCCCATCGCGCCTTTCGGCTTTGCCCCGGACCAGAAGGACCAGCCCGATGCAGCGTCGTGACCTGTTGCCGTTCCTCGCCGGGCTGGGCCTGGCACCCGTCCTCCTGCCGGCCTCGCTGCGCGCGCAGCCCGGCGCGGCGCGGCGGCTGTCCATCGCCTTTGGCGATCCGGTCTCCTCCCTCGATCCGCAGCTGAACAACTTCGCCGGCGACCGCTCGGTCGATGTGCATTTCTTCGACCTGCTGATCGAGAACCGCGATGGCGGGCTGCAGCCGGCCTGCCTGGCCACCGCCTGGCGCACGCTGGAGCCGGCGCTGTGGGAATTCACCCTGCGCCAGGGCGTCACCTGGCATGACGGCAGGCCCTTCACCGCCGAGGATGTTGTCTATTCCTACAACCGCGCGCCCAGCGTGCCGGGCAGCACGGCGAGCTTCGCCGGCTATCTGCGCACCGTGGCCGAGGTGAAGGCCATCGACGCCCATACCCTGCATGTCCGCACGCGGGAGGTGAACCCGCTGCTGCCGCTGAACCTGGCCTCGGTGCACATCGTCAGCCGCCATGCGACGGAGGGCGCCAGCAATGCCGATTTCAACAGCGGCAAGGCGGTGATCGGCACCGGCCCCTATCGCTTCCTGGCCTACACGCCCGGCGACCGCGTGCGCATGCGCCGCAACGAGGCCTATTGGGGCCGCAAGCCGGAATGGGCGGAGGTCGATTACCGCTACATCCCGAACGCCGCCGCGCGCACCGCGGCGCTGCTGGCCGGCGATGTCGACGTCATCGACAAGGTCTCGGTCTCCGACCTGGCGCAGCTGCGCGGCCGCGACGATGTGCGGCTCTACGCCTATCCCGGCCTGCGCATGCTGCTGCTGCAGCCGAGTTTTTCTCCATCGCCCAGCCGCTTCGCGCTGTCGCATGACGGGCAGCCCCTGCCGCGCAACCCACTGCTGGATGTGCGGGTGCGCCGGGCGCTGTCCATCGCCGTCAACCGCGAGGCGCTGTGCGAGCGCCTGCTGCTCGGCACCGGCACGCCGACCGGTCAGTGGATGCCGGAGGGCAGCTTCGGCTACGACCCCGAAACCCCCGTGCCCGGCTTCGATCCCGACCGCGCCCGCGCCCTGCTGGCCGAGGCCGGCTATCCGAACGGCTTCCAGCTGACCATCCACCTGCCGAATGACCGCTACGTGCTGGGCCCCCAGGCGGCGCAGGCCATCGCCCAGATGTGGGCCCGCATCGGCGTGCGCACCCAGGTCGAGGCGGTGCCCTGGTCGGTCTATTCCGCCCAGGTGAAGACCGGCGACTACGCCATGACGACGCTGGCCTGGGGCAATGGCACGGGGGAGGGCAGCTACGCCCTGACCAATGTCCTGGGCAGTGTCGACCCGTCCCAGGGGCGCGGCGTCAGCAATTGGGGCCGCTACGCCAATCCCGAGGTCGACCGCGCGCTGGATGAGGCCATGGCCGAATTCGACGATGCGAAGCGCGAGGCCATCCTGCAGCGCTCCGTGCGGGTGGTGGCCGGCGATGTCGGCATCATTCCCCTGTTCCACTACCAGAATCTCTGGGCCGCGAAGCGCGGGCTGAAGGTCACGCCGCTGACCAGCGACCGCACCGCCGCCCAGATGGTCACCGCCGAAGGCTGAGATGATGACCGAGACCCAGCTCGCGCTGCGCGACATTCCCGACCTCGCCGAGCATCTGCTCGGCCTCGCGCCGGAGGCACCGCTCGGCGCGCTGCGCCGCCAGCGCGCCGACATCCTGAAGCATGAGGAAGGCGCCTATCGCGAGCTGGTGCTCGCGCCCGAGCCCGGCCATGTCTCCCTGGCCGAGCGCGCGGCGCTCGCCCTGCGCGGCGCCCTGATCGAGGGCGATGCGGCGCTCGCCGCGCATTACCGCGCCCTGCTCGCCGCCCATGGCGATGCGGCGCTGAGCGAGGCCGCGGAACTCTTCCCGGCCCCGGCGGGGGAGGGGCGCCTGCCCGCCCTGTTCCGCTATGCCGACATGGTCGCGCGCCATCCGGAAGCCTGCGAACAGGCGGATATCGACCGGCTGCGCGGCTTCGGCCTCTCCGCCCAGGACATCGTGGCGGTGACCCAGCTTGTCGCCTTCATCCCCTATCAGGTCCGGCTGCTGGCCGGGCTGCGCCAGCTGCAGCAGGAGAGCGCCGCATGACCCGCTTCACCATGCAGGAGGTCGGCTGGGAACCCCGCCTGCCGCCGGTCGAGCTGGACAGCGCCACCCCGGCGCAGCGCGCGGCGCTGGAAGCCTGCCCGCCGGCGCAGCGGCACTCGGTCTATTTCCGCACCCTGGTGCACGACCCGGGCTCGCTCGGCGAACGCGGCGCGCTCTTCACCAAGGTGATGTACGCGCCGAAAGGCCTGCCACGCGCCGAACGCGAACTGGCCACCGCCATCGTCTCCATCGTCAATGGCTGCATCTACTGCACCTCCGTCCATGCCCGCCGCTTCGTCGAGCTGAGCAAGCAGGAAGCGGTGATGCAGGCGCTGCTGGAGCAGGGCATCGACACCGACGCGCTGGATGCGCGGCAGCGCGCCATCGTCGACTATTCGGCGAAGCTGACGGCGGCGCCGCAGGCGATGACGGCCGCCGATCTGGCGCCGCTGCGCGCGGCCGGGCTCGGTGATCTGGAGATCCTCGACCTCATCCACGCCATCGCCATGTTCGCCAATGCCAACCGGCTGATGCAGTCGCTGGGGCGGTCGGTGCCGCCAGAGGACAAGTAGAAGAAAAGCGCCGGGGGGACAGGGTCCCCCCGGACCCCGCCTTCAGTGGCAGAACAGCTCGTGCAGCACACGCAACACGCGCAGCACGCGCTCATCGGCCAGGCGGTAATGGATGGTGGTGCCGCTGCGGCGGGTCGCCACCAGCCCATCCTCGCGCAGCCTGCCCAGATGCTGCGACAGCGCCGGCTGCGACAGGCCCAGCCGCTCCGCCAGCCCCCCTACCGTGATCTCGCCCTCGCGGATCAGATGGCACAGCAGCACCAGCCGCCGCTCATTCGCCAGCAGACGCAGCAGATCGGCCGCCTCCGTGGCGCGCGCTTCCATCTTCGCCATGGGAATGTCGGTGCCCAGGCCCTGCATGCTCTCCCCCTTCCGGCGGGACGCGGCCGGGTCGCCCCGGCCGCGCCGGCCTCATTCCTGCGGCTCGATGCCGCCCTGTTCCATCAGCTCGAACCACATGGCGTTGAGCACGGCGAAGGCGGCGGCCAGGGGCAGGCCGAGCAGCCAGGCGAAATACCACATCGTGCGATTCCTTTCAGTAGCTGTCGACGCTTTTCGCCAGGCTGTCCTCACTGACCTTGCCCCACAGCACCCGGTACACCCAGGCGGTGTAGGCCAGGATCAGCGGCAGGAAGATCACCGTGGCGACCAGCATGATGAACAGCGTCAGATGCGAGGAGGAGCTGTCCCACACCGTCAGGCTGGAGCGCGGATCCAGCGAGGAGGGCAGCAGGAAGGGAAACATCGACACGCCCGCCGTGGCGATGATGCCGAAATTGGCCAGCTTGCTGAACAGCAGCGTGCTGACCTCCCGCCCCGCGCGCAGGCCGAGCAGCGCGCCGATGAGGCCCACGAAACCCGAGACGGGCGCTGCGATCATCCAGGGATGGGTGGCGTAGTTGGCCATCCAGCTGGCGCCCTCCCGCGTCACGCTCTTCAGCAGCGGGGCTGAGGGGCCGGCCATGTCGATCGGGCTGGTGATGCGGTAGCCGCCGATCACCCCTCCCGCCACCAGCGCGCCGCACAGCGCGAACAGGACAAGGGCCAGCAGCGCGGCGACGCTGCCATAGCGGCGGCCGCGCTCGGCCACCACACCACTTGCCTTCAGCGACAGCCAGGCGCCGCCATGCATCACCAGCATGCTCAGCGACAGAAGCCCGCAGAGCAGGGCGAAGGGGTTCAACAGGCCGAAGAAGCTGCCCTCATAGCGGATGCCGTATTCCGGCGTCAGGTAGAAGGGCACGCCCTGCAGCACATTGCCGACCGCCACGCCGAAGATCAGCGCGGGCACGAAGCCGCCGGTGAACAGCGCCCAGTCCCAGGCGCTGCGCCAGCGCGGATCCTCGCGCTTGCCGCGATACTTGAAGCCCACCGGCCGCAGGATCAGCGCCGCCAGCACCACGAACATGGCGAGGTAGAAGCCCGAGAAGGACACCGCGTAGAGCGGCGGCCAGGCGGCGAAGATGGCGCCACCACCGAGGATCAGCCAGACCTGGTTGCCTTCCCAGGTGGCGCCGATGGCGTTGATCGCGACACGCCTTTCGCCATCGCTGCGGCCGACGAAGGGCAGCAGCGCGCCGACGCCGAGATCGAAGCCGTCGGTCACCGCGAAGCCGATCAGCAGCACGCCGAGCAGCGCCCACCAGATCAGCCGCAGCGTCGGGTAGTCGATCAGTTCATGCAGGATCATGGCACGTCACTCCGCGGCCACGGCGCCATGCGCCGGGCGGGGCGGGAAGGGGGCGGGCAGGCTGGGCTCGGGCCCCTTGCGGATGGCCTTCAGCATCAGCCCCATCTCGACCACCGCCAGCACGCTGTAGAACAGGGTGAAGCCGGCGATGGTCAGCAGCACCTCGGTCACGCCGAGATGCGAGACCGCCATGGCGGTGGGCAGCACGCCCTCGATGATCCAGGGCTGGCGGCCATATTCGGCGACGATCCAGCCCAGCTCGGCGGCGATCCAGGGCAGCGGAATGCTCCACACCGCGACCCAGAGCAGCCAGCGATAGCGATCCAGCCGGTGCCGCGCCGACAGATAGAAGAAGGTCGCGGTCAGCAGGATGAAGAACATGCCGAGCCCGACCATGATACGGAAGGACCAGAAGAGCGGCGCCACCTGCGGCACCGTGTCCCAGGCCGCCTGGGCGATCTGCGCCTCGCTTGCCTGGCGCGGATCCTCGACATAGCGGCGGAGCAGATAGGCATAGCCGAGCTGCCTTCCATTCGCCTCGAAGACCAGCTTCAGGCTTTCCGGCACCGCGGCGCCGCGCGGCAAGGCACGGATCTGCTGCAGGGCGTCATAGGCCAGGATGCCCTGGCGCACCCGCAGCTCCGCCCGCTCGACCAGCTCCTTGATGCCCGGCACCTCGGTGTTGAGCGAGCGCGTGGCGATCAGCCCCATCACGGCGGGGATATGGATGGCGAAATGCGTCTCCCGCGCCGCCTGGTCGGGGAAGCCGAAGGCGGTGAAGGCGGCCGGCGCTGCTTCGGTCTCCCACATCGCCTCGATGGCGGCGAGCTTCATCTGCTGGTGCTCGGTCGCCAGATAGCCGCTCTCATCGCCGAGCACGACGACGGAGAGCGAGGCGGCGAGGCCGAAGGAGGCGGCGACCGTCATCGAGCGGCGCGCCAGCGCCACATGCCGACCCTTCAGCAGATACCAGGCGGAGACACCGAGCACGAAGATCGCCGCGGTGACATAGCCGGCCGAGACGGTGTGGACGAATTTCGCCTGGGCGACGGGGTTGAACAGCACCGCCCAGAAATCCGTCACCTCCATGCGCATCGTCTCGGGGTTGAAGGCGGCGCCGACCGGGTTCTGCATCCAGCCATTGGCGATCAGGATCCACAGCGCGGAGAAGTTCGATCCCAGCGCCACGGCCCAGGTCGCCGCCAGATGGCCGAGCTTCGACAGCCTGTCCCAGCCGAAGAAGAACAGGCCGACGAAGGTGGCTTCCAGGAAGAAGGCCATCAGCCCTTCGATCGCCAGCGGCGCGCCGAAGATGTCGCCGACATAGTGGCTGTAGTAGCTCCAGTTCATGCCGAACTGGAATTCCATGGTCAGACCGGTGGCCACGCCGAGCACGAAATTGATGCCGAACAGCGTGCCCCAGAAGCGCGTCATGTCGCGCCAGATGGTGCGGCCCGTCATCACATAGACGGTTTCCATGATCGCCAGCAGGATCGACAGGCCGATCGTCAGCGGGACGAAGAGGAAATGGTAGAGCGCGGTCAGCGCGAATTGCAGCCGCGACAGGGAAACGACGTCGAGTTCCATCCGATCCCGCCGGGTGGGCGCCCGGCTCCTCTCGGTGTTGCGCGGGGGCGTCGCCGGATGCGGCGCCCGCAAGCCTGGGGCCGGGGTGTCAGTCCGGCCGCAGCGAGGCGAGGGCGGCGGCGAAGCCGGGCTCGCCGCGCCGGTGGCAGGCGGCGATGCGGCCGCCCTCCAGCAGCAGCAGGCGGTCGGCCAGCTCGGCCTCGCGCCGCAGATGGGTGGCGACCAGCAGGCTCCGCCCGGCGGCGCGGGCGCCGAGCCGCGCCAGCACGTCGCGCGCCAGCGCGGCGTCTAGCCCCTCGGTCGGCTCGTCCAGCAGCCAGAGCGGCGCGTCGCGCAGCAGCAGCCGGGCCAGCGCCAGGCGGCGCGACTGGCCGCCGGACAGGCCGGCGCCGCCCTCGCCGAGGCGCGTCTCCAGCCCCTCGGGCAGGCCGGCGACATGCCCGGCCAGCCCGGCATCCTCCAGCGCCCGCCACAGCCGCGCGGTGTCGGCGGCGGGGTCGGCCAGCAGCAGGTTGCCGCGCACATCGTCCTGGAACAGCTCGGTGCGCTGGGTCAGCAGCGTCGCCGGCTGCGCGGCGACTTCGCCTATCCAGGGCGCGGCCTCGCCGGCCAGCAGCGCCAGCAGGGTGGATTTGCCGGCGCCGCTGGCGCCGATCACCGCCACGCGCTCGCCCTGCGCCAGGCACAGGGAGATCTCGCGCAGCACCGGCGCGGCGGCGCCCTCATGCCCGGCGGTGACCCGGTCGAGCGACAGCGCCAGGCCGGGCGCGGGGCGCGGCAGGGCAGGGGGCCCGGCCACCGGCGCCAGGCGCGGCGCCAGCCGGCGCGCCGCCAGCAGGGTGCGGCCGGCCTCCACCGCGCCGCGGCGCAGCGCGCCGAAGGGCTCGGCGGCGGCGAAGGCCACCAGCACGGCCAGCGCCGCCTGCGGCGCGGTGATCGCTTGCACCTCCACCAGCGCGCCGGCGGCCAGCAGCGTGAAGGTCAGCGCCGCCAGCGCGGCCAGCGAGAAGCTGAAGCCGGCGCGGGTCTCGACCCGGTGCAGCGCGTCCTCCGCCTCAGCCAGCCGCGCCTCGGCCGCCAGCACGGCATCGTGGCGGGCGGGCAGGCGGCCGGCCAGCAGCAGCTCCGCCTGGCCGGAGAGCAGGTCGATGCTGCGCGCCCGCAGCGCCTCGGCGGCATGGGCGCGGCGGCGGGCGGGCCGGGCGGCGGCGCGCATCGCCAGGGCCGCCAGGCCAAGCCCCGCCGCCAGCAGCAGCAGCGCCAGCCCGGCGCCAAGCGCCGGATGCAGCAGGCCGAGCGCCAGCCCGCTGCCCAGCGCCACCGTCAGCAGACCCGCCAGCGGCACCAGGATGCGCAAATAAAGCCCGTCCAGCGCATCGACATCGGCGGTCAGGCGGAACAGCAGCCGGGCCGGGCGGGCCAGCAGCGCGCGGGCGGCGCCGGGCGTAGCCCAGCCGCGGAACAGCCGCTCGCGCAGGGCGGCCAGCACGGCCAGCGTCGCGTCATGCGTCACCAGCCGCTCGCCATAGCGGCCGCCGGTGCGCAGCAGCGCCAGCGCGCGGATGCCGGCGCCGGGGCGGAACACGTCGAAGCCGATGGCGCCCGTCGCCGACAGCCCGGCCAGCGCCGTCGCGGTGATGAACCAGCCCGACAGGCCGAGCAGCGCGACGGCGGCCAGCAGCGTCAGGCCGGCGAGCGCAGCCCCCAGCAGCAGCCGGCCGCGCTGGGCGCGCCAGAACAGGGAGAGGACGGGGCGGAAGGCGGCGAAGCCGGTCATAGCGTGATCACCCGGTCCATGCGCGCGGCCAGCGCGGGGTCGTGGGTCGCCAGCAGCAGGGTGCGGCCCTGGCACAGCGCCAGCAGCGTCTCGGTCAGGAAGGCGGCCGTGGCGGCGTCCAGATGCGCGGTGGGCTCATCGGCCAGCACCAGCGTCGCGGCGGGGTCGGCCAAAGCGCGGGCCAGCGCCAGGCGCAGCGCCTCGCCGCCCGACAGGCCGGCGCCGCCCTCGCCCAGCGCGGCATCGCCCAGGCTCTCGCCCCGCGCGGCCACGGCGCCGAGCCCGGCCAGGCGCAGCGCCCGATGCGCGGCGTCGCCACCGATCTCCGGCCGGCCGAGCGTGACATTGGCGCGCAGCGAGCCGGCGAAGAGATGCGGCCGCTGCCCGACCCAGGCGATGCGCCGGCGCAGTGCGGCGGCGTGGGCCTCGTCCATCGGCGCGCCATCCAGCCGCACCACGCCCCGCTCCGGCACGGCCAGCCCCGCCAGCAGCGCCAGCAAGGTGGATTTGCCCGCCCCGCTCGGCCCCAGCAGCGCGACATGCTCGCCGGCGGCGATGTCGAGGGTGAGGCCGGAGAGCGCCGGCGCGGCCGCGCCGGCATGGCGGAACACCAGCCCCTCGGCCGAGAGGGCGGAGGGCGGCGCCGGGGCCAGCCTGGGCGCCCGCACCAGGGCGGCGGGCAGCGGCGCCGCATCCTCGGCCAGCCGCTCCAGCGCGGCGAGCGCGGCCTCGCCGGCGGCGCGGTCATGCCAGGCGCCGCACATCTCGCGCAGCGGCTCGAAGAAGGCGGGCGCCAGCAGCAGGATGAACAGCCCCTCGCCAAGCGAGAGCCGCCCGCCCCAGGCGCCCGGGCCCGCCTGGCCCAGCAGGTGGAAGCCGACATAGACGGCGACCAGCGCGACACCGAGCGCCGAGAACAGCTCCAGCACGGTGGAGGAGAGGAAGGCGATGCGCAGCACGGCCATGGTACGGGCGCGCAGGCTCTCGGCCTGGGCGCGCAGCCGGGTCGCGGTGGCCTCGACGGCGCCGAGCGCCCGGATGCTGGCCAGCCCGCGCAGCCGATCCAACAGAAAACCGTTCATGCCGCCGAGTTCGAGCATCTGCGCCTCGGATGCCGCCTGGGCGCGCCAGCCGATCAGCGCCATGAAGAGCGGGATCAGCGGCGCCGCCAGCAGCAGCGCCAGGGCGGCGAGCCAGGAGAAGGGCAGGATCGCCAGCAGGATCAGCGGCGGCAGCAGGGTGGCGCGCAGCCGCGCGGCGCGGAAGCGCAGCAGATAGGGCAGCACCGCATCGGCCTGCTCGGCCAGCACGCTGGCGGCGGTGCCGGAGGCGGGGCGGGTGGCATCCAGCGGCGAGCGCGCGGCCAGCGCCGCCAGCGCCCGGGCCCGCAGCCCGCCCAGCATGGCGCGGCCGGCGGCGAACAGCATGCGCCCGCCCCTGGCCTCCAGCGCGGCGCGGGCGAGGCCCAGCAGCGCCACGCCGGCGGCCGGCCACAACACGGCATCGAAGCCGCCGCCCTCGGCCAGGCGCTGGATGGCCCAGGCCAGCAGCGCCGCCTGCGGCAGCCAGAAGGCCCCGGCCAGCGCCTGCAGCAGCGCCCCGCGCCGCGCGGCGGCGGGCAGGGCGATGCGGCGGCGCGGCGGCTTCGCCGCCACCGCGGGCGATGCTGCCGCCGGGGCGGCCGGGCGCGCCTCCGCCGGGGCCGGCGGCAGGTCGAGGGGCGGGGAGGGGGCGTCACGCAAGGCCAAGGCGGGCATCCTTCTGCCCGGCCTTCCTAGGCCCCCGCGGTGACGCCTTCCTTGCGCTGCATCAAGTTTGGATCAGAAACCGCTTATGGAGCGGATTGCTTATGAAGCGCGGGCCGCGCCTCAGCGGGCGCAGACCTCGCCCAGCAGCAGCAGGCCCGGGCCGTCGCCGATCCAGCCCGGCGCGTCGCGGGCCACCTCGTCGAAGCGGCCGCGCAGCACGCGCTGGCGCGGCGTGCCGCCCCACTCGAAGAAGGCCGCCGGCAGGTCCGGGCGGGCGCCGGCCGCCATCATGCCAGCGAACAGCCCGGGCAGGGTGGTGACCGCCATATAGACGGCCAGCGTCTGGCCCGGACGCGCCAGCGCGGCAAAATCCACCGCCAGCTCGCCCTCCCGCGTATGGCCGGTCAGCAGGGTCAGGCTGCGCGAGGCCTCGCGATGCGTCAGCGGGATGCCGGCCTGGGCGGCGCAGGCCAGGGCGGCGGTGATGCCGGGCACCACCTCGCAGGCGATGCCGGCCGCGCGCAGCGCCTCCAGCTCCTCCCCGCCGCGACCGAAGATGAAGGGGTCGCCGCCCTTCAGCCGCACCACGCGCTTGCCCTGCCGCGCCAGGCGGATCAGCAGGGCGTTGATCTCGGCCTGGGTCAGGCTGTGCCGGTCGCGCGCCTTGCCGACGAAAATGCGCGGCGCATCGCGGCGGGCCATCTCCAGCACCGCCTCGGGCACCAGCCGGTCATGCAGGATGATGTCGGCCTCGCCCAGCAGGCGCTGGGCGCGCAGCGTCAGCAGATCGGCCGCGCCCGGCCCGGCGCCCACCAGATGCACGATGCCGGGCGGCGCGGCCCCGGCCTGCTCCAGCGCGTTGCGCAGCGCCGCCTCGGCCTCCGCCATGCGGCCCTGGGCCGCCAGGCCGGCGGCGGGGCCGTCCAGCGCCACCTCGACGAAGCGGCGGCGCGCACCCGCCTCCGGCAGGCGGGCGCGGAGCGCGCCGGCGCAGCGTTCCAGCAGCGTGGCCACAGCGCCGATGCCGGGCGAGAGCACCGCCTCCATCCGCTGGCGCAGCAGCCGCGCCAGGATCGGCGCGGCGCCGCCGCTGCCGATGGAGATGGTCACCGGGTCGCGGTCGATGATGGCGGGCAGGTGGTGGTCGCTCAGCTCCGGCCGGCCCAGCACCTGCAGCGGCAGGCCGCGCGCCCGGCAGGCGGCGGCCAGGGCCTGCAGCGTGGCTTCCGGCGCCTCCCCGGCGCAGGCCAGGGCGACGCCCTCCAGCCCGTCGGGGGCCAGGGTCTCGGCCCGCCGCAGCACCGCGCCGGCCTGCTCCAGCAGCGCGGCGCGCGCCGCCAGCGCCGCGCCGCCGCCCAGCAGCAGCGCCGTGCGGCCGCGCAGATCGAGATGGATCGGCAGATGGCGCATCGCGGCGCTGCTTAGGCGCGGCGGGGGCCGGCGGCAACCGCCGCCGGAAACTCAGCCCTCCTGCCGCAACAGGGAAGACAGCAGCGCGGCGGTGCCGGCGATCACCTGCTCCGGCGCCACCGGCTTGTGCAGCATGATGAAGGGCCCCTCGGCGGCGGCCTGGCGCAGCGCCTGCGGGTCGGCCTCGGCCAGATGGCCGGTCAGCAGCAGGGCCGGCAGCCGCGCCTGGCGCTCGCGCAGCCGGTGGATCAGCGCCAGCCCGTCCAGCCCGGGCATGGCCAGATCGCTCACCACCAGGTCGAAGAAGGGCGCCTGCGCCTGCTGCGCCAGCGCCGCCTCGCCGCCCTCGGCCTCGGTCACCGACAGGCCGCGCTCGCGCATCGATTCGGCCAGCAGGCTGCGCACCACCGCTTCATCCTCGACCAGCAGCACGCGGGTCCCCTGCGGCAGCGCCGGCAGGGTGTCGTCGCTGCCATCGGGCAGCTGCTCCTCCGGCACCGCCTCGGGCAGCCAGAGCCGGACACGGGTGCCCTTGCCGGGGCTGCTCTCGATCGCCAGCGTGCCGCCCGACTGCTCGGCGAAGCCGATCGCCATGGCCAGGCCGAGGCCGGTGCCCTCCTCCTTCGGCTTGGTGGTGAAGAAGGGCTCGGTGGCCCGCGCCAGCGTCGCCGCATCCATGCCGGTGCCGGTGTCGGTGACGTCGATGCGCAGATAGCGCCCCGGGGCCAGGCATTCGGCGCCCTGCGGCGCGGGCGGCACCTCCTCCAGCACCGCGCCCAGCACCACGCTGCCGCGGCCGAGCGGGCGGATCGCGTCGCGCGCATTGACCGCGAGGTTGATCAGCACCGCCTCCAGCTGGCCGCGATCGGCCTGGGCCGGCGGCAGGCCGGGGGCGATGGCCAGCCGCACCTCGACACTGGCGCCAAGCGTATGGTCCAGCACCTCGCGCAGCCCTTCCAGCAGGGGGGCGAGCGGCACCGGCTCGGCGCGCAGCTGGCCGCGCCGGGCATAGGCCAGCAGCCGCTGCGTCACCGAGGCGCCGCGCTCCCCGGCCTGGATCACCATGCCGGCCAGGCGGCGGATGCCGGGCTCGGTGCTGCGCCGCTCGATCAGCTTGGCGCCGCCCAGCGCCGCCTGCAGCACATTGTTGAAATCATGCGCGATGCCGCCGGCCAGCCGGCCGAGCGATTCCATGCGCTGGGCATGCGCCAGCCGCTCCAGCGCATTCTCCCGCTCGCTTTCGGCGCGCAGCAGGGCGCGCTGGGTGCGCAGCCGCTCCAGCCAGAGCAGCGCCAGGGCCAGCGCCGCCAGCAGCAGCAGGCTGACGGCGGCGACGGCGGCGGCGATGGAGGGGCCGACGAAGCCGAGCGAGGCCATCTCCTCCTCGGCATCCAGCGACAGCTCGACCACCAGCGGCACGGCGGAGAGGCTCTGATAGCCGACCAGCCTGGTGCCGCTGGGCGTCGCGATCTCGGCATGGCCGCTCGGCGCCTCGGCCAGGGCGCGGCGCAGCGGGTCGTCCGGCGGCAGGGCGCTGCCCAGCGCGGCGGCGCCGCCGCTCTCGGCCAGGATGATGCCGTCGCGGCGCAGCACCCGGATGCGCCGGCCTTCGCCGAGCTGCAGCTCCTTCAGCGCCTGGGCCAGCGGGCCTGGGTCGAGCGAGACCACCACGACGCCGGCGAAGGCGCCCGTCGAATCCTCGAAGCGGCGGGACACCTGCACGCTGGCCTGGCCGGAGGCGCGGCCGATCAGCGGCGCGCTGATATAGGGCCGCTTCTCGCCCTGGCGCGGCACCTGGAAATGCGCCCGGTCGCCCAGCGGCACCGGCTGCCAGCCGGGCAGGGAGGACCAGGCCAGCATGCCCTGGGCATCGATCACCGCCACCTGCAGTACGCCGAAGCGGGCCTGGCGCACCGTGCTGACCAGCTGCTCCTCCAGCGCCGCGGCGGCGTTGACATGGCCGAGCGCGGCCAGGCGCTGCCGCGCCTCCGCCAAGTCCTGCAGCCCCTCGATCGCCTCGAAGCTGCGCAGCAGCATCTGCTCGACGGCGCGCGAGGCGGTCTCGGCCCGCGCCAGGGCGCCGGCCTTGGCCTCGGCCTCGACATGGCGGATATGGCGCAGCCCGGCATAGCCCGCCCCCAGCGAGCAGAATGCCCAGAGCAGCAGAGCCAGGAGCCAGAGCGTGCGGCGCGACAGGCCGGTCATGGCGGCGCATGGGTCCTTGGCGAGGGGGGTGGCGGACGCGGCAGGCGGGCGGGCGCTTATAACGCCGTCGCGAGCGCCATGACAAATTTCCGGCAGTGCCGGTCCCACCGCGCCGGCCCGCCGGGCAAGGGAAGGGGGCGCCCCGGAGAGGTCCCGGGCGCCCCCGCTCAGGCCGCGGCGATCTCGCCGCGCTCGATCACATAGGTGCTGTCGACCAGCGGCCGCAGCAGCTCCGGGCTGCTCTCGGTGATCAGGATGGCGACCTCGGGCAGCGCCTCGCGCAGCCGCGCCAGCGCCTCGGCGTAGCGCAGGGCGAGCGCCGGGGCGAGGCCCTGGAAGGGCTCGTCCAGCAGCACGGCGCGGCTGCCCACCATCAGCGCCCGGCCCAGCGCCACCATCTTGCCCTGGCCGCCGGACAGCCCCGCCGCCTTGCGCGGCGCGAAGCCGCGCAGCTCCGGCAGCAGGTCGTAGACCGCCTCCAGCCGGCGCTGCAGCTCGGCCCGTGGCAGGCCCAGCACCTCGGCCGGCAGCAGCAGGTTCTGCTGCACGGTGAAGCTGCCGAACAGCTTGCGCTCCTCCGGCGCATAGCCGATGCCGAGCCGGGTGCGCTGATGCGCCGGGATGGCGGCGCAATCCTGCCCATCCACCGCGATGCGCCCGCCGCGCAGCGGCAGCAGCCCCATCAGCGCGCGCAGCGTCGTGGTCTTGCCGGCGCCGTTGCGGCCGATCAGCGCGACCCGCCCGCCCGCCGGCACCGCCAGCGACACGCCGCGCAGCACCGAGGCGCCGGCGATGTCGACGGAAACCCCCTCAAGCCGGAGCATGGCCCACCTCCTGCGGCAGGATGCCGATGACGTCGCGCTGCACCCGGGGATCGGCCAGCACCTCGGCCGGCGGGCCGAGCGCCATGATCTGCCCCTGGCTCCACACCGCGACACGGTCGGCGAAGCGCGACACCACCTCCATGTCGTGCTCGACGAAGACGGCGGTGACGCCGGCATCGCGCAGCACCCGCACCAGCGTCTCCACCACCGCCATCTTGTCGGCGGCGGCGACGCCGCTGGTCGGTTCGTCCATCAGCAGCAGGCGCGGGCGCAGCGCCACCGCCATGGCGATGTCGGCCAGCTTGCGCGCACCCTCGTTCAGCGCGTCGCCGCGCCGGTCCGCCACATGGTCGAGGCCGAAGCGGCCCAGCAGCTCCTCCGCCTCCGCGCGGATCGCCGGGCGCAGCAGCTTCGCGAAGGGCGACCAGAGCCCATCCCGCGCGGCGATGGCCAGCGCCGCATTCTCCAGCACCGTGTGCTCGGTGAAGAGCTGCGGCAGCTGGAAGGAGCGGGCGATGCCGAGCTGCACGATGCGCCGCGGCGACAGGCCGATCAGGTTCTGGCCGCGATAGGTGATGGTGCCGGCCTGCGGCCGCAGATAGCCGGTGCTCATGTTGATGAAGGTGGTCTTGCCGGCGCCGTTCGGGCCGATGATGGCGAGGAATTCGCCCTCCATCACCTCGAGGTCGATGCCATCCGCGGCGCGCACGCCGCCAAAGGCCAGGCGCAGCCCCTGCGCCGAGAGCAGCACGCTCATGCCGCCCTCCTTTTCGCCAGCGCGGCGCGGCCGAGGCCCCAGAGCCCGCCCGGCGCGAACAGGATCACCAGCAGCAGCACCAGGCCCAGGATCATCTGCCAGGCATCGGCCACCAGGGCGGCGGCATAGACCCGGGTCAGCTCATAGGCCACCGCGCCGAGGAAGGGGCCGAACACGCTGCCGGCGCCGCCCAGGATGGCGATGAACACCAGCTCGCCCGAGGCGGTCCAATAGGCCAGCGCCGGGGTGACATGGCGGCTGGTCATCGCCACCACGGCGCCGCCGCAGCCGGCCATCAGCGCCGCCAGCACATAGGCCGAGAGCAGCACCCGCCTGGCCGAGACGCCCATGAATTCCAGCCGCGCCTCGCGTGTCTTGATGCCGGACAGCGCCTGGCCCATCGGCGAGGCGAGATAGACCCGCACCAAGGCGCCGAAGCCGAGCGACAGCACCAAGGCGAGGACCAGCACCGCCCAGCCCTGCGCCTCCGGCGTCAGCGACTGGCCGGCGAAGCGC
Organism: Pseudoroseomonas cervicalis; assembly: GCF_030818485.1. NCBI lineage: Bacteria > Pseudomonadati > Pseudomonadota > Alphaproteobacteria > Acetobacterales > Roseomonadaceae > Roseomonas > Teichococcus cervicalis. The sequence continues at coordinate 263,024 of NZ_JAUTAJ010000005.1, read as the reverse complement.
AGCGGGGGGAGGCGGATGCCGTCAGTGCCATGCGTCAGGCTGTAGAACTTCTCCAACACCGAATAGAACACCATGCTCAGCGCCAGATTGAGCATGCCGAAGAAGATCTCGCGGTAGCGCGAGACGAACAAGCCGACCACCAGGCCGAGCAGCGCGGCGCCGATCGCCGCGATCGGCAGCAGGATCAGCGCCTCGGGGATCAGGGTCGAAAGGAAAGCCACCGCATAGGCGGCGAAGGCCAGATAGAGCGCATGGCCGAAACTGACCTGGCCGGCGCGCAGCAGCAGCAGGATGCCCAGCACCGCCAGCGCCTTGGCCAGCGCGATCGTCAGCACGAAGCGCAGCCAGGGGACGGACCAGGCGACGAACAGGATCAGCGCCGCGGCCAGCAAGGCCAGCAGCAGCTCCTGGAGGCGGGTCATCAGCAGCCCTCCGGAGGCCGGGGGAGAATGAATTCTCCCCCGGACCCCCTCATCTTTTGTCTGTCAGGGCCGGCCGCCGCTGGCGGCCGGCAGGAGGGGGAACGGGCAGCTTTCATATGCGGCGGGTTTCGGTCACGCCGAACAGGCCCTGCGGCCGCACCAGCAGCACCGCCACCATGATCAGGTAGGGCACCACCACCTCCAGCTCCGGCTCGAAATACACGGCGATCGAGCGGCCAAGGCCGATCAGGATGGCGGCGATCGCCGCGCCCTCGATCTGGCCCAGCCCCGCCGTCGCCACCACGGCGAAGGACAGCACGATGGTCTGCGCCCCGACACCGGGCACCAGCGACACGGTGGGCGAGGCCAGCGCCCCGCCCAAAGCCGCCAGCGCGGCACCGGCGGTGAAGGTGAGCAGCGTCACCTTCGCCGCGTCGATGCCGAGGGCGCGCGCCGCCTCCCGGTCGGTGGTGACGGCGACGATCATCCGCCCCGCCAGCGTCCGCCGCAGGAACCAGGCCAGCCCGACCAGCGTCAGCAGCGCGATGCCCGGCAGGACATAGAGCTGATAGGCGTTGAACGGGATGACATCGGCGCCGAAGGGAATGTCCACCGTGCCGAGCAGCTTCACCGGCGTGTCGGCGACCACCGGCTGCACGCCCCAGACCAGCTTCTGCAGATCCTCGAGGATCATGAACAGCGCGAAGGTGACCAGCAGCTGCAGCACCGGCTCATGATCCTGCGTCCGCCGCAGCAGCCGCTCGATCGGCGGGCCGAGCACGGCGCCCACCAGCAGCGCGGCGACCAGCAGCGCCGGCAGGCTGACCCAGGCGGGCGCGCCGCGCGCCGCCAGGAACAGGCCGAGCGACGCCGCCGCATAGCCGCCAATGGCATAGAGGCTGCCATGCGCGACATTCAGCACGCGCAGCACGCCGAACACCAGGTTCAGCCCCACCGCCACCATGAACACCGCCGCCGCATAGGACAGCCCGTCCAGCGTGGCGAGGCCGAGCAGCAGCCCGTTATCGGAAAGCCAGGCTCCCATCCTGCTGGCTCAGGGCCGGTAGGCGACGGGTTGCGGCAGGCTCTCCAGCACCGCCGGCGTCAGCGTCTTCAGCCAGTCCAGGCTCTTCTGCCCGACCGGCGCGGTGACGCTGGCGGCGGGGAACACCACCATGTCGGTCATCACCGGGAAGGGGTATTTGTCGGTCTGGAGGGTGGTGCCGATCAGCTGGTCCTCCAGCCCCTGGCCATCCTCGCGGATGCGGATGCGCCCCGTGAGCGACGGGAATTCGAGGCCCTTGAAGGCCGCCGCCAGCTCGGCATCATTCGGCCAGCCGCCGCCCTTGGCGGCGATCGCCTTCTCATAGCCGGCCTTCATGGCGAAGACCGCCTGCGCCATGTGGTGCGTCGAATAGATCGGCCAGGCGTTGAAGCGCTTGCGGTAATTCTCGGTGAAGCGCGCCAGCAGCGCCGGGTCGCGCGGATTCGGGTGCAGGAACCAATGGTCGCCGCGCGCGCCGATGATATGGCCCGCGGGCAGGGCGCGGCCGACGCGCTCCAGCGAGGATTCGGCCAGCGGCAGCACGAAGGTGCTGCGCTCGAACAGCCGCCGGTCGGCCGATTGGCGGATCAGCCCGTCCAGGTCGCCGCCCCAGGAGGTGGAGAACACCACATCCGGCCGCAGCGCGAGCAGCCGCGTCACCTCGGTCGAGAAATCGGTCGCGCCGAAGCGCGGGAACAGCTCGGCGGCGATGCGCACGCCGGGCTTCAGCGTGTTCAGCGCGGTGCGGAAGATATCCCAGGAATCCCGGCCCCAGGCGTAATCCTGGTTCACCACCGCGATGCTGCGGAAATCCGGCTTGGTCTTCAGCAGATAGAGCAGGGAGGACAGCACCTCCGGCGTCGCATTCGCCTGGGTGCGATAGGCATAGTCGTAGCGCCCATCCTCGAAGATGCGCTGCGTGCCGCAATCCCACAGCAGGGTCGGGCGCTTCAGCTCATCGGCCAGCGGCGCGCAGGCCAGGCAATCGGCGGAGGAGATGCCGGCGAAGATCAGCGGCACATTCTCGCTCTGCACCAGCCGGCGATACTCGCCGACGAAATGGTCCACGCCCGGGCCTTCATCGACGAAGATCGGGCGGACCTTGACGCCGGCGATGCCGCCGGCCTCGTTCAGCTCGTCGAACAGCATCTCCGCCGCCTGCCGGCCGGGCACCCCGAACACGCTGGAGGGGCCGGAGAGGAAGGTGGCGATGCCCACCTTGATCTCGGCGGGTTTCTGCGCCTGGGCCAGGGCGGCGCCGCTGCGGCCGGCCAGCACCAGGCTGCCCGCCGCCAGGCCGCCAAGCATGAGGCCACGCCGCCCCACCGCGCCCTGCGGCGCGGGATTCGCTGTCGTCATCGCACGTTTCCCTCGTCTGTCCGGCCGATGGATCGGCTCTGGCGACGAGACTGGCATGAAGCGGAGGGATGATCCAGCGCCCCCGAGCCCGGCTGTGATCACAGAATACGTCTTGTCGCCCCCGCGCCGGCGCCGCCACACTGGCGGCGCAAGGCGGCCGACAGCGCCGCCGCAGAGGGAGTCCAGAATGACCGAGATCCGCCGCCGGCAGCTGCTGGCCGGCGGGGCGACGCTGCTCGCCCCGTTGCCCGCCACCCTGGCACCGCGCCCGGCCCGCGCCCAGGCCGCCGCCCCCATCCGCATCGGTGTGCTGGCCGATTTCTCCGGCCCCTATCGCGACACCTCCGGCCCCACGGCGCTGGCCTGCGCGCGCCAGGCGGTGGAGGATCTCGGCCTGGCCGAGCGCGGCATCCGCGTCGAGGTGCTGCAGGGCGACCACCAGAACAAGCCGGATGTCGCGCTCGCCCTGGCCCGCCGCTGGATCGACCAGGACGGCGTCGACATGATCACCGAGGTGAACAACTCGGCCATCGCCTTCGCCGTCGCCGGGCTGGTGCAGGAGAAGGACCGCGTGCAGATGAACAGCGGCGCGCTGAGCGCGGCGCTGACCGGCGAGCGCTGCTCGCCCAACACCATCCACTGGACCGCCGACACCTGGATGCTGGCCAATGCGGTGGGCAAGGCGACCGTGCGCAATGGCGGCGATTCCTGGTACTTCATCGTCGCCGACTACGCTTTCGGCCACCAGATGGAGCGCGATCTGGGGCGCTTCGTCGAGAGCGCCGGCGGCAAGGTGATGGGCAGCGCGCGCTTCCCCTTCCCCGGCACCACCGATTTCGCCTCCTACCTGGTGCAGGCGCAATCCAGCCGCGCCAAGGTGATCGGGCTGCTGATGGCCGGCACCGACATGGTGAACTGCATCAAGCAGGCGCGCGAATTCGGCGTGGCGCGGCGCGGCGTGAAGCTGGCCGGCACGCCGATGTTCGTCACCGACATCCACGCGCTGGGGCTGGAGACGGCGCAGGGCCTGCTGCTGTCCGAGGCCTATTACTGGGACCTGAACGACCGCACCCGCGCCTTCAACACCCGCATCCGCCCGAAGACGGCCAGCAACTGGCCGAACCAGGAGCAGGCCGGCACCTATGCCGCCTGCCTGCACTATCTGAAGGCGGTGGCCGAGATGGGCGTCCCGGCGGCCCGCGCCAGCGGCCGCGCCGTGGTCGAGCGGATGAAGGCGATGCCGACCGATGATGACTGCTTCGGCGCCGGCCAGGTGCGGGCGGATGGGCGCAAGATCCACCCCTCCTACCTGTTCGAGGTGAAGGCGCCGCAGGACAGCCGCGGGCCGTGGGACTATTACAGGCTGAGCGGCACGGTCGCGGCGGAGGAGGCTTTCCGCCCCCTGGCCGAGGGCAATTGCCCGATGCTGCGCTGAGCTGCCACGGCGGCGCCGCGCTTCAGCCCGGCGCCGCCTCCAGCTCGACCTTGCGGAGCCGCATCGACCAGGCAGCCTGGTCGTCGCTGCGCAGCGCATCGAAACCGGAGGAGAAGCAGCGGCGGCGCAGCAGGAACTGCGCCTCGCCCTGCTCCAGCGCCAGCCCCAGGGTCAGCGTATCGGCCGGCTTGTGCGCCACGTCCTGCACCTGCCAGCCCGCGCCCTGCGGCACGAAGCCGGCCAGCGCAAGCTTCGCCCCCGCATTCGGCCGGGGCGGCGCCGCCGCCTGCAGCCGCAGCCTGGCCCGCGCCACGCCCGGCCAGTGCAGCCTGGCGAGCACCAGCGGCCCCAGCAGCACCGGCAGCCCCGTTCTCGGCCCGCTGGCGAAGGAGCTTTCCAGCTCCAGCTGCGCCCCGCCCGGCAGCGGCAGCCGGTGCAGCGCCAGCCCGGCGCGGGGCAGCCGGCTGAGCTGCCCCAGATCCTGGTCCAGCCCGCGGCGCAGCCAGAGCAATTGGTTGAGCGGGCCGGAGGCCTCGCCCACCGCCGCCCGCGCATCCTCCAGCCAGGCATCGGCCGCCGCCTGCTCGCCGCGATAGAGGCAGTCGCGCGCCCGCAGCATCGCCAGCCCATGGGCATGGGCGTGCACCGGCAGCGCGCCCGCCGCGGCGGCGACCTCCGGCAGCGGCGCGCCGAGGGCCAGCAGGCGCAGCACCCGGTCCAGCGCGCCGCGGCGCTTCAGCTCGCCGCCCAGATTGTGCTGGCCGCCCGGCAGCATGAACAGGCCGTGCCAGCCGGCCTGCTGGAACAGCGCGGCATTGGCCAGGTCGATCGGCTCATCATCGCCGAACAGCAGCAGGTAGCGGGCGGGATCGCCGACCAGGCGCGCATCGCTGCCGGCCCCGGCAGCCTCGCCGGCGGTGTCCAGCCACTCCTTGTAGCGCACCACGAAGCGGCCATGCCGCCGGAGATCCGCCGAATAGGGCGGCCCCATGGCCACCACCCGCGCCTGCGGCAACAAGGCGGCGAATTGCAGCGCCCCGAAGGCCCCCATGCTGACGCCGAGCAGGGTGACGCTGCGATAGGGCCGTGCCTGCGCCACCTGCCGGCAATAGGCCTCGAGCGCCGCGCGGCCCTCGGGCGCCTGCCACCAGCTGCGCGCCTGGTCGCGCAGCAGCAGCGTGTCGACGCCGCCGATCGGCGGCACCGAATTGTGGAAGTCGAACCCCGCCAGGGGCCGCGACACGTCGCCGACGCCGCTCAGCGCGATCACCAGATGCGCGGCACCGGGCTGGCGCAGCAGCAATGTCTCATAGGCGCCGAAAGCCCTCTGTTCGCCGGCCGGCTCGGCGCGGGCGCCGACCGGGCCAGGCCTGGGGGGGGCAGGTGGGGGGGCAGGTGGGGGGGCGGGCATGGCGCGCTTCTGTACCGGCCCGCACTGCCGGGGCCAGCCTGGCGGCGCAAGCTCTGTGCCTCGGCCCGGCCATCACCTTCCCGCGTGCCAACTTTCCGCTTCGGTCATCTCTCCCCCCTAGCTCTGGCAGCCGATCCTGGATGGATGGGCCTTGCCGCGCATGCCGAGTTTCGACGATCCACTTTTCGCCGGGCAGTGGCAGCTGGGGCCCGGGACCGGCATCAATGCCAGCTCGGTCTATGACGAATACAGCGGCCAGGGGGTGCGCATCGGGCTGGTCGACACCCGCCCGCCCAATCCCGGCATGGCCGAGCTGCGCGGCCAGTTCGACTGGGCGGCCAGCCGCGTCGCCAGCGGCACCACCACGGCCGATGACAACGACACCCATGGCCAGAATGTCGCCCTGGTGCTGGCCGCCCGGGCCGGCAATGGGGAGGGCGGCGTCGGCGCCGCCTTCGGCGCCACCCTCGTCTCCTACGGCTTCGACAGCCGCGCCCACCGCACCGTGGCGCAGGAGGCGGAGATGCTGGCCTTCCAGAAGGAGGTCGATGTCTCGCAGAATTCCTGGAGCCGCTCGGGCGAATCCTTCCGCGACGATTTCGGCCGCGCCGAATACGCGGCCGCCGCCGCCGCCATGGCCGAGGCCGCCGTCGAGGGCCGCGGGGGCCTCGGCACGGTCTTCGTCCGCTCCGCCGGCAACAACGGCACCACCGGCGACGACGTCAACACGCATTCCTACTCGAACAATCGCTGGACGGTGCTGGTCGGCGCCACCGATCCGCAGGGCAAGGTGCAGGGCTTCTCCAACCCGGGCGCCGCGCTGCTGGTGGTGGCGCCGGCGACCGCTACCTCCTATGCCGCGCCGCTCGGCAGCGCCACCGTGGCGCTGATGCTGCAGGCCAATCCGGCGCTCGGCTATCGCGACGTGCAGACCATCCTGGCGCTCTCCGCCCGCATGACCGATGCCGAGGGCGCCGGCTGGACCCAGAACGCCGCCACGGGCTGGAATGGCGGCGGGATGCATGTCTCGCGCCGCGCCGGCTTCGGGCTGATCGACGCGCATGCGGCGGTGCGGCTGGCCGAGAGCTGGCAGGCGCAATCCACCGAGGCCAATCTGCAGCGGGCGCAGGCCGTGGCGGAGGGCGGGCTGGACCTGCCCGAGACCGGCCGCGCCAGCCAGGGCGTCGAGATCGACGCGGCGCTGCTGGTGGAGCGGGCGGAGGTGACGCTGTCGATCGAGCATGCGCGGCTCGGCGATCTGCGCATCACCCTGATCTCGCCCTCCGGCACCAGCAGCGTGCTGCTGCAGCGCCTCGGCCTCGGCGCCTACACCCTGGCCGATGGCAAGCTGAGCTTCACCCTCTCCAGCACGCATTTCCTGCATGAATCCGCCGCAGGCACCTGGCGGCTGGTGGTGGATGATGCCTCGGCCGGGAATGGCGGAAGGCTGCTCGCCTGGTCGCTGCAGCTCTTCGGCGCGGCGCCCAGCGAGAACAGCGAGCATGTCTTCACCGATGAATACGGCGCGCTCGCCGCCGCCGCGCCGGAGCGGCAGCTGCTGCAGGACGACAGCGGCGAGGACCGCATCAACGCCGCCGCGGTGACCGGCGCGGTGCGCATCGACCTTTCCGGCGCGACGGAGAGCCGCATCGCCGGGCAGCGCCTGGTGATCGCCGAGGGCAGCGTGATCGAGCACGCGCTGGGTGGCGATGGCGATGACTGGATCGGCGGCAATGCGGCGGACAACCACCTCTCCGGCAACCGCGGCAGCGACACGCTGCGCGGGCTGGAGGGCGATGACATTCTGGAGGGCGGCGCCGGCGACGATCTGCTGGTGGGCGATGCCGGCGCCGACCGGCTGGATGGCAGCGCCGGCGCCGACCGCATGCTGGGCGGGGCGGGCGACGATCTCTATCTCGTCGACCATGCCGGCGATGTCGTGGTCGAGCAGGAGGGCGAGGGCCAGGACACGGTGCGCGCCAGCATCGACTATGCCCTGACGCAGCATGTCGAGCGGCTGGAGCTGCTGGCGGGCGCCCATGCCGGCATCGGCAATGCGCTGGACAATGTCATCCTCGGCCATGATGGCGGGAACTGGCTGGCGGGCCTCGGCGGCGATGACTGGCTGCTGGGCGGCGGCGGCGATGACCTGCTGGAGGGCGGCGAGGGCAATGACCGGCTGGAGGGCGGCACGGGGGACGACATCCTGCTGGGCGGGGCCGGCGATGACTGGCTGCAGGGCGGGGAGGGGGCCGACCGGCTGGAGGGCGGCGCCGGCCAGGACCGGCTGGAGGGCGGCGAGGGCGAGAATTACCTGTTCGGCCAGGAGGGCGACGACATCCTGCTGGGCGGCGGGGCGCGCGACCGGCTGCAGGGCGGCAGCGGCGCCGACCGCATGGAGGGCGGCGGCGGCCATGATGTCTACTGGGTCGACCAAGCCGGGGACCGGGTGGTGGAGCTGCCGGGCGGCGGGCATGACCGCGTCGTCGCCGCCATCGACTACACCCTGCCCGACCAGGTCGAGGAGCTGCTGCTGGAGGGCCCGGCGCAGCGCGGCACCGGCAACGCGCTGGACAATCTGATCGACGGCAATGCGCTGGACAATCTGCTGCAGGGCGGCGAGGGCGACGACCAGCTCTTCGGCGAGGGCGGCCAGGACCGGCTGGAGGGCGGCGCCGGCCATGACTTCCTGAAGGGCGGCGCCGGCGCCGACTGGCTGCTGGGCGGCTTCGGCAATGACAGTTACAGCGTCGACGATCCGGGCGATGTGGTGGTGGAGCGCATCCATCAGGGCTTCGACACGGTGCGCGCCTGGATCGATGGCTACACCCTGCCCGACTGGGTGGAGGAGCTGGAACTCTGGGGCCCGCTGGCGCGCGACGGCCATGGCAATGCCGGCCACAACCGCATCACCGGCAATGCGCTGGACAATCATCTCTCGGGCGGCGCCGGCAATGACATGCTCTACGGCCTGGCCGGCGACGATGCGCTGGAAGGCGGCGCGGGCGATGACTGGCTGATCGGCGGCAGCGGCAACGACACGCTCGATGGCGGGGAGGGCTTCGACCGGCTGCATGGCGGCGCCGGCGACGACACCTACTGGCTGCGCGACGCCGCCGACCGCATCCTGGAATGGAACGACCATGGCTATGACACGGCGCTGGCGCTGGTCGACACCCAGCTCGCCGCCAATGTCGAGGCGCTGCGGCTGATGGGCGAAGCGGCGCTGAAGGGCACCGGCAACCGGCTCGACAACCGCATCACCGGCAATGATTCCGACAACCGGCTCTGGGGCATGGGCGGCGATGATGTGCTGATCGGCGGCGGCGGCCAGGACCAGCTGCGCGGCGGCGAGGGCGATGACCGGCTGGAAGGCGGCGCGGGGGATGACGAGCTGGGCGGCGGCGCCGGCGCCGATCTCTTCGTCTTCGCCGCCGGGGATGGGCAGGACCGCATCCTCGATTTCCGCGCCGCCGAGGGCGACCGGCTGCTGCTGCAGGGCTGGAGCGCGGAGGCATGGGAGGCCGCCATGGCCGCCGCGCAGACCGAGGCCGGCGGGCTGCTGGTCACGCTGGGGGCGGGGTCGCTCTGGCTGCAGGGGATCGGGGCCGGCGGCCCCGGCCATGACGCCGTGCTGTTCGGCTGAGGAGCGTCAGTCGAGCAGCGCGCCGATCTCCGGCGAGGCGATGCAGATCCGGTTGCGCCCGCCCATCTTGGCGGCATAGAGCGCGCGATCGGCGGCCGAGAGCAGCGCATCGGCGCCGGAGAGGATGCCGGGACCGGCCGGGCCCTTCTCCGGCTTCGGCCAGGTGGTGGCGACACCGATGCTGACGGTGACGATGCCGGCCGGCGTGTTGCCCAGATGCGGCCGCGCCGCCCCGGCCACCGCGGCGCGCACCCGCTCGGCCAGCAGGGCGGCGCCGGCGGGGTCGGTCTTGGGCATCAGCAGCGCGAATTCCTCGCCGCCATGGCGGGCCGCGACATCGCCCGGGCGGCGGGCCACGCCGGACAGGGCATTGGCCACCAGCCGCAGGCATTCATCCCCCGCCGGATGGCCGTAGCGGTCGTTGAAGCGCTTGAAATTGTCGGCATCCAGCACGAGCAGCGAGAGCGGCTGCCCCTCCCGCGCGCAGCGGCGCCATTCCAGCGCCAGCGCCTCCTCGAAGCGGCGGCGATTGGCCAGGCCGGTCAGCGCGTCGGTGGTGGCCATCTCCTCCATCCGCTCCAGCGCCTCCAGCAGCCGCGCCTCGGCGGCCTTGGCCTCGGTCGCGTCGCGCATCACCGCGACATAGCCGATCGGCTCGCCGCTCGCCGGGTCGGCATGGCTGCGCGCCCGCACATCGACCCAGAGCCAGTCGCCATCGGGGCGGCGGAAGCGGTAGGTGGCCGAGGCCTCGGGGTCGCCGCCGCGCAGCGCCGCGGCCGCGGCCTCCACCCAGTCCCGGTCGTCGGGATGCACGAAATCGCCGACCCGGCGATCGGCCAGCGCCTCCGGCCGGTAGCCCAGCACGCGTTCGGAGGCGGGGGAGACATAGCGCCGCGTGCCATCCATGTCGCAGAGCGCGACGACATCCCCGGAATTCTCGGCGATCAGGCGGAAGCGCGCCTCGCTCTCGCGCAGCGCCGCCTCGGCGGCGACCGCCTCGGTCACGTCGCTGCCGGTGGTGACGATGCTTCCGGCCAGGCGATGCGCGCGCAGCGCCACGACGCGGCCGCCCGGGCGCTGCAGCGGCGCGCCGGCCGGGCCGCTGCCCTGCAGCCATTGTGTCAGCCGCCCCGCCAGCGCCGGGTCGGGCGCGGCGCCGGGCTGCGGCTCGGCCAGGAAACGGGCGAGGTCGGGCAGCGCGGTGCCCGGCGCCGCCAGTCCCGCGGGCAGGCCCAGCATCTCGCGCCAGCGCTGATTGGCGGTCAGCAGCCGGCCCTGCAGGCTCCACAGCGCCACGCCCTGCGCCATGGTGGCGGCGATCGCCTCCAGCAGCTCCACCGCGGCATCCTCGGTGTCGCCGAGCGGCGGCGCCTCGGCCCGCGCGGCCCAGATGGCGGCCCCCATGCCCCCCAGCAGCGCCAGGGCCAGCACAACCAGCGCCACACGCCAGGCGGCGCGCTGCGGCGCGGCGATGCCGGCCTCGCCGCGCAGCGCCACCACCATGGCCTCGCTGCCGGGCAGCCGGGCGAAGCCGATCAGCCGCATCGCCCCGTCCGGCCCGGCGGCGCGCAGGCTGCCCCAGCCGCGCTGGCGCAGCGTGGCGATCAGGCCGGATGGCAGGCCGGGGCTGTCCATCTCCTCCGGCAGCTGCAGCAGCGCATGGCCGTCCCGGTCCAGCAGCAGCACCTGCTCCGCCCCGCCCGGGCCCAGAATGGCCTGGCGGAAGGCGCTGCGGTCCAGCGCGGCGACCAGGCTCTGCCCCGGCAGGCGCGGCAGCGGGTGGCGCAGCAGCAGCCCGCCCAGCGGGCCGGCGGGGCCGCGCAGCAAGGCGGGCCCGTCTCCCGCCGGCGGCAGGCCGGGCAGGGACAGCGTCTCCAGCAGGGGCTGGCTGGCGCAATGCATGCGCCCCGCCGCGCCGGTCAGCGCCAGCCAGTGCAGCAGGCCCGGCTCCTCCGCCAGGCTGTCGCGCACCGCCTGGCACAGCGCCGGCCCGTCCGGATGCGCCAGCGCCAGCCCGGCCAGCAGGGTGTTGGCGCGCAGCAGCGGCGCCGCCTGGTCCTGGGCGCTGCGCAGCGCCAGCTCCGCCAGGGTCGCGGCGGCGCTGTCCTGCTGCTGCTGCGCCTGCCGCTGCAGCAGCCAGAGGCTGAGCAGGGCCGGCGGCAGGAAGGCCGCCAGCGCCAGCACGGCCAGGCGCGGCCGCAGCCGCGAGGCGGAGCGGGCGCGCAGCGCGGCGATCGCGGCGGCAAGGCGGGAGGCGGACGGCATGGCTCAGAAGGCGGCGAATAATGCTGCGGGATTGTTAATCGATACGGGTCCGTGCCGCTTTTGCGGCGCCGGAGGCGTGGGGCTCGCCGGGGAAGGGCCAAAACTACCCGGAAACCCCGCTGCCAAAGCCCTGGAGCGGGCGACGGCCTGGGGCGGGCATGCTGCGCAGGGCCCGGCGGGTGGCGCAAGCCACGGCCGAGTCAGCACCGGTTCCATGAAAATCATCAATGGAACTCAGGGAGAAGCCACAATCCTGGGTTGTGGCGCCGGGGCCGGGCTTGGACCTTGGGCAGGCCGCCGGAATGCCGGCAAAAAGGCCGGAACGCGCTGCGTCCCGGCCCTGTCATGCGCCCTCAGGCGGCGTGGCGGCTGAGGATGGGGGGCCGGGTCGGCTTCAGGATCAGCCCGGTGTCGGAGACCTCGACCCCGCGCTCGCCGGCCTCCGGATAGACGGCCAGGGCCGAGGGCAGGATCTTGCTGAGGAAGGCGCGCTTGAAGGCCGCGACCTGCCCGTAGCCGGAGCCGAACTGGCTGTGCAGCGCTGCCCAGGAGATCGGCGTCGGCCGTTTCAGCGAATGCAGCCGGTAGGCCAGCCAGCAATAGGTGTCGATCGCCATGGAGGAGTTGGAGATATGGCGGATCGCCCGCTCCTCGACCGGCACGGCGTGCTCCTTCAGCGAGCGGAAGAAGCTCTCCGACAGCACCACCCCTTCCTGGAAGAAGCTCTGCTGGCGGCTATCCTGTTCCCGCCCGTCGAGGAACAGCAGCCCCTCATCGACGATCGACTGGTTGCGGATGGCGCGCACGCCGTCGCGCTCGGCATGGAAGCTGAAGCGGCAGGTGGCGATGCGCTCGGCCTGCTGGCGCACCAGCTTGTAGCTCTTGCCGCCGGCCTTCTTGTCCATGCGGCCGAACCACTCATTCATCGAGCGGCCGAGCTCGATGTTGCGGCTGTTGGTCCGCAGCGCCTCGGATTGCAGGTAGATCATGATCAGCCGGGCGGTCGGGCCATAGGGCACGCCGATCCACTCATCGGCCTCCCCCGGCAGGGCGCGGCGGCCGGGTTCGACCAGCAGCACGACATTGCCGTTCTCCAGCCGCCAGGCCTTGTCATCGGCGATGCGGCTGTGCGGCAGTGCGGTCATGCACCAGCCGGAATAGAGGAAATTGGGGATGCCGACTTCCTCATCGGCCCCGTAGGAGGCGATGATCTCGACCAGGCGCCGATCCTCATGCCGGGCGATGGCCCCGAGACGGCCATGCTCCTCGACTAGGCGACGCGCGGAGCGCACCTCCTCCATGACTTCTCTCCCAATGCCGAAGCCTAGCCCCGCTTAGCCCAGCCGGGGCCGGGCTGGCAGCTTGGACTTTGGTCAGCGGGCTAGTTGGAAGGCTATTTGGATTTCTTGGTTAATTGCTGTCTGACCCAGGTCCAAGGGGATGAAGTTTCCAAGTTCTTGATTTTCCAGGAGGCGGCCCGCAGGCGCCTCTGACCGGGGTCCAAGCCCGGCTGACCAAGGTCCAGCCGGACGGGGCCGCCGGCGGTGGAAAACGACTCGCGCGGCGCTTTCCCGGCCGAATCGCCGACTCTGGATGGCACGGGTTGGACCTTGGTCACAGGCGGCCGCCGCGCGGCGGAGTCGTGCCGCTTCAAGGCGTTGCGCCGCAGCCGGGTGCGTTGGACCTTGGTCACGCCGCCCCGCCTGGCTGCGGGCGCGCCGGCCCGGGGCTTGGACTTTGGTCACCGGCCGGTGCCGGCGCCGCCCGGGCGCGAAAGCGGGTTGGACTTTGGTCACAGCGCCCCGCCAGCGAATCCGAAGGAACAAGGGCTTAGGGGAACAAGCTTCAGCCACCCGGCAGGATCCGCGCCTCGGCCAGCCAGAGCAGCAGGGCCGCCAGCGGCAGGCAGGAGGCGAAGCCCAGATGGCCGAAGCCCAGCGCGCCGGCCAGCCCGCCCAGGAAGAAGCCGCCCAGCAGCCCGGCCAGCAGGCGGATCTTGGCCCGGTCGGCGCGCACGAACAGCGCGTCCTGCGGCCCGCCCAGCCGGTTCCAATAGGCCAGCTTGCCCAGCTCGATGCCGAGATCGGTGACGATGCCGGTGACATGGGTGGTGCGGATGCGCGCGCCGGAGATCTTGGTGATGGTGGCGTTCTGCAGCCCCATCAGGAAGCAGAGCAGCGGCACCGCCGGCACCACCACCAGCGCCGCGCCGTGGAAGGCCGCGCCCAGCAGGCCGAAGCCCAGCAGCAGCGCCGCCTCCAGCCGCAGCGGCAGGGCATAGGGGCTGGCATGGCCGCGCCGCCTGCCCCAGTTGATCAGCATGGCCGAGAGCGCGGCGCCGCCCAGGAAGGGCAGCAGCGCCGCCAGCCCGGCCAGCACGGCGGCGAAGGCGCCGAGCGCCAGATGATCCGCCAGCGCCGAGACATAGCCCGACATGTGCGAGGTGTACTGGCCCACCAGCATCAGCCCGCCGGCATTCACCGCGCCGGCGACGAAGGTCAGCGCCAGGCCGAAGCGCCGCTCGCTGAGATGCGCGACGGGGCGGCGCAGCGCCCAGGCCGGCGCCGCCCGCGCCCCGGTGGTCCCGCCCTCTCGCCGCATCCCGCACCTCCCGCAGCTCCGCCGGTCCGCCCCGGGAAGGCCGGCCCGGAACGCAGAACGCCCCGCCGGAGGCGGGGCGTTCCTTCACTATAGGCCTGGGGAGAGGCCGGGGCCTATGGCTCAGGCCTCGTCCTCATCCTCCTCGTCCGGATCCAGGATCGGCACCAGGAACAGCACCACCGCGCCTTCCTCCTCATCCTCGTCCTCATCTTCCTCCTCGCCGGCCTCGGGCTCGTCCTCGCTCTCGTCGAACTCGGCGATCTCGTCCTCATTGGCCGGGCGCAGCACCAGCTCGGCCTCGCCATCCCACAGGGGCTGGTCGTCGCTCAGCAGGCGCTGCAGGTCCTCACGGAAGGAGGGATTGGCCACCAGGTCGCGGGCATCCTCCTCATCGGTGCCGATCACCGCGATGGCGCGGCCCCCGATCTCGAGCGTGAACATAGGCTTATCCTCTCCGTGTGTGGGCGGACCGCGGTGCAACGCGCGGGACGGGGCGATCGTTGGCGGGGAGATGTGCCCCGGGGCTGGACCGATCCGCCGCCAGGGCGGAAGCTGCCGGGCGCTTGGAGGCCCCATGAAGCACAAGACGCGGTTCCATGTCAGCTACTGGCTGCTGGCTTTTCTGGCGGTGCTGCTGATCCAGTCCCTCCTGGCCAGCCGGACCGTGGCGCCGATCCCCTACAGCCAGTTCGAACAGCTGCTGCGCGATGGCAAGGTGGTGGAGATCGGCATTTCCGACCGCTTCATCCAGGGCACGCTGCGCGAGCCGCTGTCGGAAGGCGGGCCGACCCGCTTCACCACGACGCGGGTCGACCCGGATTTCGCCCAGGAGCTGCAGCGCTACAATGTGCGCTACACCGGGCAGATCGAGAGCACCTTCCTGCGCGACCTGCTCTCCTGGGTGCTGCCGGTGCTGCTGTTCATCGGCGTCTGGATCTTCGTTCTGCGCCGCATGGGCCAGGGCATGGGCGGGCTGATGCAGGTCGGCCGCAGCAAGGCCAAGGTCTATGTCGAGACCGACACCCGCGTGCGCTTCGAGGATGTCGCCGGCGTCGACGAGGCGAAGGACGAGCTGCGCGAGATCGTCGAGTTCCTGCGCGACCCGGCGCGCCACGGCCGGCTGGGCGGCCGGCTGCCCAAGGGCGTGCTGCTGGTGGGCCCGCCCGGCACCGGCAAGACGCTGCTGGCCCGCGCCGTGGCCGGCGAGGCGGGGGTGCCCTTCTTCTCCATCTCCGGCTCGGAATTCGTCGAGATGTTCGTGGGCGTCGGCGCCGCCCGGGTGCGCGACCTCTTCGCCCAGGCGCGCGAGAAGGCGCCGGCCATCATCTTCATCGACGAGCTGGACGCGCTGGGCCGCGCCCGCAGCGCCGGCGTCGCGGGCGGCGGGCATGACGAGAAGGAGCAGACGCTGAACCAGCTGCTGGTCGAGCTGGACGGTTTCGACCCCTCCTCCGGCCTGGTGCTGCTGGCCGCCACCAACCGGCCGGAGATCCTCGACCCGGCCCTGCTGCGCGCCGGGCGCTTCGACCGCCAGGTGCTGGTGGACCGGCCCGACCGGCAGGGGCGGGTGCAGATCCTGGCGGTGCATCTGCGCAAGGTGACGCTGGCCCCCGGCGTGGCGGTGGAGGAGATCGCCGCGCTCACCCCCGGCTTCACCGGCGCCGACCTCGCCAATCTCGTGAACGAGGCGGCGCTGCTGGCCACCCGCCGCGGCGCCGAGGCGGTGTCGATGGAGGATTTCAACAATGCGGTGGAGCGCATCATCGCCGGCCTCGAGAAGCGCAACCGCCTGCTGAACCCGCATGAGCGCGAGATCGTGGCCTATCACGAGATGGGCCATGCGCTGGTGGGCCTCGCCCTGCCGGGCTCCGACGTGGTGCACAAGGTGTCGATCATCCCGCGCGGCGTCGGCGCGCTGGGCTACACCATCCAGCGCCCGACCGAGGACCGCTTCCTGATGACGCGGCAGGAGCTGGAGAACAAGATGGCCGTGCTGCTGGGCGGCCGCGCCGCCGAGGAGATCGTCTTCGGCCATCTCTCCACCGGCGCCTCGGATGATCTCGCCCGTGTCACCGACATCGCCCGCGCCATGGTCACCCGCTACGGCATGAGCGAGCGGCTGGGCCATGTGGCGCTGGAGCGGGAGAACCGCGCCTTCCTCGGCCCCGCCGCCGGGCTGCCGCGCGAGCATGACTATTCGGAAGCCACCGCGGCGGCGGTGGATGAGGAGGTGCGCGGCATCGTGCAGCGCGCCTATGAGCGCACGCTGGTGCTGCTGCGGGACCGCCGCGAGGCGCTGGAGCGCACCGCCCGCGCGCTGCTGGCGCAGGAGACGCTGGACCGGCCGCAGCTGCTGGCGCTGGTGGAGGCGCCGGGCGGGGCGGGCGAGGGCGGAGGCGGCGTCACGCAGGCGTGACGCCCGGCTTGCCCTGGGTCAAGGCCAGGGCCCCCCGGCAGGGCTAGTCTTCCCGCCCATGCGGCGCCACGGGCGGGGAGAATGGCATTGTCGAGGCGGCTCTGGATCCTGGGCGTGGCGGCGCTGGCGGTGGCGGGCGGGGCCTGGGCGGCCTGGCGGCATTTCGCCGCCGCGCCCGGCCTGCCGCCCTCCATCGTCGCGGTGAATGGCCGCATCGAGGCCGAGCAGATCGACATCGCCAGCAAGATCGCCGGCCGCATCGCCAGCCTCTCCATCGAGGAGGGGCAGATGCTGGAGGCGGGCGCGGTGGTGGCGCGGCTGGATGCCAGCACCCAGCAGGCGCAGCTGCACGCCGCCGAGGCGCAGCTGGCCGAGGCCGCGCAGGCCCGCGCCGCCGCCGATGCCGAGATCGCCCGCGCCCGCAGCAACCGCAGCCTGGCGCAGAGCGAGCTGGCCCGCACCCAGGAGCTGCACCGACGCGGCTTCGCCCCCGCCGAGCAGCTGGACCAGCGCCGCGCCACGCTGGAGGTGGCGGAAGCGACGCTGCTCTCGGCCGAGGCCGGGCAGCGCCGCGCCGATGCGACGCGCGCGGCGGCCGAGGCCAATCTGGCCCAGGCGCGCGCCCTGCTGGCCGACACGGTGCTGGCCGCGCCGCGCGCCGGCCGGGTGCTCTACCGGCTGCTGCGCGAGGGCGAGGTGGTCGCCGCCGGCGGCCGGGTGGCGACGCTGATCGACCCTACCGATGTCTCGATGATCGTCTTCCTGCCCGCCGCCCAGGCCGGCCGCCTGGCCTATGGCGCCGAGGCGCGGCTGGTGCTGGACCCGGCGCCGGACTACGTGCTGCCCGCCACGGTCAGCTTCGTCGCGCCGAACGCGCAATTCACCCCGCGCCAGGTGGAGACGGCGCAGGAGCGCGAGAAACCTGATGTTCCGCGTCAAGCTGCGCCTGCCGCCCGAGCTGCTGCGCGCCCATGCCGAGCAGGTAAAGGGCGGCGTGCGCGGCCTGGCCTATCTGCGGCTCGACCCGGCCGAGCCCTGGCCCGAGCGGCTGCAGGTGCGCCTGCCGTGAGCCCCGCCGCGCCCGCCGCGCGGCTGCGGGAGGTCACGCACCGCTATGGCGGGATCGCCGCGCTGGACGGGGTGACACTGGACATCCCCGGCGGTGTCATGGCCGGGCTGGTCGGGCCGGATGGCGTCGGCAAATCCACCCTGCTGGCGCTGCTGGCCGGGGTGCGCCGGCCGCAGCGGGGCGGTGTCGAGGCGCTGGGCGCCGATCTGCGGCAGGATTCGGCGCTGACCGCGGCGCGGCAGCGCATCGCCTACATGCCGCAGGGGCTGGGCCGCAACCTCTACCCGACGCTATCGGTCGCCGAGAACATCGAATATTTCGCCCGGCTGTTCGGCCAGGGCCGGGCGGAGCGCGCGGCGCGCGCGGCGGAGCTGATGCAGGCCACCGGCCTCACCCGCTTCGCGGCGCGGCCGGCCGGCAAGCTCTCCGGCGGCATGAAGCAGAAGCTCTCTCTCTGTTGCGCCCTGGTGCGGGAGCCGGAGCTGCTGATCCTGGACGAGCCCACCACCGGCGTCGACCCGCTGTCGCGCCGGCAATTCTGGACGCTGATCGACCGGCTGCGCGCCCGCCGCCCCGGCATGAGCGTGCTGGTCGCCACCGCCTATATGGAGGAGGCGGAGCGCTTCGACTGGCTGGCGGCGCTCGATGCCGGCCGCGTCATCGCCCAGGGCAGCCCGGCCGAACTGCGCCGGGCCACCGGCTGCGCGACGCTGGAGGAAAGCTTCATCGCCTTGCTGCCCGAGGCGCGCCGCGCCGGGCACCGCGCCGTGGAGATCACGCCCCCGCCGCCGCCGCGCCCGGGCGAGGCGCCGGCCATCGCGGCGCATGGCCTGACCAAGCGCTTCGGCGATTTCGTCGCGGTGGACAATGTCGAGCTGTCGATCCCGCGCGGCGAGATCTTCGGTTTCCTCGGCTCCAATGGCTGCGGCAAGACGACGACGATGAAGATGCTGACCGGGCTGCTGCCGGCCAGCGCCGGCACCGCGCTTGTGCTGGGCCAGGACCCGGCGCGCGGCGGCGATGCGCGCGCGCGGGTCGGCTACATGTCGCAATCCTTCTCGCTCTATGGCGAGCTGACGGTGCGGCAGAATCTGCAACTGCATGCCCGGCTGTTCCACCTGCCGCCGGAGCGCGCCGCCGCCCGCATCGCCACGCTGCTGCGCGATTTCGACCTGGCGGCGGTGGCGGACAGCGCGCCGGAGGCCCTGCCGCTCGGCCAGCGGCAGCGGCTGCAACTGGCCGCCGCTCTGGTGCACGAGCCCTCGCTGCTGATCCTGGACGAGCCCACCAGCGGCGTCGACCCGGTGGCGCGCGACCTGTTCTGGACCCATCTGCTGCGGCTGTCGCGGCAGGAGGGGGTGACGATCTTCATCTCCACCCATTTCATGAACGAGGCGGAGCGCTGCGACCGCATCTCGCTGATGCATGCGGGACGGGTGCTGGCGGTGGGCCCGCCTCGGGAGCTCGCCCGGCAGCAGGGCGCGGCGACGCTGGAAGAGGCCTTCATCGGTGCGCTGGAGCGCGCCGCCGGGCCGGAAGCCGCGGCCGAGGCGCCGCCGCCCGCCGCCGCGCCGCGCCGGGCGCCCGGACGTTTCGACCCGCGCCGGCTCTGGGCCTGCGCCTGGCGCGAGGCGCTGGAGCTGCTGCGCGACCGCATCCGTATCGCCTTCGCCCTGCTCGGGCCGCTGCTGCTGATGCTGGCCTTCGGCTTCGGCATCTCCTTCGATGTCGAGAACCTGCCCTATGCGGTGCTCGACCAGGACCGCACGCCGGAAAGCCGCGAATTGCTGCAGAGCTTCGCCGGCTCCCGCTACTTCACCGAGCGGCCGGAGCTGGCCAGCCCGGCGGAGGCCGAGGCGCGCCTGCGCGCCGCGCGCATCGCGCTCGCCATCGAGATCCCGCCGCGCTTCGGCGAGGATCTGCGCGCCGGGCGGCAGCCGGAGGTCGCGGTGACGCTGGACGGCGCCATGCCCTTCCGCGCCGAGACGGCGCGCGGCTATGTCACCGGCCTGGCGCAATCCTGGCTGGCCGAGCGGCAGGCGCAATCGTCGCTGCCCGCCGCTCCGGAGCTGCTCGGGATCGAGCCGCGCTTCCGCTACAACCAGGCCTTCCGCAGCGCGGTCGCCATCCTGCCCGGCATCATCATGCTGATGCTGGTGCTGATCCCGGCGATGATGGCGGCCGTCGGCGTGGTGCGCGAGAAGGAGAGCGGCGCCATCGCCAATTTCCGCGCCACACCGGTGACGGCGCTGGAATTCCTGGTGGGCAAGCAGCTGCCCTATGTCGCGGTGGCGCTGGTGAGCTTCGCCCTGCTGGTGGCCGGCGCGCGGCTGGTCTTCGGTGTGCCGGTGCGCGGCTCGGGGCTCGCCCTGGCACTCGGCGGGTTTCTCTATGTGCTGGCCGCGACCGGCTTCGGCCTGCTGGTCTCGGCCTTCGTGCGCAGCCAGGTGGCGGCGATCTTTGCCGCCGCCATCCTCTGCATCGTGCCGGCGGTGAATTTCTCCGGGCTGCTGGTGCCGGTCTCCGGCCTCTCCGGGGCGGCGCGCGCCATCGGGCTCGGCTTTCCGGCCGGCTGGTTCCAGCAGATCTCGATCGGCAGCATGACCAAGGGGCTGGGCTTTGCCGAGCTCTGGCCCAGCCACCTGGAGCTGGCCGGCTTCGCCCTGCTGTTCATCGGCGCCGCCGCGCTGGCGCTGCGCAAGCAGGAGGCGTGAGATGCGGCGGCTGCTGACCATCCTCTGGCTGGGGCTGAAGGAGCTGCGGGTGCTGCGCGCCGACCCGGTGCTGCTGCTGCTGCTGGCCTATACCTTCACGGTGGCGGTCTATTCCGTGGCGCATGGGGTGAAGATGGAGGTGCGCAACGCCGCCATCGCCGTGGTGGACGAGGATCATTCCGATCTCTCCCGCGCGCTGCGCGCGGCGCTGCTGCCGCCGCAATTCCGCCCCGCGCCGCTGATCGGCGCGCGCGAGGTGGCGCCGGCGCTGGATGCAGGGCGCCATGTCTTCGTGCTGCAGATCCCGCCGCGCTTCGAGGCCGATCTGCTGGCCCGCCGCCCCACCGGCCTTGCCATCGACATCGATGCCACCGCCATGGCGCAGGCCGGCAATGGCAGCAGTTACATCCAGCAGATCGTGCGGCAGGAGGTGGCGGCGCGGCTCGGCGGCGCGGAGCAGCCGGTGGCGCTGGTGACGCGCACCCGCTTCAACCCGAACTCCATCCCCGAATGGTTCACCGCGGTGATGCAGGTGGTGAACAGCATCACCATCCTCTCCATCATCCTGCCCGGCGCCGCCCTGCTGCGCGAGCGCGAGCACGGCACGCTGGAGCATCTGCTGGCCATGCCGGTCTCGCCGGCCGAGATCCTGCTGGCCAAGATCGGCGCCAATGCGCTGGTCATCGTCGGTGCCGCGGTGCTGTCGCTGCTGCTGGTGGTGCGCGGGCTGCTCGGCGTGCCGCTGGCCGGGTCGCTGGGGCTGTTCGTGCTGGGCACGGTGCTGTTCCAGGCCTCGGTCGCGGCGCTGGGCGTGCTGCTGGCGACGGCCACCCGCTCCACCGGCCAGTTCGGCGTGCTGGCGCTGCCGGCGCTGATGCTGATGATGCTGCTCTCCGGCAGCATGACGCCGCTGGAGAGCATGCCGGCCTGGCTGCAGCAGGTGGTGCAGATCTCCCCCTCGACCCAGTTCGTCGCCTTCGCCCAGGCGGTGCTGTATCGCGGCGCCGGCTTCGACATCGTGGCGCCGCGGCTGGCGGCGCTGCTGGGGCTCGGCCTGCTGTTCCTGGGCGCGGCGCTGCTGGGGCTGCGGCGGTCGCTGGCACGGCTGGGCTAGAGCGGGCGCGCCGGTTCGCCGAAGACCCGCCGGCAATAGGCGATCAGGCGATCCACCCGTTCGGCCCTGTCGCGGAAGGCGATGTGCCCGTCCGGCCGCACCAGCACCAGCGCCGGCTGCCCTTCCAGCCCATAGGCGCCATGGGCGCGGCCATCGAGATCCGACAGCACCGGCGTGTCGCCGGCGGCGATCAGCGGGCCGGCCAGCACCAGGCGCGGGCGCAGCCAGGGCCAGGGGGCGATGGCCTCGATCGCCGCGCGCAGCGCTGCGGCGGCCTCGGCCGAGCGGCCATCGAAGCCCAGCAGCGCCCAGCCGGCGCTGCGGCCATCCGGGTTGTAGAGATGGTGGAACAGCGTGGTGACAGCGCCCTCGCGCACCACCGGCGCGTCCGGGGCGCGTTCGCCGGGCTTCGGCCCGGAGCGCAGCAGCCGCGCCAGGCCAGCCAGATGATCCTCGTTCAGCGGGCTGTCGGGATAGGCCACCCGCATCTGCTGCATGTCATCCGTCCCCTGCAGCAGCGAGCCGAGATTGGGCAGGGCGGCGGCGGCCAGCGCCAGCGCCCTGTCGGTGACCGGGCCGCGATAGACGGTCCAGCGGAAGCCGCGCACCTGCTGCGCGCTGAGGCGGATATGCTCGGCGCCGCGCTCGGCATCGTAGGAGTCGAGGATGGCCGGCCCCGCCTGGCCGCGCAGCGCCATGGCCAGGCGCCAGGCGATCTCCACCGCGTCATGCAGCCCGGCATTCATGCCCTGGCCGCCCATCGGCAGGGAAAGATGCCCGGCATCGCCGGCCAGGAAGACGCGGCCGCGCGCATAGGCCGGGGAGACGCCGTATTCGAAGCGGCTATGGGTCAGCCAGGCGGGGTCGGAGAGGGTCAGGGTCTCGTCGCCCGTCACCTCGCGCGCCAGGGCCTGCAATTCCTCAAGCGTCGGGTCGCGCTCCGGCACGCCGCTGTCGTCGGCCAGGAAGAACAGCCGGTGATAGCCGCCCCAGACCGGCATGATGCCGGCGAAGCCGCGCTCGTAGTAGAAGAACCAGAGCTGGTCGGCCTCGCCGGAGCGGCGCCAGGAGAGCCGGGCATCGCCCTGGCGGTTCATGCAGCCGGGCAGCTTGGTCGGCGCGAAGTCGAGGCCGAGCAGCGGGCGGATGGTGCTGCGCGCGCCATCGGCGGCGACCAGGTAGCGGCCGCGGCGCTGCTCCTGCGTGCCGTCCTCGCGCTCGAGCAGGATGGTGACGCCCGCCTCGTCCTGCTGCATCCCGGTCACCCGGCAGCCGCGCTGCAGCCGGCCGCCGCGTGCCTGGAAGGTGTCGGACAGGGTGCGTTCGATGACGTCCTGGCCACTGTAGAGGACCCGCGGATAGGGGCTGTCGACCTCGGCGATCGGGATCGGCGCGGTCGGCCGGCCATGGAGGAAGAAGTTGATGCTGTGGATGGCATGGGCCTGCTCGGCCAGGCTGTCGCGCAGGCCGATGCCGGCCAGCAGCTCCTGCGGCCGGGCCCAGAGATTGTTGGCCCGCGAATACGCCTTGATGTCCTGGCGCTGCTCCAGCAGCAGGCAGTCGATGCCGTGATGGCGCAGGGCGCAGCCGGTGGTCAGGCCGACCGGGCCGGCGCCGATGATGATCACCTCCGCATCGGGCGGCGGCGGGGCGGCGCGGTCGGTCATGCCGGATGCTCCTCGGCGGCGGCGATGGCGGCGATATGGCCATGCGAGTCCGGCACGCGCCGGCGCAGCTCCTGCAGCAGGGCGGCGGCCTGCTGCATGGCCTCGGGCGGCAGGCCCTGGGTCAGCCCATCGGCCCAGAGATCCTTGCGCGCCATGGTCCGGCGATAGGCGGACTCGCCGCGCGGGGTCATCGCCACCAGGGCCGCGCGGCGGTGATGCGGGTTGGGCTCCAGGCGCAGCAGCCCCTCGCGCTGCATCTCGCGGACCAGGCGCTGCACCGATTGGCGCGCCAGCCCCATCTGGCGGGCGAGATGCGCGACGGGCAGGGGCGAAGGGGCCAGGGCAATGGCGCCCAGCACCTGCCAGCGGGCGCTGGTCAGGCCGAGATCGCCGGCCAGCCGGTCGCCGGCCTCCAGCAGCGCGCCATTCAGGCGGAACAGCTCCACCACCAGGGTGGAGAAGGCGTCCCGCGCCCGTGGCGAGGCGCGGGGCGGCGCAGGGTGTGCCGGGGCCATGGAGCGTCCAATCCGTCAGCCTTCTGTCAAAATGACAGCATGCTGTCATTCGAGGGCAGAAACGGCGGGGCCGCCCCCGGGTTGCCCGGCCAGCGAAGTTATCCACCATTCCGGTGGACGGCGCTGGGGATAAGCATGTGGATGCCCTGTGCCGCCCGCCGGCGGCCGGGCGATGTCACGCCGGCGCGGTTTCCGGCCAGACCCCGGTCGATGCTAGGCTGCAGCCAGCTTTCCGGAAGGTCGCTGCATGGCCCGTATCCTCCCCGTTGCCTCCTTCGACTGCGTGGTGTTCGGCGCCACCGGCGACCTGACCATGCGCAAGCTGCTGCCGGCGCTGTATCAGCGCTGGCGCGACCGGCAATTCCCGGCCAGCAGCCGCATCATCGGCGCGGCGCGCTCGGCGCTCGACGATGCCGGCTTCCGCGCCCAGGCCGAGGCGGCGCTGCAGCGCTATTTGCCGGAGGGCACGCTGGAGGAGGCGACGCTCGCCGAGTTCCTGGGCCTGATGCATTACCGCCGGGTCGAGGCCGCGGGCGAGGAGGGCTGGGAAGCGCTCGTCGCCCTGCTGGCCGAGCGGCCGGAGCAGGTGCGGCAATTCTACCTGGCGACCTCGCCCGAGCTGTATGGCCCGATCTGCCAGCGCCTGGCGCGGCATGGCGGGCTGCATGCGCAGTCGCGCGTGGTGCTGGAGAAGCCGATCGGCCATGACCTGGCCAGCGCGCGGGAGATCAACCGCGCGGTGGGCGAGGTGCTGCCGGAGGCGCAGATCTTCCGCATCGACCATTACCTCGGCAAGGAGACGGTGCAGAACCTGATGGCGCTGCGCTTCGCCAACCCGATCTTCGAGCGGCTGTGGCATGCCGACATGATCGACCATGTGCAGATCACGGTGGCGGAGGAGGTCGGCATTGGCGGGCGCGGCGGCTATTACGACCGCGCCGGGGCGCTGCGCGACATGGTGCAGAACCACATGCTGCAGCTGCTCTGCCTGCTGGCGATGGAGAGCCCGATCTCGCTCGACCCCGATGCGGTGCGGGACGAGAAGGTGAAGGTGCTGCGGGCGCTGCGGCCGATCCCGCGGCATGAGGCGCATCTGCACACGGTGCGCGGCCAGTACACGGCGGGCGCCATTCAGGGCCAGCCGGTGCCGGGCTATCGCGCCGATCTGGGCGAGGAGGGGCCGAGCCTGACGGAATCCTTCGTCGCGCTGAAGCTGCAGGTGAATTCCTGGCGCTGGGCCGGGGTGCCCTTCTATCTGCGCACCGGCAAAAGGCTGCCGCGCAAGGTGTCCGAGATCATCATCGAGTTCCGCACGCCGCCCTTCAGCATCTTCCCGCGCGAGGTAGTGGGCATGCAGCCCAACCGGCTGCTGATCCGGCTGCAGCCGGAGGAGGGCATGCGGCTGGAGATGATGACCAAGGAGCCCGGCCCGGGCGGGCTGCATCTGCGCCCGACGGGGCTCGATATCAGCTTCGAGAAGGCCTTCGGCACGCGCTATCCGGATGCCTATGAGCGGCTGCTGATGGATGTGGTGCGCGGCAACACGACGCTGTTCATGCGGCGCGACGAGGTGGAGCACGCCTGGAACTGGGTGGAGCCGATCCTGCAGGGCTGGGCCGACCGCCCCGAGGCGCCGCGCCCCTATGCCGCCGGCAGCTGGGGCCCGACCGCGGCGATCGCCATGATCGAGCGCGACGGCCGCACCTGGTATGAAAGCCTGGAGTAACCGAAGGCGGGGTCCGGGGTGGCCCTGCCACCCCGGCCGGAGGGTCTGGGAGGGCAGAGCCCTCCCAGATTCTTCTACTTCCGGTTCCGGAGCGCCTCGGCCTCGGCGTAGAACTTCTTCTCCCACTCCTTGTGGTTGTCGAGGCCCTCGCGGATGAAGGGGGTGAAGACCGCCAGGTTCAGCAGCATCCAGTTCACCAGCCGGGCCGGGAAGCGCAGCGGCTTGACGAAGTCGACGAAGAGCACGACGCGGGTCTTGTCGGTGTGGTTCCAGGCTTCGTGCTCATAGGCGTCGTCGAAGACCAGGGCCTTGCCTTCCTGCCAGTGGCAGACCTGGTTCTCGACGCGGATGGCCAGCCGGTCGCTCTGCTCCGGCACGATCAGGCCGAGATGCAGGCGCAGCACGCCATTATAGGGGCCGCGATGGGCGGGCAGGTGCTTGCCCGGCTCGAAGATCGAGAACATGGCGGTCTTAAGGCCCGGGATCTTCTGGACGATGCGCCAGGTTTCCGGGCAGCGCTTGATGTTCTCTTCCGAGGACAGGCCATAGCCGGCCAGGAAGAAGGTCTTCCAGGCGCTGTCCTTGCTGATGGTCTGCACATCGGTCGAGATGTCGTGGAAGCTCGGCAGCTCGGACTGGCGGACCAGCACCTTCTCCAGCTCGGCCCGGATCAGGTGCCATTCCCGCTCGATCTCGGCGGTCCAGGGGAAGGTGGCATTGTCATAGACCGGCGGGTTGCCGACCTTGGTGTGGCGCAGGTTCAGGCGTTCGGCCCAGGCGACGATGCCCATGAAAAAGCGCGTCATGCGGCTGGTGCCGCCCATCGGGGCGATGTTGGCGGTGCCGAAATTCTGCTGCGGCGCGGCGTTGCCGGTGGTGGGTTGCACGCTGCTCTCCTGATTCCTGCCTGGCGGCCCCGGGCGGGGCGTCGTGAGCTGGCCCTGTCATATACGATGTTGCGACTCAATGTCAGGGGACGGACCCGGATTCCAGGAGTTTGCCCCCGTTTCCTATATCAATTCCGGTATCATCCAGGCGGAACTCCGCATTGGACCCATATCGCTCCACGGCCCAGGATGGCGCAAACGCGGCCCCAGGGGAGGACAGGATGCGGAAGCGGATGCGCCGGCATGGCGCGGACTGCCAGGGCCACGCCCGATGAGCGGCGAGGAGAAGCCGGCCCGGACCCTGCGCAGCCAGGCCTGGTTCGGCCGGCAGGACAAGATGGGCTTCTACTACCGCTCCTTCCTGAAGAATCGCGGCATCCCGCAGGACCAGTTCGAGGGCAAGCCGGTCATCGGCATCTGCAACACCTGGTCCGAGCTGAACCCCTGCAACAGCCATTTCCGCACCATTGCCGAGCATGTCCGCTATGGCGTGCTGGAGGCGGGCGGCTTCCCGCTGGAATTCCCCGTCTCCTCGCT
The DNA here is from genome assembly GCF_030818485.1 of Pseudoroseomonas cervicalis. Lineage (NCBI taxonomy): Bacteria > Pseudomonadati > Pseudomonadota > Alphaproteobacteria > Acetobacterales > Roseomonadaceae > Roseomonas > Teichococcus cervicalis. Next base: position 236,195 of record NZ_JAUTAJ010000005.1, on the reverse strand, counting down.
GGGCGAGGTGACGATGCGGCCCACCGCCATGCTGTACCGCAACCTGGCCGCCATGGATGTGGAGGAGGCGATCCGCGCCCATCCGCTGGATGGCGTGGTGCTGCTGATGGGCTGCGACAAGACGACGCCGGCGCTGCTGATGGGCGCGGCCTCGGCCGATCTGCCGACCATCGGCGTCTCCGGCGGGCCGCAGCTGCGCGGCGTCTATCGCGGGCAGATGATCGGCTCGGGCACCAACATCATCTCGATGAGCGAGCAGCTGCGCGCCGGCGAGATCACGCTGCACGAATTCCATGAGGCCGAGGCGGCGATGAACCGCTCCTCCGGCCATTGCATGACGATGGGCACGGCCAGCACCATGGCCTCGCTGGTCGAGGCGCTGGGCGTCGGCCTGCCGCAGAATGCCGCCATTCCCGCCGCCGATGCGCGCCGCAACGAGCTGGCGCGCATGGCCGGCCGCCGCATCGTGCGCATGGTGGAGGAGGATCTGGTCCTTTCGAAGATCCTGGTGCGGGAGGCCTTCGAGAATGCCATCCGCACGCTGGGTGCCATCGGTGGCTCGACCAATGCGGTGGTGCATCTGCTGGCCATCGCGCGGCGCGTCGGCATCGAGCTGACGCTGGCGGATTTCGACGCGCTGGGCCGCGGCGTGCATTGCGTCGTCGATCTGATGCCCTCGGGCCGCTTCCTGATGGAGGATTTCTACTATGCCGGCGGACTGCCGGTGGTGCTGCGCGCGCTGGGCGAGGCCGGGCTGCTGCACAAGGACGCGCCCACGGTGAATGGCCGCACCCTGTGGGAGAATGTGCGCGACGCCGAATGCTGGAACCGCGAGGTGATCACGCCGCTGGAGACGCCGTTCAAGCCGGAATCCGGCATGGCGATCCTGCGCGGCAATCTGGCGCCGGATGGCGCCGTCATCAAGCCTTCCGCCGCCTCGCCCGAGCTGATGAAACACACCGGCCGCGCCGTGGTGTTCGAGACCATCGAGGATCTGCACGCCCGCAAGGATGACGAGGATCTCGACATCGATGCCAGCTGCATCATGGTGCTGAAGAATTGCGGGCCGAAGGGTTATCCGGGCATGGCCGAGGTCGGCAACATGCCGATCCCGAAGAAGCTGCTGCGCCAGGGGGTGCGGGACATGATCCGCATCTCGGACGCGCGCATGTCCGGCACCGCCTATGGCACGGTGGTGCTGCATGTGGCGCCCGAGGCCGCGGCCGGCGGCCCGCTGGCGCTGGTGCGGAATGGCGATCTGATCACGCTGGACGTGCCCGGGCGCCGGCTGCACCTGCATGTGGAGGAGGCCGAGCTGGCCGCCCGCCGCGCCGCCTGGACACCGCCGCCGCCGGCCGCGGAGCGCGGCTATGTGAAGATGTATATCGACCATGTGCAGCAGGCCGACCAGGGCGCCGATCTGGACTTCCTGGTCGGGCGCAGCGGCGCGCCGGTGCCGCGCGACAATCACTGACGGAAGCGCGCGGCGGGGCATTGACCGGCGCCCCGCCGGCATCGCCCAATGCCCGCCGGGCCCTTGCCCAGGAGGAAACAGAGAATGAGCGGCTCCGCCCCCTATCGCGGCGTCTTCCCCGTGGTGCCCACCATCTTCGACGAGAATGGCGCGCTGGACCTGGCCGGGCAGAAGCGCGCGGTCGATTTCATGATCGATGCCGGCTCGCACGGGCTCTGCATCCTGGCCAATTTCTCCGAGCAGTTCGTGCTGAGCGATGCCGAGCGCGAGCAGCTGCAGGATGAGGTTCTGGCGCATGTGGCGGGCCGGGTGCCGGTGATCGTCACCACGACGCATTTCTCGACGCGGCTCTGCGCCGAGCGCAGCCGGCGGGCGCAGCAGGCGGGCGCGGCCATGGTGATGATCATGCCGCCCTATCACGGCGCCACCATCCGGGTCGGCGAAAGCGCCGTGTATGAGTTCTATTCCCAGGTCTCGGACGCGATCGACATCCCGATCATGATCCAGGATGCGCCGGTGGCGGGCACGCCGCTCTCGCCCGCGCTGCTGGCGCGCATGGCGCGGGAGATCCGCAACGTCTCCTACTTCAAGATCGAGGTGCCGCAGGCGGCGGCCAAGCTGCGCACGCTGATCGAGCTGGGCGGCGACGCCATTGTCGGCCCCTGGGATGGCGAGGAGGCGATCACCCTGATGGCCGACCTCGATGCCGGGGCGACCGGCGCCATGACCGGCGGCGGCTTCCCCGACGGCATCCGCCAGATCATCGACCCCTATGTCGCCGGCGACCGCGCGGCGGCGATGGACGCCTATGAGCGCTGGCTGCCGCTGATCAATTACGAGAACCGGCAATGCGGGCTGCTGGCGGCCAAGGCGCTGATGCAGGAAGGCGGCGTGATCCGCTGCGACGCGCCGCGCCACCCGCTGGCCCCGCTGCACCCGGCGACGCGCGCCGGGCTGGTGGAGCTGGCGCTGCGGCTGGACGCCCAGGTGCTGCGCTGGGGGAAGTAACGCCTCAGCCGGGGACGGGGGCGGCGGCGCTGTCCAGCTCGCGCGCCACCGCCTCATAGAGCCGCAGCGCCGAGGGGGAGAGGGGGCGGTCGCGGCTGCGGATCAGGCCGAAGGGCCGCACCGTCAGCCTTGGCTGCTCGCGCGGCGGCGCCAGGCGCTGCAGCTTGCCGCGCTCGGCGAACAGCCCGACGACCGAGGCGCTGAACACGCCGATCGACTGGCCCTGGCTCAGCGCGGCCAGGCTCAGCAGCATCGAGGCGGTGCTGAGCACGCGGCGCGGGAAGGGCAGGCGGTGGCGCAGGAACATCTCCTCCACCTCCTGCCGCAGCAGGCTGCCGGGGGGCTGCAGCACCCAGCCATAATCCAGCATCTCGGCCAGCCCCACCGGGCCGCGGGCGAGCAGCGGATGGCCCTGCGCCGCCATGAAGCACAGCTCCTCCTCGCCGATCTCGCGATAATCGAGGCCGGCGACCGGCTCGGCCGGCGGGCGGGCGACGATGAAGTCGAGCCGTCCCTCGCGCAGCCTGGCGACCAGAGGCGGGCTGGTGTCCACCTCCACCGTCACCTGCAGCGCCGGATGCTCGCGCTGCACCGCCTCCACCGCGCGCACCACGGCATCGGCCGCCGCCGCCGTGACGGTGCCGAAGGCGACGACACCGCCGCTGCCCTCGCGCAGGCCGTTCAGCTCGGCCGCCGCCTGTTCCAGCTCCACCAGGGCGGAGCGGGCGCGGCGCAGCATCACCTCACCCCATTCATTCGGCCGCATGCCACGCGCATGGCGCTCGAACAGCGCGCCGCCCAGCATCGTCTCCACCTCGGCCAGCAGCTTGGAGGCGGCGGGCTGGGTCAGGCCGAGCAGCGCGGCGGCGCGGTGCAGATTGCGCGTCTCGTCCAGCGCCTGCAGCAATTGCAGATGGCGCAGCTTCAGCCGCGCCCGGGCGAACCAGTTGGGCGGCAGCCGCTTGGGGGCAGGGGGCTGCATGGCGGACGATATCCTCTTTGTTATGCCTTCAACTCAAAATCACATTAGACGGTATCGCTGCGCTCTCCTATCCAGGGAACAACAAGACCGGGCGGCCCTGACCGCACCGTGCGACAACGTCCAGGACAAGAGGAAAACCTGCGTGAGCATCACGAAGGACAGCGGTTTCGCGCCGACGCGCCGTGGCCTGTTGGCGGCGGCCGGGGCCGGGCTGGCCCTGCCGGCCATCGCCCCCGGCCTGGCCCGGGCGCAGGGCGCCTGGCCGCAGCGGCCGGTCAACATGATCGTCGGCTTCCCGCCCGGCGGGCAGACGGATTTCGCCGCGCGCATCATCCAGAACGGCATGTCGGCGGCGCTGGGCCAGCCGGTGGTGGTGGAGAATCGCGGCGGCGCCGGCGGCAATATCGGCACCGAGGCGGTGCTGCGCGCCCGCCCCGATGGCTATACGGTGCTGGCGGCCAATTCCAGCTCCATGGCGATCAACCCGCACACCTTCCCGGGCATGACGATCAACCCGCTGGAGCTGGTCTCGGTGGGCCTGGCGCTGCAGAGCTCGCTGATCCTCTGCGTGCACCCCTCGGTTCCCGCCAAGACGCTGCCGGAGCTGGTGAGCTGGCTGAAGGCGCAGCCCAATGGCGTCGATTACGGCACGCCCGCCGCCGGCAGCATGTCGCATTGCGCGATGGAGCTGTTCCGCACGCGAATCGGCCGCCCCGCCATGCAGGACGTGCCCTATCGCGGCAGCGGCCCGGCCATGCAGGATTTCATCGCCGGCCGCTTCAGCCTGATGTTTGACGCCGCCTCGGTGGTGGCGCCCTTCGTCAAGGCCGGCCAGGTGCGCGGCATGCTGGTGACCGGGCAGAACCGCGCCCCCGCCTTCCCCGACATCCCGACCGCGGCGGAGCAGGGGCTGGAGGATTTCATCATCACCAGCTGGATCGGCCTCTCCGTGCCCAAGGGCACGCCGGCGGAGGCGATCACGAAGCTGAACGAGGCCCTCAACGCCGCGCTGCGCGACCCCAATGTGCGGGAGCGCATCATCAGCCAGGGCGACGAGCCGGGCGGCGGCACGGCGGAAGCCTTCGACACCATGCTGCGTCGCGACCATGCCCGCTGGGGCGAGGTGGTGAAGGCCAACAACATCACCGCCGGCTGAAGGGGCGGCGGTGCAGTCAGGAGGAACCATGACGCGCAACGCCATCTACCCTGATCTTGAAGGCCGCAGCGTCTTCATCACCGGCGGCGGCAGCGGCATCGGCGCGGCGCTGACCGAGGCCTTCGCCCGGCAGGGCAGCCGCGTCGCCTTCGTCGACATCGCCGAGGAGGAGAGCCGGGCCCTGGTGGCCCGGCTGCAGGGGGAGGGGGTCGCCGCCCCGCTCTTCCTGCCCTGCGACCTGCGCGACATCGCCGCGCTGCGCGCCGCCATCGCCCAGGCGCAGGCGGCGCATGGCGACATCACCGTGCTGCTCAACAACGCCGCCAATGACCAGCGCCACAAGCCGGAAGAGGTGACGCCGGAATACTGGGATGAGCGCATGGCCATCAACCAGCGCCCGCTCTTCTTCGCGGCACAGGCCATCGTGCCGCAGATGCAGCGCGCCGGCGGCGGCTCCATCGTCAATTTCGGCTCGGTCAGCTGGAAGCTGCGCCAGGGCGGCATGCCCGCCTACACCATGGCCAAGGCCTCGGTGCACGGGCTGACGCGCGGCCTGGCGCGCGATTATGGCAAGCAGAACATCCGGGTGAACACGCTGGTGCCCGGCTGGGTGATGACCGAGCGGCAGCTGAAGCTCTGGGTGACGCCGGAGGCGGAGAAGGAGATCGAGGCGGGCCAGGTGCTGGCCGGCCGTGTCCTGCCCGCGCATATCGCCGACATGGCGCTGTTCCTGGCCTCGGCGGCCTCCGCCATGTGCTCGGCGCAGGAATTCACCGTGGATGGCGGCTGGACCTGATCGCTGTCACGCCAAGGTGATGGCACGCCAGCCTGCTGGCGCTGGCGGCGCGGCTTCCCGGCGGGGCCAAATCTCCCCGCCGGTGTGACCGGTCCAGGCCCCCCGGATTCGATGAGAGGGGGCCGGATCACAACGCCTCAGGGAGAAGTTCCATGAAACGTCGCAGCCTGCTGGCCGCTCCGGCCGCCCTTGCCCTCGCTTCCGCCGGCCTGCCGCGCGCGGCCGCCGCGCAGGAGCGCAGGACCCTCGCCTTCGTCGTCAATGTCTCGGCCGATTTCTGGACCATCGCGCGCCGCGGCATCGAGAAGGCGAACCGCGAATACCCGCAGTTCAACATGGAGATGATCGTCCCCGGCCAGGCCAGCGCCGCCGAGCAGCGGCGCATCGTCGACGAGCTGCTGGCCCGCCGCGTCGCCGGCATCGCCATCTCGGCGATCAATCCCGGCAACAGCACCGAGATGCTGAACCGCGCCGCCGCCCAGGCGGTGCTGTTCACCACCGACAGCGACGCGCCGAACAGCAACCGCGTCGTCTATATCGGCACCGACAATGTCGCCGCCGGGCGCGAGGCCGGCAAGCAGATGAAGGCGGCGCTGCCGCAGGGCGGCAAGGCGATGCTGTTCGTCGGCACCATGGATGCCGACAATGCGCGCGAGCGTGTGCAGGGCATCCGCGAGGCGCTCCAGGGCGGCAATATCGAGGTCGCCGATATCCGCACCGATGAGAGCGACCTGGCGCGCGCCAAGCGCAATGTCGAGGACACGCTGGCGCGGCGCAGCGATATCGACCTGATGGTGGGGCTCTGGGCCTACAACACGCCGCAGATCTACCAGGCGGTGAAGGGCGCCGGCCGCGACGGCAAGGTCCGCATCGTCGGCTTCGACGAGGACGGGCTGACGCTGCGCGGCGTGGCCGAGGGCGTGATCCACTCCACCGTCGTGCAGCAGCCCTTCGAGTTCGGCTATCAGAGCATGGTCGGCATGGTGAAGTATCTCGAGAATGACCGCTCCTTCATTCCCGAGAGCAAGCAGATCATCATCCCGACGCGCATCATCGACCGCAGCAATGTGCAGGAATTCCAGGCGCAGATGCGCGAATTGCTGCGGGGCCGGTAAGCGCCATGCAGGGAGCGACCCCGATCCTGTCGCTCGAGGGCATCGGCAAGAGCTATCCCGGTGTGCGGGCGCTGGATGATGTCAGCCTGCATCTGATGCCGGGCGAGGTGCTCGGCCTGATTGGCGAGAATGGCGCCGGCAAGTCGACGCTGATGAAGGTGCTGGGGGGCGTCGTCGCCCCCAGCGCCGGCCGCATCCGGGTGGGCGGGACGGAGTGGTCCCGCCTGACGGTCGCCGATGCGCAGGCCGCCGGCATCGCCTTCGTGCACCAGGAGCTGAACCTCTTCGACAATCTCGACGTCGCCGCCAATGTGCTGTTCGGGCGCGAGCCGCTGCGTGGCGGCCCGCTGCGGCTGGTGGACCGCCAGGCGGCGCGCGAGCGTGTGGCGCCGCTGCTGGCGCGGCTCGGCGCCGATTTCCTGCCGGACACGCCGGTCGCCGAACTCTCCATCGCGCAGCGCCAGCTGGTCGAGATCGCCAAGGCGCTGGCGGCCGAGGCGCGCATCATCATCTTCGACGAGCCGACCTCGTCCCTGACCCTGTCGGAGACGGCGCGGCTGCTCTCCCTGGTGCATGAGCTGCGCGCCGCCGGCACCTCGATCATCTACATCACCCATCGTCTGGCCGAGATCGTCGATTGCGCCGACCGGGTCGTCTGCCTGCGCGACGGCAGGATGGCCGGCACGCTGGCGCGTGGCGAGATCGCCCATGCGGCGATGATCCGGCTGATGATCGGGCGGGAGCTGCGCGCCCTCTACACCCCGCCGCGCCGCGCGCCGGGGCCGGGCGGGCTGAAGCTGGAAGGGGTGGTGACGGATTCCTTCCCCGCCGCCACGGCGGATCTGGAGATCCGCGCCGGCGAGATCCTGGGCCTGGCCGGGCTGGTCGGCGCCGGCCGCACTTCGCTGGCGCGCACCCTGTTCGGGCTGGATCCGCTGCGCGGCGGCCGCATCACGCTGGATGGCCAGCCGCTGCGCCTGGCCTCGCCGCGCGATGCGGTGCGCGCCGGCATCTATCTGGCGCCGGAGGACCGCAAGGCGGCGGGGCTCGTGCTTTCCCTGCCGATCGCCGAGAATGTCAGCCTGGCCTCGCTGCGCCGCTTCTCGCGGCTGTTCCTGGTGGACCGGCGCGAGGAATGGAAGGTGGCGGAGGCGCAGGCGCGCTCGCTGCGCATCAAGGCGCCGAATGTCGGTGTCGCCGCCGGCACGCTGTCGGGCGGCAACCAGCAGAAGGTGGTGCTGGCCAAATGGCTCAGCATGGCGCCCCGGGTGATCCTGTTCGATGAGCCCACGCGCGGCATCGATGCCGGCGCCAAGGGCGAGATCTACGCGCTGATGCGCGCGCTGGCCGATGAGGGGGTGGCCATCCTGATGATCTCCAGCGACATGGAAGAGGTGATCGGCGTCTCCGACCGCATCGCCGTGATGCATGAGGGCCGCATCAGCGGCATCCTGAACCGCGACCTGTTCAGCGAGCAGGCGGTGCTGCGCCTGGCGATCGGGCATGACGAGGAGGAAGCTGCATGAGCCGCAAGGATCTGGGCCTGGCCGGGCTGCTGATCGTCATCGGCGCCATCACGGCGGTGCTGAACCCGCTGTTCCTCTCCACCGTCAACCTGCTGAACATGGCCAATCTGATCGGGCTGTTCGGCATCTTCAGCATCGGCCAGGGGCTGATCATCATCACCGGCGGCATCGACCTCTCGGTCGGCGCGATGTTCGCGCTGCTTGGCGTCATCTTCGTCGACCTGCTGGTGAATTACGAGATCTTCTGGCCCTATGCGGTGCTGATCGTGCTCGGCCTCGGCCTGCTGCTGGGGGCGCTGCACGGGCTGCTGGTGACACGGCTCGGCATGCAGCCCTTCGTCGTCACGCTGTGCGGGCTGCTGATCTATCGCGGCGCCGCGCGCTACTACACCCAGGACGGCACCATGGGCTTCGGCTATGCCGGGGACCTCGACATGCTGACCTGGCTGGCCTCCGGCCGCAGCTTCGGCATCCCGCACCCCTTCATCGCGCTGATCGTGGTGGCAGTGATCGTGGGCGTGCTGCTGCACCGCTCGGTCTTCGGCCGCTATCTCTACGCCGTCGGCCGCAACGAGGAAGCGGCGCGGCATTCCGGCATCGACACCCGCGCCGTGGTGATTGGCGCCTATCTGCTGGGCGGGCTGCTGGCCGGGCTCTCCACCGTGCTGCTGGTCTTCTACACCAGCTCGGTCTCGCCCTCCTCCTTCGGCAATTTCTACGAGCTCTACGCCATCGCCGCCGCGGTGCTGGGCGGCTGCTCGCTGCGCGGCGGGGAGGGCAGCGTGCTCGGCATCGTGCTGGGCACGGTGCTGCTGCAGATCCTGCAGAATCTGGTGAACATCCTGGGCATCCCCTCCTCGCTGAACTTCGCGGTGATGGGCAGCGTCATCCTGCTCGGCGTGCTGGCGGACCAGCAGCTTGGGCGGCGCAAGGCGGCGCTCGCCACGGCCTGAGCGGGCGGGCGCGGGGGATCTCTCCGCGCCCGCCGCGCCTCAGCGCGCCTGCATCAGCGCGCGATAGGCCAGCTGGTCGTCATGCATGCGCCGGAACACGGCATATTTGGCGTCGTGGTAGCGGCGCACCGCATCCTCGCCCGGATCGATGACCGCGCCGGCGCCGCTCATCGCCGCCATCGCCGCGGCCAGGGAGCCGTGCACACCCCCGGCCGTCGCGCCCAGCATGGCGGCGCCCAGCAGGATCGCCTCCGGCTCGCGCGGCAGCACCAGGCGGCAGCCCGTGGCGTCCGCATGCTCGCGCAGGAAGACCGGGTTCTTGGTGCCGCCGCCACAGGCCATCACCGTGTCGATGGCATAGCCCTGTTCGTTCATCGCCTCGATGATGTGGCGCGTGCCATAGGCCACGGCCTGCACCGTCGCCAGATAGAGCAGCGCCAGATCCTCCTCCCCCGCCGCCAGCCGCAAGCCGGAGACCATGCCGCGCAGCGAGGCATCGGCGCGGGGCGAGCGGTTGCCGTGGAAATCCGGCATCACATGCAGCCCCTCGGTCAGCAGGGCGGGGAAGGGCAGCCCTTCCGCCATTTCCTTCAGTTTTCGGTTGAGCGCCTGGTAGATGGTCTCGCCGGCCTGCTTCGCGGCGTCGGCCATGGCGGGGTAGGCAGCATGGGTGGTGATGACATGGTCGATCAGCGCGCCGGTCGCCGATTGCCCGCCCTCGTTCAGCCAGAAGCCGGGCAGCATGGCGGAATGGTAGGGGCCCCAGACACCGGGCACGAAGCGCGCCTCGGGCGAGACCGCCATGTGGCAGGAGGAGGTGCCGCCCACCAGCGCCACGCGCCGGTTCAGCGCCGCCGCCTCCGGCGCCACGCCGCCCAGCGCCGCGCCGATGACGCCGAGCCCGCCGGCATGCGCGTCGATCGCCGAGGCGCCGACCGGGATGCCCGGCGGCACGCCGAGCGCCGCCGCCGCCTCCGCCCCCAGCGCGCCGAGGCGCTGGCCGGGCGGCAGGATCTCGGTGCCGACGCGGCGGAAGCCCTCTTCCGCCAGCTCGCCCAGGCCGATGCTCCGGAAGAAATCGGCGTCCCAGCGCCCCTCATGCCCCAGATATGTCCATTTGCAGACGGTGGAGCAGAGCGAGCGCGCCAGGCTGCCGGTGGCCCGCCAGGTCAGGTAGTCGGGCAGGTCGAGGAAATGCGCCGCCTGCGCCCAGGCCTGCGGCCGGTGCCGCTTCAGCCAGAGCAGCTTCGGCGCCTGCATCTCCAGCGAGATGCGGCCGCCGACATAGCGCAGCACGTCATGCTCGCCGGTATTGATCGCCGCGGCCTCGGCGGCCGCGCGGTGGTCCATCCAGACCATCACATCCTGCTCGGGCTCGCCCTCCGGGCTGATCGAGACCGGGCGGAATTCCGCGTCCAGCACGACCAGGGAGCAGGTGGCGTCGAAGCCGAGGCCCAGCACCCGCACCGGGCCGAGCCCGCGCAGCGCGCCGCGCAGGGCGGCGCAGACCGCCTGCCAGATGTCGTCCGAGGATTGCTGCACGAAATCGGCCCGCGGCCGCCACATGCGGATCGGCTGCGCCGCCTGGCCCAGCATCGTGCCCTGCGGGGTGAAGGCACCGGCGCGCGCGCTGCCGGTGCCGACATCCACGCCGATGACGATGTCCTGCATGCGAGTCTCTCCTCGGGTGGTGGCGCGGCGGCGGGGCCGGCCGCGGAGGGGCGGGTTAGGGCGTGGCCGGCGCCACGTCCAGGGTGCTGCCGGCCTGGCGCAGCGCCGCCTGCTGCGCGGCCGGCGCGGAGGCGTCGGTGACGATGCGGGTGAAGGCGGATAGCGGCGCGAAATAGGCCGGGCGCAGCTGGCCCAGCTTGCTGCCATCGACCACCAGCACCGACTGGCCGGCGCTGGCCAGCGCCATCTGCTTCACCGGGACCTCGTTGAAATTGACGCAGGTGGCGCCATGCGCCGCATCGACCCCGGCCGCCGAGAGGAAGGCGGTGTTCACCCGCAACCGGCGCAGGCTGGACAGCGATTCGTCGGAGCTGAAGGTGGTGGCGCCGGGATGGTACAGCCCGCCCAGCAGCACCAGCCGCGTGTTGGGCCGGCGCGCCAGCAGGGTCGCGATGTTCAGCGCATAGCAGATGATGGTCAGGGACGGGCCCTCGGGCAGGCTTTCCACCAGATGCGGCGTGGTGGTGCCGCAATCGATGAACAGCGTGTCGCCATCGCGCACCAGCTGCGCCGCCAGCGCCGCCGCCTGGCGCTTGGCGGCGGCGTGCTGGTCCTGCTCGCGCTCCAGCGCATAGGGGCCGGGGCGCGCCCCGGTGCTGGAGGGCACCACATGGCCGCCCAGCAGCGCCAGCCCGCGAGATTCCGCCAGGCCCGGCCGCGCCAGGTCGCGCCGCAGCGTCATGGAGGACACGCCAAGCCGCCGCGCCGCCTCCTCCAGCCGCGCCGGACCCATTTCCTGCAGCAGCGCCTCCAGCCGCGCCAGACGATCATCGCGTCGCTGGCTCGTCAGACCCTGCTTTTCCGCCACCGACATCCCACCTCCCAGCCAGGCCGCTTGACGCCACGGGGCCTTGGTGTGAGGATTATAACAAGTGTTAAAAAACTGACAAACGCGGGAAAGGCTGGTCCGGCCGCCGCGGAGGAATGACGCTGATGGCGCATGCGCAACCCGTGCTGGTCGAACCCGCCGCGCTGGCGAAGCTGATCGACCACACCCTGCTGAAGCCGGAGGCCGGCGAGGCCGAGCTGCGCCGCTGGGCGGAGGAGGCGCGCGCGCACGGCTTCTGCTCCGTCTGCGTCAATCCGGTGAACGTGGCCTTCGTCGCCGGGTTGCTCCAGGGCAGCGGCGTCGCGACCTGTTCGGTGGTGGGCTTCCCGCTGGGTGCGAGCGCCAGCGCCGTGAAGGCGGCCGAGACCGCCCAGGCGGTGCGCGACGGCGCCGGCGAGATCGACATGGTCATCAATATCGGCGCGCTGCGCGACGGGCGGCTGGATGTGGTGCGCGACGACATCGCCGCCGTGCGCGCCGCCTGCCCGGGCCGGGTGCTGAAGGTCATCATCGAGACCTGCCTGCTGACCGAAGAGCAGAAGCGCATCGCCTGCCGCCTCTCGGTCGAGGCGGGCGCGGATTTCGTGAAGACCTCCACCGGCTTCTCCACCGGCGGCGCGACCGAGGCGGATATCGCCCTGATGCGCGCCGAGGTGGGGCCGGGGATCGGGGTGAAGGCCTCGGGCGGCGTGCGCACGCTGGCCCAGGCGCAGGCGATGATCGCCGCCGGGGCCAATCGCATCGGCGCGAGCTCGGGCGTGGCGCTGGTGTCCGGCGCGGCGCAGCCCGCCGCCACCGGCTACTGATGTGACAGTGTCAGAGCAGGACACGGGGAAGGAACAGCCATGATCAACCGTCGTCAATTCGGCGCACTCACCGCCGGCGGCCTGCTGGCCAGCTCGCTCATCCGCCCGGCCTGGGCGCAGGGCGCGGCCGTCGATGCCAGCAAGGTCTCGGGCGAGATCAACGCCCGCACCGCGCGCAAGAAGGTCATCGCGACCGTCGTCAAGGTCGACGGCATCGCCTGGTTCGACCGCATGCGCGAGGGCGTGAAGCAGTTCGGCGCCGATCAGGGCCACGACACCTGGATGGTGGGCCCGAGCCAGGCCGACGCCGCCGCCCAGGTGCAGCTGGTGGAGAGCCTGATCGCCCAGGGCGTGGACGCCATCTGCATCGTGCCCTTCTCGGTCGAGGCGGTGGAGCCGGTGCTGCAGAAGGCGCGCCGCCAGGGCATCGTGGTGATCTCGCACGAGGCCGCCGGGCTGCAGAACATCGACTACGACATCGAGGCCTTCGACAACCACGCCTATGGCGCCAAGCTGATGGAAGTGCTGGGCCAGCAGATGGGCGGCGAGGGCAAGTATGTCGCGACGGTCGGCAGCCTGACCTCGCAGTCGCAGATGGAATGGATCGACGGCGCCGTCGCCTACCAGAAGCAGCATTTCCCGCGCATGCAGGAGGCGACCCGCCGCATCGAGACCTATGACGATGCGACGACCGACTACAACAAGCTCAAGGAAGTGCTGACCGCCTATCCGGATTTGAAGGGCATCCTGGGCGCGCCGATGCCGACCTCGGCCGGCGCCGGCCGCCTGATCGCCGAGCGCCGCCTGGCCGGCAAGCTGTTCTTCAGCGGCACCGGGCTGGTCTCGGTCGCCGGGCAGTATCTGCGCAATGGCGACATCCAGTACATCCAGTTCTGGGATCCGGCGGTCGCCGGCTACGCCATGAACGTGATGGCGGTGATGGCGCTGGCCAAGAAGTCGATCGGTGCCGGCCTCGATCTCGGCCTCGCCGGCTACAACAAGCTGGAGACGCCGAACGCCCAGCGCCCGAACGTGCTGGCCGGCCAGGGCTGGGTCGGCGTGACCAAGGACAACATGTCCCAATACAATTTCTGACATTTCTTTCGGGCTGCCGCTCCCTGGTGGAGCGGCGGGACGCGGCACTCGGCCCCTGCGGCCATGGCTGCGTTCCGCCGTTTCAAGGGAGCGGTTGCCCTGACCGGCAGGGCCCAGGCGCCCGGCCCCCGTGCCGCGACTCCCGTCCCGGCCATGACCGGAAGCCGAAAGAAAGATGAGTGGACCGCTGATTGAGTTGCGCCACCTGGGCAAGAGCTTCGGGGCGGTGCATGCGCTGAAGGATGTCTCCCTGACCATCGGCCGGGGCGAGATCCATTGCCTGGCCGGGGAGAACGGCTCGGGCAAGTCGACGCTGATCAAGGTCATCTCCGGCGTCAACCAGCCGGATCGCGGCGAGATCCTGATCGACGGCCAGAAGATCGAGGGCATGACGCCGCGCGAGGCGATCGCCCGCGGCGTGCAGGTCATCTACCAGGATTTTTCCCTGTTCCCGAATCTGACGGTGGCCGAGAATCTGGCGCTGTCGACGGAGCTGCAGGCGGGCACCCGCATCGTCTCCTGGCGCCGGGTGCGCCGGATCGCCGAGGAGGCGACGCGCAAGCTCGGCGTCGCCCTCGACCTTGATGCGCTGGTGGAGACGCTGCCCACCGCCGGCAAGCAGCTGGTCGCCATCGCCCGCGCGCTGATGTCCGACCCGCGTCTGCTGATCATGGACGAGCCCACCACCGCCCTGACCGGGCGCGAGGTCGAGGCGCTGTTCCGTGTGGTGCGCGACATCCAGAGCCGCGGCATCGCCGTGCTGTTCGTCAGCCACAAGATGCGCGAGATGCTGGAGATCAGCGAGCGGCTGACCGTCATCCGCAGCGGCGAGGTGGTGGCGGCCGGGCCGATTGCCGAATTCGACGAGGCGAAGATCACCCGGGCCATGACCGGGCAGGAGATCGCCGCCGAGGGCTATCGCTGGGAGGGCCCTGCCGCCGCCGCGCCGCTGCTCGAGGTCGACGAGCTCAGCGTCCCCGGTCAGCTGGAGAAAATCTGCTTCCGGCTGATGCCGGGGGAGATCGTCGGCATTTCCGGCCTGCTCGGCTCCGGCCGGACCGAGCTGGCCCTGGCCCTGTTCGGCATGAAGCCGGGGCATGAGGGGCAGATCCGCATCGATGGCCGCGCCGCCCGGCTGCGCTCGGTGCAGGACGCCATCGCCGCCGGCATCGCCTATGTGCCCGAGGACCGGCTGACCGAGGGCCTGTTCCTCTCCGCCACCATCGACCGCAACATGCTGGCCACATCGCACCACCGGCTGAGCCGCTTCGGCGTGGTGCAATCCGGCCGCGCGGCGGGGGAGGCGGCCGGCATGATCGACGCCATGGCCATCGCCACCCCGACGGGCAACCGGCCGGTGACGGAGCTGTCCGGCGGCAATGCCCAGCGCGTGGTGATCGGCCGCTGGCTGCTGAACGAGCCGCGCATCCTCATCCTCAACGGCCCGACGGTCGGCGTCGATGTCGGCTCCAAGGCCGGCATCCACCGCAAGATCCGCGAACTGGCCCGCAATCACGGCCTGGGAGTGCTGATGATCTCCGACGACCTGCCGGAGCTGGTGGACAATTGCAACCGCATCCTGGTGCTGCACCGGGGCCGGCTGGTGGAGGAGGTGGACGCCGCCACCACCAGCGAGGCCGCGCTGAGCGACAAGCTGGGGGCGCTGCAATGAGCGGGTTGGCCAATGCGCTGCGCCGCCATCCGGAGCTGATGGTGGCCGCCGTGCTGGTGCTGGCGGTGGTGGTGATCGGCACCATCAACCCGGTCTTCTGGCAGCCCTCCAACCTGTTCAGCCTGATGCGCGCCAGCGTCATCACCGGCATCCTGGCGCTGGCCGTGCTGCTGGTCATGCTGTCGGGTGGCATCGACGTGTCGTTTCCGGCCTTCGCCATCGCGGCGATGTACCTGACCATCAAGGCGATGATCGCCTGGGGCTTCGACGGCGTCATCCTGCCCTTCCTGATGGCCAGCGGCATCGGCCTTGGCCTCGGCCTGGTGAATGCCGCCTTCGTGCATTACCTGCGCATGATCCCGCTGATCGTGACCCTCGGCACCGGCACGGCGGTGCGCGGCTTCATCCTGGGCGTGGTCGGCACCAGCCAGATCAATATCGGCCAGATGCCGCCGCAGCTCATCGATTTCGCCCGCGGCGAGTTCCTGCATGTGACCCAGGCGGATGGCAGCGTCGCCGGCCTGTCCTCGATGGTGCTGGTCTATGCCGGGCTGGCCATCGCCGTGCATCTGATGCTGCGCCACACCATGCTGGGCCGCGGCATCTACGCCATGGGCGGCGGGGTGGAGGCGGCGCGGCGCGTCGGCTTCAACATCCGCCGCACCACCTTCGTCATCTATGGCCTGGCCGGCGCCCTGGCGGGCTTCGCCGGGCTGCTGCACGGCGCCATGATCTGGACCGCCAATCCGCGCGACATGGTGGGGCTGGAGCTCGACGTCATCGCCGCCGTGGTGCTGGGCGGCGCCTCCATCTTCGGCGGGCGCGGCACGGTGATCGGCACCATGCTCGGCGTGCTGACGCTGGTGGTCATCACCAACAGCCTGATCATCCTGGGCGTCGACACCACCTGGCAGCGTGTGGTGGTGGGGCTGATCGTCATCGCGGCCACCGCGGTCACCGCCTGGCGCGACCGCAAGCGCCTGGCCTGAGGGAGGGAGAGAGCATGTCCGCACTCCTGCAGCGCCTGCGCCGCGCCGACACCAACCTGCTGCAGCTCCTGCTGCTGACGGTGCTGATCTTCGCCGGCATGGCGGCGCTGAACCCGGACCGGTTCCTGCGCCCCTATGTCTTCGAATCCATCACCTTCATCGCGCCGGAGCTGGGCCTGCTGGCCATCGCCATGATGGTGGCGATGCTGACCGGCGGCATCGACCTGTCCGTCATCGGCATCGCCAACCTCGCCTGCATCCTGGCCGGGCTGTTCTTCCACAGCGTCGGCGCGCCGCGCGGGCCGGAGCTGGTGAATTTGCCGCTGCCCATGGTGCTGGCCGGCATCGGCATTGCGCTCGGCGTCGGCCTGGTCGCCGGTGCCATCAACGGTTTCCTGATCGCGAAGCTGCGCGTCACCCCGATCCTGGCCACCATCGGCACCGGTCAGGTCTTCACCGGCCTCTGCCTGGTGCTGACCGGCGGGCCGGCGGTGGTGGGCTTCCCGGCGATCTGGGGGCAGATCGGCAATGGCACGGTGTTCGGCATCGCCGCGCCGCTGGTGGTGTTCGTAGTCGTCGCCGGGCTGGTCTGGTTCCTGCTGTCGCGCACCGCCTTCGGCATCAACCTGACGCTGATCGGCACCAACCCGAAGGCCGCCGTCTTCGCCGGGCTGCGCAGCGCCCGCACCGTCTTCCTCTCCTACATGCTGACCGGCGGCCTGGCCGCCATCGCCGGCATCCTGCTCTCCGGCCGCACCAATGCGGCGAAGTCGGATTACGGCACCTCCTATCTGCTGCAGGCGGTGCTGATCGCGGTGCTGGCCGGCACCAACCCGGCCGGCGGCAAGGGCTCGGTGCCCGGCATCGCCCTCGCTTTGGTGGCGCTGATGCTGCTCTCCTCCGGGCTGCAGATCATGCGCTTCAGCAACTTCCTGGTGGACCTGATCTGGGGCGGCTTCCTGCTGCTCTCCATCGCCCTCGCCGCCTGGCGCATGCGGAGAAGTTGAGATGGCCGTCACCGCCACCATCCCCCTGCACCCATCGCTCTGCGGCGAGGCCCCGCGGGAGGTCTTCGCCGCCGGCGAGCTGCACGCGACGCTGCACCGCTATCCGTCCGGCGTCTCGGCCCTGCGCCTGACCAATGCGCGCGGCCTGGTGGAGATCCTGCCCTGGATGGGCGGCATGATCTGGGCGGCGCGCTTCGATGGCGTCGACCTGACCATGGCCAGCGGCTTCGACATGCCGCGCCCGGCGAGTGTCATCGGCGGCACCTATGGCTGCTTCGCCTTCCATAGCGGCCTGCTGCGCAACGGCGTGCCGACGGCGGAGGATGACCACGCGCCGCATGGCGAATTCCCCTGCGCCGAGATGCAATCGGCCTGGCTGGAATGGGGCGAGGATGCGCAAGGCCCGTTCCTGCGTGCCGTCTCCGCCCGCGACCATGTCATGGGCTTCGGCCCGCATTACCTCGCCCAGCCCTCGGTCACGCTCCGCCCGGGGCAGAGCCTGTTCGACATCGGCCTCGCCGTGGAGAACCGCTCCGGCAAGCCGATGGAGCTGATGTATATGTGCCACGTCAACTTCGCCTTCGTGCCGGGGGCAGAGCTGCTGCAGGCCGCGCCCTACACGCCCGATCGCGTCGCCGTGCGCCGCGCCGTGCCGGCGCATGTCACGCCCAATCCGGACTATCTGGCGCTGATCGACGCGCTGGCCAGCGACCCGGCGCGCATGGCGAAGCTCGACGAGCCGCATCTCTACGACCCGGAGCAGGTCTTCTACCTGTCGGGCCTTGGCCGCGATGGCGAGGGCCGGACGCATCTGATGTTGCGGCGGCCGGAGGGCGATGGCTTCGCCCTCTCCTATGATCCGGCCGCGCTGCCGCATTGCGTGCGCTGGATCCTGAACGACCCGGACCAGAAGGTGGCCGCCTTCGCGCTGCCCTCCACCTGCCAGCCCGAGGGCTATGCGGCGGAGAAGCGCAAGGGCCATGTGCGCCTGCTGCCGCCGAAGGGCCGCGCGGACTTCGCCGTGCGCGCCGGCTATCTCGACCGGGACGCCGCCGCGCGGCTGGCCGGCACCATCTCATCCCTGGCTTGAACGGAGCGGCTTCGATGGGCGCGCGCATCGCCGTGGTCGGCAGCAACATGGTCGACCTGATCACCTATACCGACCGCCTGCCGGCGGCGGGCGAGACGCTCGCCGCTCCCTCCTTCAGCATGGGCCATGGCGGCAAGGGGGCGAACCAGGCCGTCGCCGCCGCCAAGCTCGGCGCCGATGTCATGCTGGTGACCCGCGTCGGCGACGATCTGTTCGGCGAGGGCACGCTGAAGAATTTCCGCGACCTCGGCATCGACACGCGGCATGCCCGCGCCGTGCCGGGCACGCAGAGCGGCGTGGCGCCGATCTTCGTCGAGCCCTCGGGCGAGAACCGCATCCTCATCGTCAAGGGCGCCAATGAGCATCTGCTGCCGGCCGATGTCGATGCGGCGGCCCAGGATCTGGCGGGCTGCGGGCTGATCCTGCTGCAGCTCGAGATCCCGCTGGAGACCATCTACCACACCATCGCCTGGGCGGCGCCGCGCGGCATTCCGGTGCTGCTGAACCCGGCGCCGGCGGTGCCGGAGCTCGACGTGTCGCGCATCCTGGGCGCCACCTTCCTGGCGCCGAACCAGACCGAGCTTTCCATCCTGACCGGCCTGCCGGCCGAGACGCGCGAACAGGCCGAGGCCGCGGCGCGCACGCTGGTGGCGCGCGGCGTCAAGCAGGTGATCGTGACGCTGGGCGGCGAGGGCGCGCTGCTGGTCACCGCGGATGGCCCGGCGCAGCATGTGCCGGCCGTGAAGGTGAAGCCGGTCGACACCAGCGGCGCCGGCGACGCCTTTCTCGGGGCCTTCGCGCAGCATTATGCCGCGCATGGCGACACCCTGGCCGCGATGCGCTGGGGCGCGCGCTACGCCGCCGATTCCATCACCCGCCAGGGCACGCAGAAGGCCTTCGCCGGCGCGGCCGAATTCGCCGCCTTCCGCCGCGCCCTGGGCGAGGAGTAGGCGGCTCGCCGGCCGGGCTCAGCCCCGGCCGGGCCGCGCCAGCCGCAGCGCCAGCAGCGCCATCAGCGAGAAGCCGAGCAGCACCGCCGGCAGCCCGGGCGCGATCTGCGCCGCCAGCAGGCCGATCACCGCGGCGGAGGTGGCGCCCAGCGCCATGTGCAGCGCGCCCAGCACGGCACTCGCCGTGCCGGCGGCCCCCTCCACCGCCAGCAGCGCCAGGCCGATGGCGGGGGGTGCCATGCAGCCCACCCCCGCCTGGGACAGCATGATCAGCGCGATGGCGGCCTCGCCGCCCAGCCGGCCGGCCAGCGCCAGGCCCAGCAGCGCCAGCGCCGATCCCAGCATCAGCGCGATGCCGAGCTGGATGCGCTGCGCCGGCCCCAGCCGCAGCCGCGGCGCCGCCAGCCCGCCGACCAGGAAGCCCAGCGCAAACAGGGCGGCGGCCAGGCTGATGCTGCCCGTGGCCCAGCCCAGATGGGTCTGGAACAGCGCCTGGGCCGCCGCCACCTCGGCATAGGCGCCGCCGATCGCGGCGCCGGAGGCCAGCGCATAGGCCAGGAAGGGGCGGCAGCGCAGCACCCGCGCATAACCCGCCAGGCTGTCGGCCAACCCGCCGCCGCGCTGCCGCGCATGGTGGCTCTCGGGCAGGGAGAGCAGCACGGCCAGCAGCGCCAGCGCGCCGGCGGCGGCACTCACCGCCAGCGCCGCGCGCCAGCCGAACCGCCCGGCGACCGCGCCGCCAATGGCCGGGGCCAGCCCCGGCATCACCGCCATGGCCAGCGTCAGCAGCGAGGTGACGCGCAGGAACAGCGCGCCCTCGAAGCGGTCGCGGGCGATGGCGCGCGGCAGGGCCAGCCCGGCGCTGGCGCCGAAGCCCTGCAGCAGCCGCGCCAGCAGCAGGGCGCCGCCGCTCTCGGCCAGCACCGCGCCGATGCCGGCCAGCACATAGAGCACCAGCCCCGCCAGCAGCACCGGCCGCCTGCCATGGCGGTCGGACATCGGCCCGACCACCAGCTGGCCGAGCCCGATGCCCAGCAGCAGGGCGGAGATGATCAGCCCGGCCTGCTCCAGCTCCAGCGACAGATCCGCCACCATGCGGGCCAGCGAGGGCACCACCAGATTGGTCGCCATCTGGCCGAGCCCGGTCAGCGCCATCAGCAGCAGCAGCATGCCGGCCGGCGCCGTGCCGGCGCCCGTCCTGGTGGAGATGCTCATTCTGTGTCCCTTGGTTCCGCGCGCGCGGTGGCGGCGGCCCGCCCAGCATCTCGACAGGCGCGATCCTGTCCAATAATGCTTGGCCGTATTGGGATAAGGCTAGCTTATGCAGGGGATCGAGCTGCGGCATCTGCGCTGCCTGGTGGCGATCGCCGAGGAGGGCAGCTTCAGCCGCGCCGCGCAGCGCCTGGGCACCACCCAGCCGGCGGTCAGCCAGCTGGTGAAGCGGCTGGAGGATGTGCTGGGCCAGCGCCTGCTGCATCGCGACCGCTTCGCCACCCGCCTGACCCCGCTGGGCGAGGAGGTGCTGCAGCAGGCGCGCGAGGCGGTGGCGGCGGTGGAGGGCGCGCTGGAGATGACCCGGCGCGGCCTGCGCGGCGAGGCCGGGCGGCTGCGCATCGGCCTCAGCGTGCCGACGCTGCATGGCGGCGCGCCGGCGCTGATCCGCCGCTACCGCGCCGCCCGCCCGGGCGTGACGGTGGAGATGTGCGTGCTGAGCAGCCCCGACCAGCCGGCCGCCCTGCGCGAGCGCCGCATCGACCTGGCCTTCGGCGGCGTGGTGCCGGAGACGCCGGATCTCGCCCGCCAGGTGCTGGCGGATGAGCCGATGCGGGCGCTGCTGCCCGCCTGGCACCCCATGGCCGGCGCGGCCTCCCTGCCGCTCACGGCCCTGCGCGAGGAGAGCTGGATCCTGCCCGCCGCGCCGATGCCGCTGCGCGAGGAGATCCTGCTGCATTGCCGCCTGGCCGGCTTCGCCCCGCGCGCGGTGGCGGAGGCGCCGGATTTCCTGGCCACCTGCGGCCTGGTGCTGGCCGGCGCCGGCATCGCGCTGGCCGCCGAGAGCGCGCGCAGCTTCGCCGGGCCCGAGTTGGCGCTGGTGCCGCTGCAAGGCGAGGCGCCGCGCCTGGTGCATGCCATGATCTGGCGCGCCGCCGACCGCTCGCCCCTGTTGCGCAACCTGGTGGCGCTGGCGGCCGAAGCCTGGGGCTGAGCGGCGCGGCTCAGGCGCGGATCAGCCCGGCCTCCGGCGCGATCGCCGCGCTGCCGGGGAAGGCGCGCTCCAGCGCCTCGGGCGGCAGGCGCAGATGGTCGCGCAGCAGCCCCTTGGCCAAAGCGCGCAGGTCGCGGCTCGGCTGCAGATCGCGTTTCTCGTAGAGCTGGCTCTCGGAAAGGCCCGGCCAGTCGGCCAGGACGCGCCCGCCGGCGATGGCGCCGCCGGCCAGGAAGGCGGCGCCGCCGGTGCCGTGATCGGTGCCGCCATTGCCGTTGATGCGGGCGGTGCGGCCGAATTCGGTCATCACCAGCACCGCCGTGCTTCCCCAGGCCTCGCCCAGATGGGCGCGCAGCGCGGCCAGGCCGTCATCCAGCTGGCCCAGCACCGGCAGCATGCGGCGCAGCTGGTCGGCATGGGTGTCCCAGCCGGTCATCTCCAGCGCGGCGACGCGCGGCCCGTCGGGTGCCGCCAGCAGCCGCCCGGCGGCCCCCGCCAGCGCGGCGAAGCCGCCGCCCGGCGGCGGCCCCTGAAGGATACCTTCGGCATAGCCACGGCCGCGCAACCCGTCGGCGACGGCCGGGCCGATCTCCGGATCGGCATGCAGCAGGTCGGCCATGCGCAGATACAGATCCGGCGCCGGCCGGGCCGGGCGCGGCGGCGCCCACATGCCGACGCGGCGCGGCCCGCGCATCAGCAGCGGCAGGTCGAGGCCGAGCGCCAGCGCCAGATCGGGCTGCGCCCCGCGCGGCGGCGGCAGCCCGGCCAGGGCCCGGTTCAGCCAGCCGGAGCTCAGCCGCTCGGGCGCGCCGCTCTCCAGCATGTCCTGCGCCTCGAAATGGCTGCGGTTGCGATAGGGGCCGGCCACCGCATGCACCGGCAGCAGCGCGCCCTCGCGGTAGAAGCCATGCATCGCCGCCAGCCGCGGATGCAGGCCGAAGAAGCCGCCGCAATCCAGCACCCCGCCCTCCTGCCCGGGCTCGGGCAGGGCGATGCCGCCGCGCGCGCTGGCGTAGCTGGCATCGCCATAGGGGGCGAGGGCGGTCATGCCGTCCATCGCGCCGCGCAGCAGCATGACGACCAGCCGCGCCTCGGGCGCCGGCAGGCCGGGGGCGGGGGTGGCGGCGACGGCCAGCCGCGCATGGCGGGTCGCCGCCAGGGCGGCGAGGCCGAGCAGCAGGCCGCGGCGGCCGATCGGGGGAAGGTGGCTCATCGGCGCTGGAACTCCGCGCTGGCGAACAACAGGGCCAGCCCCTCGCGCGGCGAGCCGGCGCGGCGCACCGCCTGCCGCGTCTCCTCGCCGGCCAGCGGGCCGAGGGCGGTCTCCAGCACCGCCATGGGCGGCAGACGCGCGAAGCGGCCGGCGATGTCGAAGGCCCAGTCCAGGCGCTGCATCACCGGCTCCGGCCCCAGCCAGGCGGCGGCGGTGTCGGGCCAGCCATTCGGCTGCGGCGCGTTCCACAGCGGCTGGTTCAGGGTGAAGCCGGCGCCATAGGCCGGGCGCGCCATGGCATCGCCCGGGGCGCCGCAGGCGCGACAGGCGGCGGTGATGTAGTCCTGCGGCGCGCGCAGCTTGGAAAGCGGCGGATCCCAGGCCGCCTCCAGACGCGGCAATTCGCGCGCGACGGCCTTCAGGTCGCCCTCCGTGTCGCGCAGCACGCCCTCGATGCGGGCGACCGCCTCGGGTGGCGGGTCGTCGGCGACGAAATGCCGCACCAGCTTCAGCGCCAGGTGGCGATGCGTCGCCGGATGCCCGGCCAGGAAGCGCAGCGCCGCCTCCGAGGCCTCCGGCCCTTCCGGCCAGCTGCGGCCCATCACGCGTTTCTCGCCCGGCTCGTGATTGCCAGGGCGAAACAGCGTGCCGAAGGGCTCGCGATTGCGCTCATAGCCCCAGCCGGTCAGCAGCCGGGCGAATTCGGTGACATCCTGCTGGCTGTAGCCGGCGGCGGGGGAGAGCGTGTGCAGCTCCAGGATTTCCCGCGCCAGATTCTCGTTCAGGCCGCGGCCGCTGCGCCGCCCCCAGGCGCTGTTCGGCCCGACCGAGGCATTCTGGTCGAGATAGCCGAGCATCGCCGGATGCCGCTCCACCGCCAGCAGCATCTCGGCGAAGCGCCCGGTCACATGCGGCCGGATCGCCTGCCGCAGATAGGGGCCGAGCACGGTGGAGACCGGATAGCCGGCGCGCTTGCTGACGGTGAAATGGTTGGCCCAGAAATCGACCAGCCGCTCGCGATAGGGCGTGTCGGTGTCGATGCGCCAGGCCAGCGCCGCGCGCGCCTCGGCCTGGAAATTCTCCTCGATCGGGTTGGGCTGGCCGGGGCCGGGCTGGCCGGCGGCATCCAGCTCGCGCCAGAGGCGGTAGCCATCGGCGATCTCGGGCGGCCGCTCCAGGCCCTGGGGCGGCGGTGGCGGCCGGTCCGGCGCGTCGAGCTGCGCGTCCAGCCAGGCGATGGGATCGTCAGGCAGGGGCTGATCCGGCCGGGGCCCGAGCCCGAAGCGGATCGCTGCCTGAAAGGCGCGCCTGTCCATGCCGCGAAGCCTAGCGCCGCGCGCGGCCGCGCCGTCCTGAACAAAGCGCCATGCGCATCACAAGCGGCGGCGCGGCGCCGGTTGCGCTCTGTCACAAGCGCGGCACCAGGGCGGGTTCCGGCCTCTGCCCCGATGGGCGGCGAAATCCAACCGGCCTAGCTTGCCGCCAAAGTCCCGAGGATTAGCCGATGCGCCCCTTCCGCCCTCCACGCCCCGCTTTGCGCGCGGGGCGGTTGCCCGCTCTGCTGCTCGGCCTGGCGCTGCCCTTCCTGGCGCCGGCCGCGATGGCGCAGGATATGCGTTTCCGCCCGCCGGGGCTGGAGAGCGATGCCGGCGCCTATGCGCGCGAGCTGCTGCGGCGCGGCCCGGCGGCGGCCAGCCCGCAGCTGCGCGCCCAGGCCGAGACCAGGGCGCGCGAGGCCGAGGCGCGCGGCGACTGGGCGGCGGCGGCGGCGGCCTGGGAGCAGCGGCTGGGCATGCCGCAGGCGAGCCCGGAGCAGTGGCTGGCGCTCGGCCGCGCCCAGCTCTCGCGCACCCCGCCCGAGCCGCAGCGGGCGCTGCAGGCGGCCTGGCGCAGCTTCACCCTCTCCGCCGCCGGCGAGCCCGAGGTGCCCGCCCTGGTGCTGATGGCGCTGGCCTTCCGCCAGCTCGACCAATGGGTGCAGACGGTGGCGGCGCTGGAAGCCGCGCAGCAGCGCGCGCCGCTCGACCAGAATGTGCGCGCCGCGCTCACCAATGCGCGGCGCGAGGCGGGGCTGCTGCTGCGCAACATCCGCACCGAGCCGGAGGCCGAGCCGGCGCGCGCCTGCCTCAGCTTCTACGGCACGCTGAACCGCGGCAATGAATACCAGCCGGGCGACTATCTGCGCGCCGACCCGCCGATCCCGAACCTGACGGTGACGCGCGAGGACGGCCAGATCTGCATCGCCGGCCTGCCCTGGGGCACCACCTCGCGGCTGACGCTGCGCGCCGGCCTGCCGGGCGAGGATGGGGTGCGGCTGCGGCAGGACACGCCGCTGGCCATCGCCATGCCGGACCGCCGGCCGCGCCTGGTGTTCGACGGCACCCGCTTCATCCTGCCGCGCGGCCAGGCGGCGCGGGTGGGCCTCGCCTCGATGAATGTGCGCGCGCTGAAGCTGCGGCTGGTGCGGGTGACGGAGCGCAACCTGCGCCCCTTCGCCGACTGGGCGCCGCGCGGCGACGCGCTGTCCGACTACATGGCGGAGCAGGTGCCGGAGCGCTGGGGCCGCACCGTCTGGGAAGGCCGCGCCGAGGTGCCGAATTTCCGCGCCAACGCGCTGAACCGCACCGTGCTGCCGCTGCCGGAGGAGATCAACAAGGCCGGGCCCGGCCTCTATGTGCTGCTGGCGGCCGAGGATACCGGGCCGGGGCAGCAGAATGGCGAGCGGCTGATCGCCGGCCTGCCGATCCTCAGCACCGATCTCGGCCTGACCGCCTGGCGCGGCGAGGAAGGCCTGGCGGCGCAGCTGCGCGGGCTGCAGGAGGCGGCGCCGCGCGCCGGGGTGCGCGTGGCGCTGCTCTCCCGCGCCAATGACATCCTGGCCGAGGCCGAGACGGATGCCGACGGGCTGGTGCGCTTCCCGGCGCCGCTGCTGCGCGGCACCGGCCCGATGGCGCCGGTCGCGCTGCATGCCGAGGCGGGGGACGATCTGGTGGCGCTCGACCTCGACGCCGCCGCCTTCGACCTGTCCGATCGCGGCGCCGAGGGGCTGCCGCAGCCCGGGCCGCTCGATTTGTTCCTGTGGCTCGACCGCGGCATCTACCGCCCCGGCGAGACGGTGCAGCTGAGCGGCCTGCTGCGCGACGCCGCCGGCGCCCCGCGCGACCTGCCGATCCGGCTGCAGCTGATGCGCCCGAACGGCCAGGTGGCGGCGGAGACGGTGGCGACGCGCGGGCCGGATGGCTCGCTCTCCTGGCCGGTGCCGCTTTCGGCCGGCGCGGCGGCCGGGCTCTGGTCGATCAACGCCCGGCTGGAGCCGGACCAGCCGCCGCTGGCGGTGCAGAGCTTCCGCGTCGAGGCCTTCGTGCCGGAGCGGCTGGCGGTGCAGTTCGGCCCCGCCCCCGGCCCGCTGCTGCTGAACCAGCCGCTGGCCATCCCCTATGAGGTCCGCTTCCTCTATGGCGCGCCCGGCGCCGGGCTGGAGGGTGAGGTGGAAGGCCAGCTCTCGGTCGACACCGCGCCCTTCGCCACCGACGCCGCCGATGGCACGCAGCGCCGCAGCCCGTGGGAGGGCTGGCGCTTCGGCCTGTCGGAGGAAGCCTTCAGCGGCGGCGCCATCCCCGGCGGCAGCGTCACCGCCGATGCCGATGGGCGCGGAAGCTTCGAGGCGCGGCTGGCGGAGCTGCCCGACACCTCGCGGCCGCTGCGCGCGCGCTTCTCGCTGAGCGTCGCCGACCCGAATGGCCGCGCCACCAGCAGCCAGGTCGAGGTGCCGGTGCGCGGCGCCAACCCCTATATCGCGATCCGCCCCGGCTTCCAGTATGGCAGCGTCGAGGCGAACAGCGAGGCCGGCTTCGATGTCGCCCTGGTCTCCCCCGAGGGCCAGGCGCTGTCCGGCCGGCTGCAGGCGCGGCTGGTGCGCGAGCGGCCGCAATGGCGCATCGTCACCCGCGGCGGCATGGCGCGCTACGAGACGGTCTGGCAGGACGAGCCGGTGGACAGCGCGACGCTGACCACGGCGCCCGACAAGCCGGGGCGCTTCGCCCGCACGCTGCCCTTCGGCCGCTACCGGCTGGAGGTGACGCAGCCCGGCGGGCTCGCCATCGCCGCGGTGCGCTTCCGCTCCGGCTGGGTCGGCTCGGACAGCCCGGAGGTGCCGGACAAGGTCGATGTCTCGGCCGACCGCGCCGCCTATCCGGATGGCGCCACGGCGCGCCTGCACATCCAGTCGCCCTTCGCCGGCCAGGCCAGCCTCGCGGTGCTGACCAACCGGCTGATCAGCCTGCGCAACATCCCGGTGCGCGAGGGTGCCAATGAGGTGGAACTGCCGGTCGACGCCGCCTGGGGTCCCGGCGCCTATGCCGCCGTCACCGTCTTCCGCCCCGGCGCGGCCGCCGATGGCCAGCCGCGCCGCGCGCTGGGCCTCGCCTGGGTGGCGCTGGACCCGGCGCCGCGGCGGCTCGGCGTCGCCATCGAGGCGCCCGAGAAGCTGCGGCCGCGCCAGCGCGCCGAGATCCCGCTGCGCATCACCGGCGCCGAGGGCATGGCGCATCTGACGCTGGCCGCGGTGGATGAAGGGGTGCTGCGGCTGACGCAGTTCCAGAGCCCCGACCCGGCGGCGCATTTCCTCGGCCGCCGGCGGCTGGGGACCGATCTGCGCGACGATTACGGAAGGCTGATCCCGCCGCCCGAGGGCGAGCTGGCGGCTTTGCGCCAGGGCGGCGATGGCGATGCGGCGGCCAGCGGCATCACCCCGCCGCAGCGTGTCGTGGCGCTGTTCTCCGGCGTGGTGGCGGTGGGCGCCGATGGCGTGGCGCGGGTGCCGCTCGACCTGCCGGAATTCAATGGCGAGATCCGGCTGATGGCGGTGGCCTGGGCCGGGCGGCGCGTGGGCTCGGCCAGCCGGCCGCTGCTGGTGCGCGACCCGGTGGTGGCCGAGGCGCTGCTGCCGCGCTTCCTGGCGCCGGGCGACAGCGCCCGCATGCCGCTGCTGCTGCACAATCTGGAGCTGCCGCGCGGCGAGGTGACGGCGGAGATCACGGTCGAGGGGCCGCTGGCGCTGGAGGGCAATGCCCGGCTCAGCGCCACGCTCGGCACCGGGGAGCGGGCCGACCCCGCCGCCACGCTGCGCAGCACCGGCGCCGGCGAGGGGGTGGTGCGGCTGGCGGTCACCGGCCCCGAGGGCTATCGCGCGACGCAGGAGAGCCGGATCACCATCCGCTCCTCCCGCCCGCGCGTCACCGAGGTGACGATCACCGAGCTGGCGCCGCGCGCCGAGGCGCGGCTGGCGCCGGACCTGTCGCGCTATGTGCCGGGCACGGCGGTGGCGCGGGCCAGCTGGGGCCAGCCGGTGCGCTATGATGCCGAGGCGCTGATGCGCGCGGCGCTGGAGTTCCCGCTCTGGTGCACCGAGCAATCGGCGACCAAGGCGCTGGCGCTGGCCGCCTGGCCGGCCGCCGAGGAGCGCGAGGTGAAGCTCGCCGCCGCGGTCGCGGCGCTGCTCGACAAGCAGCGCTGGGATGGCGGCTTCGGGCTGTGGAGCGCGCAGGGGGAGCTCGACCCCTGGGTCACGGCCTATGCGACCGAGGCGCTGCTGCGCGCCCGCGCCGCCGGGGCGACGGTCGCCGATGGCGCGCTGACCGCGGCGCTGAACCATCTGCAGCAGGCGGCGGAGGAGAGCCCGAGCTCGCCCGAGGAATATGCCGACCAGGCCTATCGGCTGCATGTGCTGGCGCTGGCCGGGCGCGGCCGGCCGGGGGCGACGCGCCGGCTGGCGCAGATGACGGACCGGCTGCCGACGCCGCTGTCGATGGCGCAGCTGGGCGCGGCGCTGGCGCGGATGGGCGATGTGCAACGGGCCGAGGCGGCCTTCGACGCGGCGCTGGAGAGCGGCGTGCGGCGGCGCTGGGCGCATGATTTCGGCACGCCGCTGCGCGACCTGCTGGCCGTTGCCCTGCTGATGCGGGAGAGCGGGCTGCGCGCCGAGCAGATGGCGCCGCTGCTGGCCAAGCTGCCGGCGGGGCCGGAGCTGTCGCCGGGCAGCACCTCGACCCAGGAGCAGGCCTGGGCGGTGCTGCTGGCGGCCTCGCTGGGGCGCGACGGGCGGCCGGCGCGCATCGCCATCGACGGGCAGGAGCGCCAGGGCAATCCGGTGCTGGGCCTGGCGGTGCCGGAGGCGGGGCTGACCGCGCGCAATGTGGCCGACCGCCCGGTGGTGCAGTCGGTCTCGGTGACCGGGCTGCCGGCGCAGCCGCTGCCGGCGGCGCGCCTGGGCATGCGGGTCAGCCGGCGCTTCCTGACCATGGAGGGGACGGATGTGAACCTGGACACGCTGCGCCAGGGCGACCGCTTCATCCTGCTGCTGGAGGCCCGGGCGGAGACCGGCGAGACGCATCGCGCGCTGCTGCAGCAGGGCCTGCCGGCCGGCTGGGAGGTGGAGACGCAGCTGCCCTCCGGCGCGGTGTCGGGCATGCCTTTCCTCGGTTCGCTGACGGCGCCGGACAGTGTGGCGGCGCTGGATGACCGGGTGGCGGTGGCGATGACGCTGACCGCCGGCGCGCCGCTGGCGCGGGTGGCGGTGGTGGTGCGGGCGGTGACGGCGGGCAGTTTCGAGCTGCCGGGCGCGCAGCTCGAGGACATGTATCGCCCGGGCGTGTTCGCGCGGCAGAACAGCGGCCGCCTGACCATCGCCCCGCGCTGAGATGCAGGGCGACGATGCCGGCGGGCAGCGCCCGCCGGCCCTGACGGAAAAAAGAAAAGGGGTCCGGGGAAAATTCATTTTCCCCGGCCTTCTTCTTGTTTTTATTTTATGCCTTTCTGCCCTTGCGTTGGATCGGTTGTTTCCGCCCGATTTGTCCCGCCTGGAGCAGGCGGCGGTTGTCGTCACCGACCGTTCCGGCCGCACGCTCTCCGCCCTGCCGGCCCCTGGCGGCGTCTGGCGGCTGGAGACGCGGGCACAGGACGTACCCCCGCATTTCATCGACCTGCTGATCGCCGCCGAGGATGCCCGGTTCCGCTGGCACCCCGGGGTGGACCCGCTGGCGATCGGCCGCGCGGCGCTGCAGTGGATCCGCGCCGGCCGGGTGGTCTCGGGCGGCTCGACCCTGTCGATGCAGGCGGCGCGGCTGCTGGAGCCGCGGCCGCGGAACCTGCGCGCCAAGCTGATCGAGGCGTTCCGCGCGCTGCAGCTGGAGGCGCGCCATGGCAAGCAGGGCGTGCTGCGCATCTGGCTGACGCTGGCGCCGATGGGCGGCAATCTGGAGGGGGTGCGGGCCGGCGCGCTGGCCTGGTTCGGCCAGGAGCCGCGCTATCTGGATCCGGCGCAATCGGCGCTGCTGGTGGCGATCCCGCGCCGGCCGGAGGCGCTACGCCCGGACCGCCACCCGCAGGCGGCGGAGATCGCGCGCGCCCGTCTGCTGCGCAGCCGCGCCGCCGGCGCGCCCGGCATCACCGCGGCCGACCATGCGCTACTGGCCGAGAGCCCGGTGCCCCGGCGCCGCCAGGCCATGCCGGCGCTGGCGCCGCATCTGTCGCGCGAGGCACGCCGGCAGGGCGAGACCTCCACGACATTGGATGCACCGCTGCAGCGCGCCGTGGAGGAGATGCTGGCCGAGGCGCGGCAGCGGCTGCCCGACCGGGCCTCGATCGCCGCGGTGGTGGCCGATCTGCGCACGCGCGAGATCCGCGCGCTGGATGGCGGCGCCTGGGGCGAGGAGGCGCGGGCCGGGGCGCTGGACCTGACGCGGGCGGTGCGCTCGCCGGGCTCGGCGCTGAAGCCGCTGCTCTATGCCCAGGCTTTCGAGGCCGGGCTGGCGCGGCCGGACACGCTGCTGGACGATGCGCCGCAGCGCTTCGGCAGCTATGCGCCGGAGAATTTCGACCATGGCTTCGCCGGCCGCATCAGCGTGGCCGATGCGCTGCGGCGTTCGCTGAACCTGCCGGCGGTGCTGCTGCTGGACCAGCTGGGCCCGCTGCGCTTCGCCACGCTGCTGAAGCGGGCCGGCGCGCCGCCGCGTTTCCCGCCGGTCGCGGAACCGACCCTGCCGCTGGCGCTGGGCGGGGTCGGGGTGACGCTGCGCGAGCTGGTGGGGGCCAGCGCGCTGCTGGGCGATGGCGGCCGCGCCGTGCCGCTGCGCTGGACGCCGGATGCGGCGGAGGAGGGCAGCATCGTGCTGGCGCCGGCCGCCGCGGCGCAGGTGGCGGCGATCCTGACGCGGCCTTTCCCGGGCGGCGGGCCGGCGGGTATCGCCTGGAAGACCGGCACCTCCTGGGGCGGGCGGGATGGCTGGGCCATCGGCTTCGACGGGGCGCATGTGGCGGGGGTGTGGGTCGGGCGGCCGGATGGCGCGCCGATCGTCGCCGGCAGCGGCGAGGCGAATGGCACGCATCTGGCCCTGCCGCTGCTGGCACGGATTTTTGCCCTGTTGCCGGCCTCGCCCCGGCCGGCGCCGCCCCTGGCGATCCGGCGGCCTTCCACCCTGGCGCAGGCGCCCTCGGCGGACCGGCTGCGGCTGGTCTTCCCGCCGGCCGGGGCGGAGCTGAACCAGGGGCCGATGCAGCTGCGCGCCGCCGGCGGGCAGCGGCCGCTGACCTTCCTGGTGGATGGCGCGCCGCTGGACAGCCAGGCGGCGCGGCGCGACACGCCCTGGGAGCCGCAGGGGCCGGGGATCTACCGCATCACCGTGCTGGATGCCGAGGGGGCCGCGGCCAGCGCGGCGGTGCGGGTGCGCTGAAGCTGGCTTAAGGCGCGGCCTGCTGCGCCAGGAAGGCCAGGATGTCGCGGCGGTCCTGCTCGGCGGCGACGCGCTGGATCATGCGGGTGCCGGGCACCTTCGTGGTGGGCGCGCCGAGGAAATCCTGCAGCACCTCCGGCGTCCAGGTCAGGCCCGAGGCCTTCAGCGCGGGGGAGTAGTTGTAGCCGGCGGCGCTGGCGGCGGCGCGGCCGACCACGCCCTGCAGCGAGGGGCCGACGCCATGGCGCGGCTGGAGCGCCTGGTGGCAGGCCTGGCACTGGCGCTGGAACAGGGTGCGGCCGCGGGCGGCGTCGCCCTCCTCGGCACCGGCGGTGGCGGGGGCGAGCAGCGCCGCGCCCAGCAGGGCGGCGGCGACAGGGAAGAAGCGCATCGGAGAGGTTCCGGGCAGGCAGGGCAGGCGGCCTGGCCGGGCGGCGGCGCCGCCCCGCCGGTCGTCCCGGGGGCGGCGCCTGCATGCCCCGGATGCGGGACGCGGGCAAGCCCCGCCCGCATCCGCAAGGCTCAGGCCAAGGCGGGCTCGGCGCTGGCCGACAGCTCCGCCCAGGCGGCGTCGAGGGCGCGGCCGAAGCGGGCGCAGAGCTCGGCGATCTCCGCCTCGGTGATGATCAGCGGCGGGGAGAAGGCGATGCGGTCGCCGATGGCGCGCAGGATCAGCCCCTCGGCCTCGGCCTTGCGCTGCACCAGCAGCGCGGCCTTTCGCGCGGCGGGGAAGGGGGTGCGGGTCGCCTTGTCGGCCATCAGCTCGACGCCGGCGATCAGGCCGACGCCGCGCACCTCGCCCACCATCGGGTGGCCGGCGAAGCCCGCGAGGCCGCCCAGGAAGGCGGGCGAGACGCGGCGCACATGGCCGAGGATGTCGCGCTCCTCATAGATCTTCAGCGTCTCGAGCGCGACGGCGCAGGCCACCGGATGGCCGCCATAGGTGTAGCCATGGCCGAGCACGCCGTTGCGCTCGCTGCCCTGCAGCAGCGCGTCATGGATGCGGTCGGAGATCAGCAGCGCCGAGATCGGCTGGTAGGAGGCGGAGAGCTGCTTGGCGCAGGAGAGCATGTCGGGCCGCATGCCGTAGGTCTCGCTGCCCCACATATTGCCGGTGCGGCCGAAGCCGCAGATCACCTCATCGGCCACCAGCAGGATGTCGTGCTTCTGCAGGATGGGCTGGATCGCCTCGAAATAGCCGCGCGGCGGCGTCAGCGCGCCGCCGCCGCCCTGCACCGGCTCGGCGAAGAAGGCAGCGATGGTGTCGGCGCCCTCGGCGGCGATCAGCGCCTCCAGCTCCGCCGCCATGCGGGCGGAAAACTGTTCCTCGCTCTCGCCCTCCTGGTGGCCGCGATAGTAGTTGGGGTTGCTGATGTGGTGGAAACGCCCGCCATAGGGCAGGTCGAAATCCGCATGCATGTGCGGCTGGCCGGAAAGCGAGGCGGAGGCCACGGTGTTGCCGTGATAGCCGCGCAGGCGGCCGATGATTTTCTTTTTGTGCGGCCGGCCGAGGACGTTGTTGTAGTACCAGATCAGCTTGATCGCGGCGTCGTTGCTCTCCGAGCCCGAGCACTGGAACAGCACATGGTTCAGCCCCGCCGGCGCCAGGCCGGCGAGGCGTTCCGCGAGTTCCGCCGAGGGGCCGTGACCGCGGCCATAGAAGGTGTGGTAATAGGGCAGCTTCAGCATCTGGCGATAGGCGGCCTCGGCCAGGCGCTTCTCCGAGAAGCCGAGGCTGGCGCACCACAGCCCGGCCATGCCCTCGATGTAGCGGCGGCCCTCGGTGTCGGTCACATACACGCCATCGCCTTCCGCCATCAGCAGCGGGCCATCGACGGCGAAGCCCTTCAGATCGGTCTGCTGATGGACCAGATGCGCCTTGTCGGCGTCATGGAGATGATTGGCGCGCATCCTGGCGGACCCCCTGCTGGCTGCTGCGTGAAGCGGCCAGCTTGGCCCTATGCGCTGCCTTGGCAAGCGGAATCTGCCCGGGCGTGGCGGCCCGCCCCGCCGGCAGGGCGGTGTGGCCCGCCCGTCTCCGCCTCGGTTGACGTCGCAGAGAGCAGGGTTGATCCGCGGCGCCGCGCCGCGTGACAATGGCATGGCACAGCCACCGGCAGGATCCGATGCGCGACTCGCTCCCCCTCCCGCCCGCCCGCCGCCCCGCGGCCGGCCATGCCGCGCGCGGCGAGGGCTGAGGTGGCGCGGAGCGGTGGCCATGCCCAAGGCCGCGCCGGACCGGCGCGGCGCAGAAGGCCGCCAAGGCCGCTTCCAGGACGAGGCTTCCCCATGATCCGCTTGCTCGCCGCGGCGCTGCTCGCGCTGCTCAGCCTCGGCGCCGCCCGCGCCGCCGAGATCAACCCCGCCGTGGTCTATGACATGGGCGGCAAGTTCGACCGCTCCTTCAACGAGGGCGTGCACAATGGCGCCCAGGCCTTCACCCGCGACAGCGGCGTTTCGGTGCGGGAGTTCGAGCCGCAGACCGACACCCAGCGGGAGCAGGCGCTGCGCAATTTCGCCCGCCGCGGCATGAACCCGATCATCGCGGTGGGCTTCAGCCAGGCCAGCGCGGTGCGCGCCGTGGCGGCCGAATTCCCGCAGCTGCGCTTCGTCATCATCGACGCGGTGGTCGAGGCGCCGAATGTCCAGTCGGTGCTGTTCCGCGAGGAGCAGGGCAGCTACCTGGCCGGCATGCTGGCGGCGATGAAGAGCGCGACGGGGCGCATCGGCTTCGTCGGCGGCATGGATGTGCCGCTGATCCGCAAATTCGCCTGCGGCTATGTGCAGGGCGCGCGCGCGGTCAATCCGCGCATCGAGGTGCTGCAGAACATGACCGGCTCCACCCCCTCCGCCTGGGCCGATCCGGTGCGCGGGGCGGAGCTCGCCCGCTCGCAGATCGAGCGCGGCGCCGATGTCATCTTCCAGGCCGCCGGCGCCACCGGCATGGGGGTGCTGCAGGCGGCGGCCGATGCCGGGCGCTTCGGCATCGGTGTCGATTCCAACCAGAACCACCTGCATCCGGGGCGGGTGCTGACCAGCATGGTCAAGCAGCTCGACGTCGCCACCCGCTCGGCGCTGGAGGCAGCGCGGCATGGCAGCCTGCAGCCCGGCACGCGGGTGCTCGGCATCGCCGAGGACGGGGTGGGGCTGGCCTTCGACCAGAACAACGCGTCGCTGGTGACGCGCGAGATGCGCGACCGCATCGACCAGGCGCGCGCCGACATCGTCGCCGGCCGGGTCAGCGTGCATGACTATATGAGCAGCAATTCCTGTCCCGATTGATGCCGCAGCAGGACAGCGTGCCGCCGGCCTTCGCGCTGCGCGGCATCGACAAGCGCTTCGGCGCGGTGCACGCCAATGTCGCGGTGGATCTCGACATCCATCGCGGCAGCATCCACGGCATCATCGGCGAGAACGGCGCCGGCAAGTCGACGCTGATGGCGATCCTGCACGGCTTCCACCAGGCCGATGCCGGGCGCATCCTGATCGATGGCCGCGAGGTCGCGATCCGCGACAGCCGCGACGCCATCCGCCTCGGCATCGAGATGGTGCACCAGCATTTCATGCTGGTGGAGCGCTTCACCGTGCTGGAGAACGTCATGCTGGGCGCCGAGGGCGGCGTGCTGCTGGCGCGGGGCGCGAAGCGGGCGCGGGAGGCGCTGCGGCGGCTCGGCGCCGATTATGGCCTGTCGGTCGACCCGGATGCGGTGGTGGGGGAGCTGCCGGTCGGCGCGCAGCAGCGCGTCGAGATCCTGAAGGCGCTGTATCGCGGCGCCGAGCTGCTGATCCTGGACGAGCCCACCGGCGTGCTGACGCCGCAGGAGGCGGAGGATCTGTTCCGCGTGCTGCGCGCCCTGCGCGACCAGGGCCGCACCGTGCTGCTGGTCACCCACAAGCTGCGCGAGATCATGGCGGTGACCGACCGCGTCTCGGTGATGCGGGGCGGGCGGATGGTGGCGCATCGCGACACCGCCGCGACCTCGCCGGCGGAGCTCGGCGAGCTGATGATCGGCCGCCGCCTGGCCGCGCCCGCGCCGCGCGCCGCCCGGCCGCCCGGCCCGGTGCTGCTGCAGGCCGAGGCGCTGTCGGTGCGCGACGCCGCCGGGGTGGAGCGGGTGAAGCGCGTCAGCCTTGCCTTGCGCGGCGGCGAGGTGCTGGGCATCGCCGGCATCGCCGGCAATGGCCAGAGCGAGCTGCTGGAGGCGCTCTCCGGCATGCGGGCGCCGAGCGGCGGGCGCATCCTGCTCGGCGGGCGGCCGGTGTTTCCGGGCCCCCGCTTCGGCGCCGCCGCGCTGCGCCGCCAGGGGCTGGCGCATGTGCCGGAGGACCGGCTGCGATCCGGCCTGCTGCGCCGCTGGAGCGCCGCCGACAACGCGCTGATCGGCCATCAGCGCGACCCGGCCTGGCGGCGCCTCGGCCTGCTCTCGCCGCGCGCCATCGCCGCGCATGCGGCGCGGCTGATGCATGATTACGATGTCCGCCCGCGCGTCACCTGGCTGCGCGCCGGGCTGTTCTCCGGCGGCAACCAGCAGAAGCTGGTGCTGGGGCGGGAGATGGAGCGCGACCCGGCGGTGCTGCTGGTCGGCCAGCCGACGCGCGGCGTCGACATTGGCGGCATCGACGCCATCCACCGGCGCATCCTGGCCTGCCGCGCGGCGGGCAAGGCGGTGCTGCTGGTCTCCGTGGAGCTGGAGGAGATCCTGGCCCTGGCCGACCGTATCCTGGTGATGTTCGATGGCCGCGCGATGGGCGAACTGCCCGTGGCCGAGGCCGATGAGCGCCGCCTCGGCCTGATGATGGCCGGACTGGCGGCGGAGGCGGCATGAGCGGGGCCCCTTCCTCGCCCGGCCTGCTGCCCCGCTGGGCCGAGCTGGCCCTGCTGCCGCTGCTGAACCTGGCGCTGGCGCTGGGCCTGGCCGCGCTGCTGGTCTGGGCGCTGGGCAGCGACCCCTGGGCGGCGCTGAAGGCGCTGGCGGTGGGCAGCCTCGGCTCGGCCGACGCGCTGGGCTACACCCTCTACTACGCCACCAACATGGCCTTCACCGGGCTTGCCGTCGCCGTCGCCTTCCAGGGCGGGCTGTTCAACATCGGGGCGGAGGGGCAGGCCTATCTGGGCGGGCTCGGCATCGCCCTGGTGGCGCTGAACCTGGGCGGGCTGCCGGCCTGGCTGCTGGTGCCGCTGGCCATCCTGGGCGGCGCGGGCTTCGGCGCGGCCTGGGGCGCCATTCCCGGCTGGCTGCAGGCGCGGCGCGGCAGCCACATCGTCATCACCACCATCATGTTCAATTTCCTGGCCG
The DNA here is from genome assembly GCF_030818485.1 of Pseudoroseomonas cervicalis. Classification (NCBI taxonomy): domain Bacteria; kingdom Pseudomonadati; phylum Pseudomonadota; class Alphaproteobacteria; order Acetobacterales; family Roseomonadaceae; genus Roseomonas; species Teichococcus cervicalis. The sequence continues at coordinate 199,571 of NZ_JAUTAJ010000005.1, read as the reverse complement.
CGGCGCTGATGGTCTATCTGGTGGTGAACCTGCTGATCGCGCCCGGCTCCATGGCGCCGGAGACGCCGCGCTTCCCGCCGGCCGCCGACCTGCCCGGCCTTGCCGCCTTCGGCTTCCCCAGCTCCGCCCCGGTCAATCTGGCGCTGCCCCTGGCGCTGCTGGCGGCGCTCGGCGTCTGGCTGCTGGTCTGGCGCCGGCCCTGGGGCTTCGGCCTGCGCATGCTGGGCGAAAGCGCCGAGGTGGCGCGCTATGCCGGGCTCGACCAGGGGCGGGTGATCATCCAGGCCATGGCGCTGTCCGGCGCCCTGGCCGCCGGCGTCGCGGTGAACGAGCTGCTCGGCGCGCAGCACAAGCTGCTGCTGGCCTTCACCGGCGGCTATGGCTTCACCGGCATCGCCGTGGCGCTGATGGGGCGCAACCACCCGCTCGGCGTGCTGCTGGCGGCGCTGCTCTTCGGCGCGCTGACCCAGGGCGGCGCCGAGCTGGCCTTCGAGCTGCCCGAGGTGCCGGCCGAGATCGTCGTGCTGATCCAGGGGCTGGTCATCCTGCTGACCGGGGCGCTCGGCAACATGCTGCGCCAGCCTCTGGCGCGGCTGCTGCGGCCGCGCGCCTTGGCGGGGGGCTGAGCGCATGGAGCTGCTCGACACCATCCTGCCGGTGCTGGCGGCGACGCTGCGCCTGGCAGTGCCGCTGCTGCTGGCGGCGCTGGCCGGGCTGTTCTCCGAGCGCGCCGGCATCATCGATGTTGGGCTGGAGGGCAAGATGCTGGTGGCCGCCTTCGCCGCCGCCGCCACCGCCGCCCTCACCGGCCAGGCGCTGGCCGGGCTGGCGGCGGGCATCCTGGCCTCCTGCGCGCTGGGCCTGCTGCATGGGCTGGCCTGCATCACCTTCCGCGGCAGCCAGGTGGTCTCCGGCATGGCGATCAACATCCTGGCTTCCGGCCTGACGGCGACGCTGGCGCTGGCCTGGTTCGGCATGGGCGGGCAGACCCCGCCCTTGCCGGCGGCGGCGCGCTTCCTGCCGCTGGCCCTGCCGGGCGGCGCGGCGCTGGCCGAGATCCCGCTGCTGGGCCGGCTCTCCACCGGGCTGCTGGGTGGGCAGAGCGCGCTGGCCTGGCTGGCCTTCGCCCTGGTGCCGCTCTCCGGTTTCCTGCTGTACCGCACCCGCTTCGGGCTGCGGCTGCGCGCGGCGGGGGAGCATCCGGCGGCGGTGGACAGCGCCGGCCTGTCGGTGGCCGGGCTGCGCTATGCCGGGGTGATGATCGCGGCGCTGCTCTGCGGCCTGGCCGGCGCCTATATCGCCACCGCCCAGGGCGCTGGCTTCTCGCGCGAGATGACGGCCGGGCGCGGCTACATCGCCCTGGCGGCGATGATCCTGGGCGGCTGGCGGCCGGGGCGCGTCCTGCTCACCTGCCTGCTCTTCGGCCTGCTGGACGCGGTGGCGATCCGCATGACCGGCGTGGTGCTGCCCGGCATCGGCGCCTTTCCGGTGCAGGCGATCCAGGCGCTGCCCTATCTGCTGACCGTGGTGCTGCTGGCCGGCTTCATGGGGCGTGCCCTGCCGCCCCGCGCCGCCGGCCAGCCCTATGTGAAGGAACGCTGAGATGTCCGACCCGCTGGTGGCGGCCGCGCTGGCGGCGCGCGCCCGGGCCTATGCGCCCTATTCCCGCTTCGCCGTCGGCGCCGCCCTGCGCTGCGAGGATGGCAGCCTGCATGCCGGCTGCAATGTGGAGAACGCCGCCTATCCGGAGGGCAGCTGCGCCGAGGCCGGCGCCATCGCCGCCATGGTGCTGGCGGCCGCAGGCCCGTCCGGCCGCCGCATCGCCGAGCTGGTGGTGGCCGGCGGCGGCGCCGCGCCCTGCACCCCCTGCGGCGGTTGCCGGCAGAAGATCCGCGAATTCGGCCGGCCGGACACGCTGCTGCGCATTGTCGATGAGCGGGGGGCGGAGCGGCTGCGCCTGACGCTGGCCGAGCTGCTGCCGCATTCCTTCGGTCCGGACAATCTGGCGGGGCTGTCGTGAAGGTCTATCTGGCCGGGCCCGATGTCTTCCTGCCGGACGCGCCGGCGCATGCGCGGCGCAAGCTGGCGATCTGCGCCCGGCACGGGCTGGAAGGGCTGACCCCGCTGAACGAGGATGTGCTGAGCCTCGGCCCGCTGGAGGAGGAGCATGCCTGGCCGATGATCTTCGCCAAGGACATCGCCATGATGGAAGCGGCGGAGCTGGCCATCCTGAACCTGACACCCTTCCGCGGCGCCTCGGCCGATGCCGGCACGCTGGTGGAGCTGGGCTGGTTCCTGGCGCGCGGCACGCCGGTGATCGGCTATTCCAACGACCCCACCCCCTTCGCCGCGCGCTGCCATGCGCTGAGCGCCGCCTGGGGCGACCCGCTGCCCGGCATCGCGGTGGAGGGCTTCGGCCTGCCCGACAATGTCATGGTGGCCGGCGCGCTGGCGGCGGGGGAGGGGGTGGGCATGCTGCTGCCGCCGGACGGCCAGGCCCTGCCCTTCGACTCGCTGGCGCTGTTCGAGGCGGCGGTGCGGCTGGCGGCTGTGCGGCTGGCGGCCCGGCGGCGGGGCTGAGGGCGCTCTGGCTGCGGATTGGCCACGGCGCGGTAAGTTGCGCCACATGGTGCGCGCCGCCCGCTTCGCCACTACACATTTCTGTGTCAACGACTGTTCTGTTGCAGTCCTGCCACAAGTCGCCGCAAGTTGCCCTCGCCCGGCTCGACTGTCCGCGCTGTCACTGTTCTTCCATGCGGGACGGGCCTAGATTGCCGGCAACGCATCGCCCTGCATGTGCGAGGAGCATCCGATGACCTTCAAGAAGGCCCTGCTGGCCGCCACCATCCTGGCCCTGCCGCTGGCCGCGAAGGCGCAGCCCGTGACCGGTGTCTATGTCGGCGCCGGCGCCGGCGTGAACTTCCTGCAGAACACCGATATCGACGTCACCGGCGGTTCGGCCAGCTTCCTGCGCAACAATGGCGTGCGCCCCTCCGGCCGCGCCGAGTTCGATGTCGGCTTCGCCGGCGCGCTGGCGCTGGGCTATGGCTTCGGCAACGGCGTCCGCGCCGAGATCGAGGGCAATTACCGCCAGAACGACGTCGACAAGATCACCGGCTATACCGGCTTCGGCCCGCTGCGCAGCGGCGGCACCGTCCGCTCCTATGGCGCGATGTTCAACGCCTATTACGATTTCTACCAGCTCAACTGGCCGGTGATCCCGTATATCGGCGCCGGTGTCGGTTATGTCTGGACCGACTATGACGATGTCCGCGCCACCGCGGCCAATGGCGGCAATATCCGCATCAATGGCGATGACGGCCAGTTCGCCTTCCAGGGCATCCTCGGCCTCTCCCTGCCGATCACCGCCGTGCCGGGCCTGGCGGTGACCGCCGAGTACCGCTTCCTCGGCACGCTGCAGCCCGAGCTCGACTCCCGCATCCGCCAGGGCGGCGTGACCCTGGCCCGCGGCGGCGCCGAGGTCGACAACTACAACCACTCGATCATGCTGGGCCTGCGCTACGCCTTCAACCAGCCGGCCCCGCCGGCGCCGATCCCGGTCGCGGCCCCGGCGCCCGCCGCCGCCCCGGCCCCGGCCCGCACCTATCTGGTGTTCTTCGACTTCGACCGCGCCGACCTGACGGACCGTGCCCGCCAGATCATCAGCGAGGCCGCGCAGAACAGCAGCCGCGTGCAGACCACGCGCATCGAAGTGGCCGGCCATGCCGACCGCGCCGGTTCGCCGCAATACAACCAGCGCCTGTCGCAGCGCCGCGCCGATGCGGTGGCGGCCGAGCTGGTCCGCCTCGGCGTCGCCCGCTCGGCGATCAGCGTCCAGGCCTTCGGCGAGAGCCGCCCGCTGGTGCCGACCGCCGATGGTGTGCGCGAGCCGCAGAACCGCCGCGTCGAGATCGTGCTCCGCTAAGCCGGACACCGCGATCGGAGTTCGGGAGGGGCGCCGCGAGGCGCCCCTTTTCGTTGCGCGCCCCGCCAGCGGCGGCGCGGCGTTTGCATGGCGCCGCGCATGACCCAACCCACCGCCTCAGCCTTCCTGCCCGGGCCGCGCCTGACGCTGCCGGGGCGTCCCGGCGGCCCGCTCGCCGGGCTGCGCTTCGCCGCCAAGGACCTGTTCGACATTGCCGGGCATCCGACCGGCGCCGGCAATCCCGACTGGCCGCGGAGCCACCCCGTGCCGCAGCGCCATGCCTGGATGGTGCAGCGCCTGCTCGATGCCGGCGCCGACCTCGCCGGCAAGACGGTGACCTGCGAGATCTCGCTCGGCATCCTCGGCTTCAACCAGTTCGACGGCACGCCGCCCAATCCGGCGGCACCGGGCTGCCTTCCGGGCGGCTCCTCCAGCGGCTCGGCCTCCGCCGTGGCGGCGGGCGAGGTGGAGATCGGCCTCGGCACCGACACCGGCGGCTCGGTGCGGGTGCCGGCCAGCCTCTGCGGGCTGCACGGGCTGCGGCCGACGCATGGGCGCCTGCCCTTCGAGGGGGTCTGCCACCAGGCGGTCAGCTTCGACACCACCGGCTGGTTCACCCGCGACGCCGCGACCTTCGCCCGCGTCGCGACGCTGCTGCTGGACGAGCCCATCCCCGAGCCCGGCCCGACGCCGCTGCTGCTGGCCGAGGATGCTTTTGCCCTGGCCGATGCCGAGGTGCAGGCGGCCCTGCAGGCGCCCGTCGCGGCCCTGGAAAAATTGCTGGGCGGCACGGCGCGGCGCATCCATCTCGGCACGCCGGGCGAGCTCGCGGTGTGGAGCGGCCAGCGCAACATCCTGCAGCGGCGCGAGGGCTGGCGGCAATTCCGCCCCTGGATCGAGGCCGCCAATCCGCGCTTCGCCTTCAATGTCGCGCGCAACCTGGCCATCGCCTCCGCCTTCACCGAGGCGCAGGAAGTGGTCGCGGCCTCGGTGCGGGAGCGGGTGCGGGCGCGCGCCGCGTCGCTGCTGGAGGGCGGCGCGGTGCTCTGCATCCCCTCCACCCCCTTCACCGCGCCGCCGCTCGGCCTGCCCCTGCCGGAGCTGGATGCGCTGTCGGAGCGGATCAGCCAGCTGACCTCCTTCGCCGGCCTGGCCGGGTTGCCGCAGCTGAGCCTGCCGCTGGGCCGGGCTGGCGGGAAGCCCTGCGGGTTGTCCATCATCGGCGCGCGCGGCAGCGATGCGCGGCTGGTCGGCATCGCCGCCGCGCTGGAAGCGGCCCAGGGCTGAGGAGAGCGAGAGATGAGCCACGAGATCGACAACCCCGAGGCGCTGGCCGAGCTGCGCGAGGCCTTCCTGCGCTACGACCTGGCGCTGGAGCAGAATGACGTCGCCGTGCTGGATGACAGCTTCTGGGAGGATGCGCGCACGCTGCGCTATGGCGTGGGCGAGAACCTCTATGGCCATGCGGAGATCGCGGCCTTCCGCGCCGGCCGCCAGCCGGCCGAGCTGGCGCGCCGCGCGCGGCGGCTGGAGCGCACCGTGCTGCACACTTTCGGCCGCGATTTCGGTGTCGCCAACACGGAATATGTGCTGCTGGCCGATGGCAGGCGCGGCCGGCAGAGCCAGTCCTGGGTGCGCTTCCCGGAGGGCTGGAAGGTGGTCGCCGCCCATGTCAGCCTGATGGCGCCGGGCTGAGGCGGGACGCCGGCCGGGCGCATCGCCGCGCCCGGCCGGCATCGCTCAGGGCTGGCTGCGGGCTTCCTGCCGCGCCGGGCCCAGCTGGTTGAAATAGCGCGCCAGCGCCCGGATATCCGCGTCGCTGAGGCGCGCGGCGATGCCCTCCATCACCTCCACCGTGTCATTGTGGCGGCGCTGCTGGCGGAAGGCGTTCAGCTGCGACACCAGATAGGCCTCGGGCTGGCCGGCCAGCGGGGGCAGCATCACGCCCTCGCCGCGGCCGCGCGGGCCGTGGCAATTGCCGCAGCCGGGAATGGCGCGGGCATTGTCGCCCACCTCATCCAGTTCGCGCCCGCGCTGATCCAGATCGGCCACCGAGAGCTGCGTCTGGGGCACCGGCAGCGAGGCGACATATTGCGCCACGGCGCCGCGTTGCGGCCCGTTCAGCGCGCGGGCGATCGGGCGCATCTGCTCGTTGCGGCGCACGTCATTGGCGTAGTCGTCGAGCTGCTTCGCGACATAATCGGCGGAGAGCCCGGCCAGGCGCGGATAGGGCGCGCCGCGCTCCGGCATGCCCTGGGCCCCGTGGCAGGTGGCGCAGGCGGCGACATTGCTGATGCCCTGGGCATAGATCTGCTCGCCATCCTGCGGCTTGGCGACCAGCGCCTGGCGCGCCCAGCCCGGCAGCGGCTCGGGCTGGGGGGAGGGGCGGGTGGTCTCCGTGGGCGCCGGGTCGTTGCCGATGACATAGGTGAGCACGCCGCCGCCCAGCGCCGCCAGCAGCAGCGCGCCGACCACCGGCGCCGCGGAGGTCAGGCGGCTCATGCCGGCACCAGCGGGCCGGGGCTGCGCAGATAGTCGCGCTTCACCGCCTCCACCGAGAAATAGGACAGCGCGCCGAGCGTCTCCGTCGGGTTGTAGGAGGCGTTCTGCGGGAACAGGCTGGAGCCGAGCACGAAGACATTCGGCACGTCCCAGCTCTGGCCATAGCGGTTGACGACGCTGTTGGCCGGGCTGTCGCCCATGATGGTGCCGCCGGTCAGATGCGTCGACTGGTAGACCGTGCTGCTATAGGGCTTCCGGCGCGGATTGCCGATGGCGCGCTCCACGCCGCGCATGGCGCGGCCGATCTCGGTGCCGCGCTCGGTGACGAAGTGCGACATGCGGATGTCGCTGTCATGGATGTCGCTGGTGATGCGCAGCAGGGGCTGGCCCCAGGCATCCTTGTAGGTGGGGTCGAGGCTGAGCCAGCTTCCCGCATGCGATTGCTGCGCGCCGGTGATGGTGATGTTGCAGCAATGGTTGTAGTAGCGCCGCACGCCCTGCTTCCAGGCGCTGCCCCATTTCGGCGTCTCCGGCAGCGTCGGATGGAAATTGATCGGGCCGGCGCCGTTCACCTGCACCTGGATATAGGCGCCGCCGATGAAGCCCTTGCCGGCATGGTCGAAATTGTCGTTGTTGTAGTCGTCGATCGTCACCGCCGAGGCGCCGGAGCCCATGAAGGTGTTGAGGTTGAAATCCTGGGCGAAGAAGAGCTGCACGCTGCTGGTGGTCTGGTGCGTGTAGTTGCGGCCGAGCTGGCCCTGGCCGGTGGCCGGGTCGAAGGGCTGGCCGATGCCCGACAGCATCAGCATGCGCGCATTGTTGATGGCGAAGGTGCAGCAATAGACCAGCTCGGCGGGCTGGAAGAGCTCCTCGCCCTGCGCATTCACATAGGTGACGCCACGGGCGCGCTTGCGGTCCGGCGTCAGCTCGATGCGCAGCACCTGGGCCTCGGTGCGCAGCTCGAAATTCTCCAGCTTCAGCGCCGCCGGCAGGATGCAGATATTGGGCGAGGCCTTGGCGAAATGCTCGCAGCCATGCCGCGCGCAGAAGCCGCAATAGGAGCAGGGGCTCATATTGAGCCCCTCGGAATTGGTGTAGGGCCGCGTCACCAGCGCCGAGGGCTGGATATAGGGGTGGTAGCCCATGCGCGCCGCCGCCTCGCCGAACAGCGCCGCGGCGAAGGGCACCTTCATCGGCGGGTTCGGATAATCCTTCCGCCGCGGCGGGTCGAAGGGGTTGGCATCGGCCGGCGTCACGCCATTGACATTGCCGGCGCGGCCGGAGATTCCCGCCAGCGCCTCGAATCTCTCGTAATGCGGCTCGAGATCGGCATAGGTGACGGGCCAGTCCTGCGAGGTCAGCCCCTCCATTATGCCGGCGCCGTATTTCTCGGTGTAGTGGCTGCGCAGCCGGAACTCGACCTCGTCGAAGCGGTAGCAGACGCCGGCCCAATGCGCGCCGGCGCCGCCCAGATGCGTGCCGGGATAGGCGAAGCCCCAGCGCCGCATCGGCAGCGCCGTCTGGTCGGTGCTGTTGCGGAAGGTGAAGGTCTCGGTCGCCGTGTTCTGGTGCATGGCGTTGCGCCGCTCGTATTTGAGCTCGTCATGCACCTGCGGGCTGGCGAAATCGGGGGCGGTCCATTGCGGGCGGCCGCGCTCCAGCATCACCACCTTCAGCCCCGCCGCAGCCAGCTCCTTGCCGGCGATGCCGCCGGTCCAGCCGCTGCCGATGACCACCGCGTCCACCGCCGGAAGGGTGCGGCTCATCGTGCGGTCTCCGGCTGGCGGTCGCGCGGCAGCATGCCGCCATGCTCATGCCCCGCATGCGAGGGCCCGACCGATTGTGGTGAGGGCGGCAGACCATGCTGGTGGTCCTCCGCATGGGCGCGCGCCAGATCGGCCAGCGATTGCGGCGGGCGGCGGAAGGGCAGATTGTGCCGCTCGATCTCCGCCACATAGGAGGAATAATAGCCGGGGAAGCCGACCAGCTTCCAGCCGACCATGTCCTTGTTGCCGCCATAGAGCGGGTCGGCGAAATAGCCCTCAATGGTGATGTCGAGCAGGCTCTGGAAGAAGAGCGGGCCGGGCACCGGCGACAGGTCGAGCTCGCCGCGCTCCAGCTCGCCCAGCAGCGCATCCTGCTCGGCCGGGCTGAGCTGGTCGAAGCTGCGGCCGCCACGCTGCTGCGGCACCATTTCGGCCAGCCGCGCCAGGCCCTTGCGCACCAGCGCCGCCGGCGTGTCCTGCAGCTGGTAGCCCTGGCTGGCGACACCGGGGTGGAACGGGCCCTGGGCATAGAAATGGTCACCCGCCGCCCAGGGCGTGGCGAGCTGCCGGTCGATGAAGCTGGCGACACCGGAATCCAGCGCGCCGGGGCCGAGATCGTCGCTCGGGATCAGCCGCGCGATGATCGGCTCCAGCAGCTTCGCCTCGGCCTGGCTCAGCACCGTGTAGCCGGCGGGCGCGGCGGACTGGGCCATGGCGCGTCGGGGTGGGGCGGTGCCGAGCATCATGGCGGCGGGAGCAGCGGCCATGGCCTGCAGCAGGTGGCGGCGCCACAGCAGGACCCTATCGCTCATCGGCAGTCTCCTGGTCGGGCAGGGCGCCGGCGCAGGGCGGTGCGGCGGCGCGACAGGCAGGGCCGGCGCGCGGGGGCGCGCGCCGGCTCTCCACCCTCAACCCTGGGCGGCGGGAAAAGGTTGCAGGGCGCGGCCCGCCGCGCCGGCGGCGGTTCAGCCGGCGGCCGGCTTGCCGATCTGCTCCGCCTGCGCGCCGGAGCCCTCGCGCGCCGGCCCGAGCACCGGCTCCTCGCCCATGGGCGTGTTCTGCATGGTGCTGAAGCTGCCCTTGCCATCGAGGGACGGGCCCTGGGTGTAGCGCCCCTCGGGCGGCAGCGCGCCGCCGATTTCGGTGCCGAAGAAGACGTAGCTGAACTCGCCGCGCTCCTGCGTCTGGTCGAAGCTGTCGGGGATCGGCAGCGCGGCGGCGCCGCCCATCTCCTCGATCGCCGCCAGCCATTGCTGCTGGTGCATCGTGTCACGGGCGATCAGGAAGCTCAGCATGTCCTTCATGCCGGGATCATGCGCAGCGTTGAACAGCCGCACGGCCAAGGTCCGCCCCGTCGCCTCCGCCGCCACATTGGCATACATGTCGGCGGCGAGATTGCCGCTGGCATAGACATGCGAGCAGTCGAAGGGCACGCCGTCGGAATTGGTCGGCATGGCGGCAAGCCCGGTGGAGAGCAGGTGACGCTGCAGCATGCCCTCGACCACATGGCGCGGGCGCTCCCCGCCCATCACCGCATTGACCACGGGATTGGCCGCCGCGGTGCTTTCCTGCAGCGACAGCGGCGCCTTGTCGAGATTGAGCGCGACGGCGGTGGCCAGCATCTCGATATGGCCGATCTCCTCCGTCGCCGTGTGCAGCAGCATGTCGCGATACTTGGTGTTGGGACCGCGGGCGCCCCAGGCCTGGAAGAAGTATTGCAGGCAGACGCGGATCTCGCCCTCGACGCCGCCAATGGCCTGCTGCAGCTGGCGCGCGAAGAGCGGGTCGGGCGTCTCGACGCGAACCGGATATTGCAGGCGCTTGTCGTGGAAATACATGGGTCGCTCCTCGGGAATCCAGGCAGGGGCTTGAAGATGTCCAAGCCATGGCCGACGGCGACCAAACGCGCAGCGCCTTGCGGGTTCCCGGAAATTTCCGCGCCCCGCGGCTCAGCCGCGCGGCGGCAGCGCCTCGAAGCGCAGGCGATGCCGCGCCGTGCCGCCCGGCGGCAGCAGCCGCATCGCGGGTTTTTCCGTGATCTCGCCAGCGAAATCCTCCGGGTCGCCATGCCCCGTCCAGGCTTCGAGGCAGAGGAACCCGGCGCCCGGCAGCGACCACAGAGCGAGATGCGGGAAATCCCACAAGCGCAGCCGCAGCCGCCCGGCCGGGCCACGGTCGAGCAGCACGCTGCGGCTGGCGAGATCGAGGAAGCACAGCGCTTCATCGGCCAGCAGGGCGGGGCTGAGCGGCAGCACGCGCCCCTGCAACGGCACCGGGCGGCGGCGTGCGGAAAAAAGACCGCCCGGCGCGATGACCGGAACCGCGGGAGTCTCTGCCGCGGAGAACCGCAGGCTCTGGCCCGGCTGCGCCGGATCCCACAGGAAGCCCGGATGCAGGCCCAGCGCATAGGGCAGCGCCTCGCGGCCCGGATTGTCGACGCGGAAGGCGACGGAGAGGCTGTGCGCGCCGAGCCGGTAGCGCAGCGCCAGGCGGAAGGCGAAGGGGAAATGCCGGCGTGTCGCCTCGCCATCCTCCAGGACCAGGAGCGCGCTGTCCGCGCCGCTGGATTGCAGGCGAAAGCGTGCCGCCGCCGCGAAGCCATGCACGCCCATCGGATAGGCCTGGCCGCGATGGCGGATCTCGGCGCCGCGGCACCAGCCGACGGTCGGGAACAGCACCGGCGCGCTTTGCGGCCAGAAGGCGGCATCGCCGGGCCAGAGCAGCTCCTGACCCGCGACCTGCCAGGAGCGCGGCTCCGCCCCGGTCAGCGCCAGGCGCAGCCTGGCCGCGCCATGGCGCAATTCGATCCCGTCCTCACGCATCGCCGCCCTCCGCGCCGCCCGGCATGCGGCCGTGTCGGGGGCGCGGTCAAGCCCCGCCTAGTTCACGGTGATCTTGCCCTCGGTGACGACGCGGCTCCATTTGGCGCTCTCGCTGTCCATGTAGCTGCGCAGCTCCTCGGGGCTGGAGCTGCGCGCATCCGCCCCCGCCGCCGCCAGCCTTTCCTGCACCGAGCCATTGGCCAGCGCCGCCAGCACCGCCTGGTTCAGCCCGGCCAGCACGGCGGGCGGCGTGCCGGCAGGCGCCATGATGGCACCCCAGGAGGAGGCCTCGGCGGCCGGCAGGCCGATCTCGGCCATGGTCGGCACCTCCGGCAGCAGGGCGTTGCGCCGCGCGCCGGTCACCGCCAGCACCTTCACCGTGCCGGCCTGGATCTGGCCGATGGCGGAGGGCAGCTGGTCCAGCATCAGCTGCACATTGCCGGCGATGGTGTCGTTCAGCGCCGGCGCGCTGCCGCGATAGGGCACGTGCTGGATGTCGAGGCCGGCGACCAGCTTGAACAGCTCGGCGACCATATGCGTCGACGATCCCGAACCGGCCGAGCCATAGGCCAGCTGGCCGGGCCTGCTGCGGGCCAGCGCCACCAGCTCCTGCGCCGTGGCGACGGGCAGCGCCTTGTTCACCACCAGCACATGGTCGGTGGAGAAGGCCATGGAGATCGGCGCCAGCGCCTGGCGCGGATCGAAGCCCATGGTCTTGTAGAGAAAGGGGTTGATGGTCAGCGTGCCGGTGGTGGCCATGACGATGCTGTGGCCGTCCGGCGCGCTGCGCACCACATTCTCCATGCCGATATTGCCGCCCGATCCGGTGCGGTTCTCCACCACCACGGGCTGGCCGAGCGTGCCGGTCATGTGGTCGGCCAGCACCCGCGCCACCACATCCGTGGCGCCGCCGGCGGGGAAGGGAACGACGAAGCGCACCGGATGGCTGGGCTTCCAGCCCGGCGCCGCGGCGCGCACCAGCCCGGGCGCCGCCAGCAGCGGCACGCCGAGCAAACCGACAGAAAAATGGCGGCGGGACAGTGACATGCGGGTTTCCTCCCTGCGCGCCCGGCCTGTCTTCAGCAGACCGTGGCGTGACGTTCCTTCATGATGGCCAGGACCTCGTCCGGATCCCGTTTCCACCAGCTGTGCGACAGCAGCTCGATCTCGGCGCAGCCGCGATAGCCCGTGGCCTCGACCATGGCGCGGATGGCGGGGATGTCGATGACACCCTCGCCCGGCATGCCGCGATCGAAGACCAGATCGGTGGTCGGCACCTTCCAGTCACAGAGATGGAAGCCGGCGATGCGCGACCCCGCGCGCGCCACCTGCCGCGCCAGATCCGGATCCCACCAGACATGGTAGACATCGAGCGCGACGCCCGCGCCCTCGCCCAGTTCGTCGCAGAGATCCAGCGCCTGGCCGATTGTGGAGAGCACGCTGCGATCGGCGCAGGTCATCGGGTGCAGCGGTTCCAGCGCCAGCGTCACGCCGGCGGCGCGCGCCTCGGGCAGGATGGCGTGCAGGCCCTCGCGCACCATCTCCCGCGCGCCGCGGCAGGTCCTTGGAGCCCGGCGGCAGCCCGCCGCAGACCAGCACCAGGCATTCCGCGCCGATCGCCTGCGCCTCGCCGATGGCGCGGCGATTGTCCTCGATGGCGGCAAGGCGCCCGGCGCGGTCGGCGGCCGGGAACATGCCGCCGCGGCAGAGGCCGGAGACGCGCAGCCCGGCATCGCGGATGCGCTGTGCCGCCTGGCCCACGCCCATGGCCTGCAGCACGTCGCGCCAGGGGGAGATGCCGGGAATGCCGTGCCGCGCGCAGCCCTCGATGCAGGCAGCCAGATCCCATTTTTCCTTTACGCTGACGGTGTTCAGCGAGAGCGGATACATCTCACGCCACCCCATGGGTCGCCAGCAGCGCCCGCATGCGGGTGACCGCCATGTCGGGGTCCCGCAGCAGGCCGGCCTTGTCGGCCAGGCGGAACAACTCGGAAAAGTGCTGGAGGGAGCGGGCGGATTGCTGGCCGCCCACCATGACGAAATGGTCCTGATGGCCGTTCAGCCAGGCCATGAACACCACGCCGGTCTTGTAGAAGCGCGTCGGTGCCTGGAAGATGTGGCGCGAGAGCGGCACGGTGGGCGCCAGAATCTCGTGGAAGGTGCTGAGATCGTTGCGCGACAGGCTGGCCAGCGCGCCGCCCACCGCCGGGGCGATCGGGTCGAAGATGCCGAGCAGCGCGTCGGAATGGCCATCCTCGTCGCCGGCGATCAGCTCGGCGTAGTTGAAATCGTCGCCGGTGTACATGCGCACCCCGCCCTGGCCGTTCTTCGGCAGGCGGCGGCGCATGGCGATCTCCTTGTCCTTGTCGAGGAGGGAGATCTTCACGCCATCGACCTTGTCGGCATGGGCCGCGATGACATCGAGCGCCACCTGCATCGCCGCATTGTGGTCGTGATGGCCCCAATAGCCTTCCAGAGCAGGGTCGAACATCTCGCCCAGCCAGTGGATGATCACCGGCTGCTTCACCTGCGACAGCACGCGGGCATAGACACGCTCGTAATCGGCCGGCGAGCGCGCGGCGCGGGCCAGGGCGCGGGAGGCCATCAGGATGATGCGGCCGCCCATGGCCTCCACCGCCGCGCATTGCTCCTCATAGGCGCGGATGACGTCGTCGATGGTCACATCCGGCCCCGGCGCCAGATGGTCGGTGCCGGCACCGGAAGCCATGCTGGCCTCGGGGAAATCGCGCATGGCATCCAGGGAGCGGCGGATCAGCTCCTGCGCCGATGCCCAGTCCAGCCCCATGCCGCGCTGGGCGGTGTCCATGGCTTCCGCGACACCGAGGCCGAGCGACCAGAGATGGCGGCGGAAGGCGATGGTGCGGTCCCAGTCGATCTTCGCGTCCAGCCAGGGATCCTGCGCCGCCAGCGGATCGGCCACCACATGGGCGGCGGCCAGCGCGATGCGCGGGAAGGGGGGCGTCGCACGGGCGAAGTCACGCGGCGGGCTGGTGCGGAATTCCTCCAGCGTGCCGGCGGCGGTGGGCAGGGTGATGGTGGGCACCGCTCAGGCCTCCAGCCGCGGCAGGTCGACCCAGCGGCGCTCGGTCCAGGATTGCAGCGCCGCCTCGGCCAGCTGCACGCCCTTGGCGCCGGCGAGAAGGTTCCAGGGATAGTCGGGGATCTCGCCCACGACATGCTTCAGGAACATCTCCCATTGCAGGCGGAAGCCGTTGGGATAGGCGGTGGTGTCGGGCACTTCCTCCCAGCCGGCGTAGAAATCGATGCCCTGGGGCTGGTCGGGGTTCCAGACCGGCTTCGGCGTGTTGACGCGGGCCTGGGTGCGGCAGCTGGTCAGGCCGGCGACGGCGCTGCCATGGGTGCCGTCGACATGGAAGGTGACAAGGTCGTCGCGGCGGACGCGCGTCACCCAGCTGCTGTTGATCTGCGCGATGATGCCGCCGGAGAGCTGGAAGGTGCAGTAGGCGGCGTCGTCGGCATCCGCCGCATAGGGCGTGCCATCCTCGGCAATGCGGCGCGGGATATGGGTGGCGCCGAGGCAGGAGACGCTCTCGACCTCGCCGAAGATGTTGTCGAGCACGTAGCGCCAGTGCGGCAGCATATCGAGGATGATGCCGCCGCCATCGGCCTTGCGGTAGTTCCAGGAGGGGCGCTGGGCGGGCTGCAGATCGCCCTCGAACACCCAGTAGCCGAACTCGCCGCGCACCGAGAGGATTTTTCCCAGGAAGCCGCTGTCGATGACCATCTTCAGCTTGCGCAGCCCGGGCAGGAACAGCTTGTCCTGCACGATGCCGTTCTTCACGCCGGCCCGCTCGGCGCGGCGGGCGAGGTCGAGCGCGTCCTGCAGATTCTCGGCCGAGGGTTTCTCGCAGTAGATGTGCTTGCCGGCGGCGATGGCCTGGCGGATCAGCCCGGCGCGCATCGAGGTGGCGGCGGCGTCGAAGAAGATCTCGTCCTCGGCGGCGGCCAGCGCGGCCTCGAGGTCGGTGGTCACGCGGGTGATGTTGTGGGCGCGGGCCAGCGCTTCCAGCTTCTCGCGGTTGCGGCCGACCAGGATCGGGTCGGGCATCAGCCGGTCGCCATTGGCCAGGCGCACCCCGCCATCCTGCCGGATCGCGGCGATGGAGCGGATCAGGTGCTGGTTCATGCCCATGCGGCCGGTGACACCGTTCATGACGATGCCGATGCGGCGGTCTGCCATCTTGTCGTTTCCCCTGTTTTCCGGTGGTCTCGCCGCCGGAAAGGTAACCATGCAGTTACCCTGCGCCCCACAAAGGCCCCCCGTCAAGCGGCCCGACGCATTTCATAACTGATTAGTTACCGATGGCGGGGTCCGGGGACGCCCTGCCTCCCCGGCGGGGGTGCGGGGGCGGCGCCCCCGCCTCGCGCGGTCAGGCGCGCAGATAGCCGAGGACGACGTCGATGCAGTGGGCTTCGCGGCTGGCAAGGGCGCCCTCATCGCCCAGCCCGGCGCCGAAGATGGTGGAGAGGGTGTGCAGGTTCGCCACGTAGAAATGCCCGATGGCGACGATGGTGACATAGAGCTGCAGCGGGTCGACGCCGCGGCGGAAGGCGCCGCTTTCCTCGCCGCGGGCCAGCACCGCGCGCAGCGTCTCCAGCAGTGGGGAGTAGAGCGCCCGCACCCGTGCGCTCTGCTTCAGGTACTGCGCCTGGTGCAGGTTCTCCTGGTTCAGGAGTGCCACGAATTCCGGATGCGCCGCGGTGTAGCGCAGGTTGAAGCGCACCAGCTGCGCCATGGCCTCGGCGGGGGGCAGGGCGTCGACGTCGAGGGCGCGCTCCTCCTCGCGCTTGGCGGCATAGGCGCCTTCCAGCACGGTGAGCCAGAGCTCCTCCTTGCTGCCGAAATAGGCGTAGAGCATGCGCTTGTTGGCGCCGGCGCGGGCGGCGATCTCGTCCACCCGGGCGCCGGCCAGGCCGAGGCGGGCGAATTCCGCGCGCGCCGCCTCCAGGATGCGCTCGCGCGTGGCGATGGCGCGGGGCGAGCGCGGCTGCTTCACCGCCGGGCGGGCGGGGGGCGGGGCAGGCTGGTCCAAGGGGCTCTCCATCGGGCCGGTCCTGCCGGGTTCGCGTCTGGCGCGCCCCGCGTCAAGTCCCGGCTGGCGGGGAGCCCCTGTCTCCGGTCAGATGAAGGCGCCCTGGTACAGCGGCGCGGGGGGCGCGAAGCGCGGCGCCGAGACGTCGAGCGGGTTGCGCAGCGACAGGCCCGGATCCGGGTAGTAGTCGACGAAGAGGTTGATGCGGTCGGCGCGGCCCTTGTTGCGGACGGAGTGGCGGACGCGGTTGTTGAAGTCGTAGGCGTGGCCCTTGAGCATGGTGAATTTCCGGCCGTCGATCTTGTATTCGACGCTCGGCGTGCTGCTCAGCGAGACATGGATGCGGTGGGCGCGGGCGGCCATGGGCTGGCCGTCGATATGCGGCGCGATGGTGGCGCCGCCGCGCAGCCGCACCAGGGCGAGGCGGGTCACCACGCCATGCGGCTTGCGCAGCGGCGCGATGGCCTGGCGTACCACCGGCTCCAGCACCGATTTGAAGCGCAGCCAGTCGGGCATGGTGTAGACCGGCCAGAGATCGGTGTCCTCGCGCGCGATCGGCATGAAGGGGGCGGGGTCCACGCCCTTCTGCTTCGCCCAGACGAAGACGAGGTCCTCGAAATGCTGCAGCCCGGTGCCGCTGGCCGAGGGGTGCCATTCGGTCTTCATCAGGATGTTGTCGGTGGCCGAGTGCACGCCGGCGGCCAGCGCCTCCTGGCGGAAGGTGTTGCCGGTCCAGTCGGCCTCGGTCAGCCCGGCCACCACCTCGAGCAGGCCGGAGACGTCGACGGGACCCAGATCGCGCAGCGGGGCACCGAAATCCATGGTCGTTCCTTTCCCTTCGCGGTCGGCGCGGCGAGGCGGGCGGCAGCCAACGGCCCCGCTGCTGCGGGGGCTGGCCTTGGCGGCCAGTTCTCGCAGGAGCGTGAAGAGGCTGGACGGAATTTTAGAAATAATTCCGGAGTCGTGACTTCGCGTTGCCGAATGATGACAAGTCTGGCCCAGTTGCGGCCCATGGGGACTCTTCGCGGAGAGCGCGAGGGCAAGGAAGGCAGTTTTCGCGATAGTCACTATCACTGAAAATGATACCGAGCGGTATTGCGTGCCGCGGCGGCGGCGCCCGGTGGCCCGCGGCCGCGGGCTTCACAGCCGCAGGGGGAGGGGGGAGAGTGGCGGCTCCGGGACAGGACACGCCGCAATGACCCTCACCTCCTCGCCGCCCCTGCCGCGCTGGCGCTCGCTGCTCTTCGTACCGGCGCATGTCGAGCGCTTCATCGCCCGCGCGCATGAGCGCGGCGCGGATGGCATCATCCTCGACCTCGAGGATGCGGTGCCGGCCGCCGAGAAGCCGGCGGCGCGCGCCACGCTGGCGCCGACCATCGCGGGCCTGGCGGCGCGCGGGCCGGCGGTGCTGGTGCGGGTCAATCAGGGGCTGCGGGCGCTGGCCGCCGATCTGGAAGCCGCGGTGCGGCCGGGCCTGGCCGGGCTGGTGCTGCCCAAGGTCGAGGAGCCCGGGCTGCTGCGCCACATCGCCGCCGCGGTGGACGAGCTGGAGGCCGAGCGCGGCCTGCCCCCCGGCCAGGTGCGGCTGCTGCTGCAGATCGAGACGCCGGCGGCGCTGTTCAACCTGCCGGCCATTGCGGGGGCCGATCCGCGCATCGCCGCGATGATGCTGGGGCCGGAGGATTTCTGCGCCGCCCTCGGCGCGGTGCCGGGGCCGGGCGCGCTGCTCGGCCCCAACCTGGCGGTGCTGGCGGCGGCCAGGGCGGCGGGGAAGCTGCCCATGGGCTTCGTCGGCAGCATCGGCCAGTTCGCCGATCTGGAGGCCTTCCGCCGCACCATCGCCGAGGCGCGGCAGCTCGGCTTCCGCGGCGCGCTGGCGGTGCATCCCGCGCAGGTGGCCATCATGAACGAGGTGTTCTCGCCCTCGGCCGAGGAGGTCGACTGGGCGCGGCGCGTGGTGGCGGGGGATGCGGCGGCGCGCGCCGAGGGGCGTGGCGCCTTCCAACTGGATGGCCGGATGATCGACCCGCCGGTGGTGCGGCGGGCCGAGGAGATCCTGGCGCTGGCCGGCTGAGCCGGCGGGCAGCCAAGGAGCTGGCCAGCGCTAGCCGGCGGGGCTGCGGCGCGCGCGGCGGCGCAGCAGCAGCGCGCCGGCCAGCGCCAGCAGCGTGACGGCCGCCAGCAGCTCCAGCCGCAGCGGCGGCAGCAGCCCCAGCGTCCAGCCCAGCAGCTGACCCGGCATCAGGATCAGCGGCGCCCAGAGCAGGGCGGAGGGCAGGTTGGCGCTCTGGAAGCGGCCATGCCGCATGCCGGCCAGGCCGGCGACGACGGGGATGAAGGCGCGCAGCGGCGCGAAGAAGCGGCTGGCGAAGACCGCCCACCAGCCCCAGCGGCGGAACCCCACCAGGGAGCGGGCATAGAGGCGGCGGTAGCGGCGCGGCAGGCGGCCGCGCACCAGGCTGCGACCCTGCCGCCGCGCCAGCCAGTAGCCGCTGCTGTCGCCGAGCGCCGCGCCCAGCGCCGCCCCGGCCATGACCGGCCAGAGCGGCAGCACGCCGGAGGCGACCAGCAGCCCGGCGCCGAAGATCAGCGCCGAGCCGGGCACCACCAGCCCGACCAGCGGCAGGGCCTCCAGGAAGGCCAGCAGGAAGACGGCCGGCCCGGCCCAGGCCTGGTGGGCCTCGATCCAGGCCAGGAAGGCGGTGAGGAGACGCTCCGACATGCCGGTTCCGGTCGGGAGGGAGAGGAAGGGGCGGGGGAGAGGCTCCCCCGCCCCGGCGCCTCAGGCGCGGGCGGCGGCCAGGGCGCGGCGCTGCGCCCGGGTCTGCTTGATCATGCTGTAGATCGACCAGGCCAGCAGGGCGAAGGTCAGCGCCAGGAAGGAGGCGCTGATCGGCCGCTCCACAAACACCGATGGATCGCCGCGCGAGAGCAGCATGGCGCGCCGCAGATGCTCCTCCATCAGCGGCCCCAGGATGAAGCCCAGGATCAGCGGCGCCGGCTCGAATTTCAGCAGCAGCATGACATAGCCGACGATGCCGAAGATCATCACCAGCAGCACGTCGAAGGCGCTGTTGTTGACGCTGAACACGCCGATGCAGATGAACAGCAGGATCGACGGGTAGAGGATGCCATAGGGAATGCGCAGCATGCGCACCCAGAGGCCGATCATCGGGATGTTCAAGATCACCAGCATGACATTGCCGATCCAGAAGCTGGCGATCAGCCCCCAGAACAGCTCCGGATGCTCGGTCACCAGGCGCGGGCCCGGCTGGATGCCCTGGATGATCATGGCGCCCAGCATCAGCGCCATCACCGCATCCCCCGGGATGCCCAGCGTCAGGGTCGGGATGAAGGCGGTCTGGGCCGAGGCGTTGGAGGCGGATTCCGGCGCGCTGATGCCCTCGATCGCGCCCTTGCCGAAGCGCTCCGGCGTGCGGGTCACGCGCTTCTCCACCGCATAGGCGATGAAGGAGGCGATGGTGGTGCCGGCCCCCGGCAGCGTGCCGAAGAAGGAGCCAACGCCGCTGCCGCGCAGCATGGCGCCCCAGGACTGCTTCACATCGTCCTTTTTGGGCAGCATGGAGCGCATGGTGATGCGCTCCTGCTTCTGCTTGTTCACATCACGCATGCGCATGATGCTGGTGATCACCTCGGACACGCCGAACAGGCCCATGGCGACGGCGACGAGGTTGAGCCCGTCGGCCAGCTGCGGGATGTCGAAGGTGAAGCGCTGCTGGCCGGTCTGCACATCGGTGCCGACCATGCCGAGGGCCAGGCCCACCAGCACCATCGAGATGCCCTTGGCCGGCGAGCCTTGCGCCAGGGCGGCGGCGGCGACGAGGCCGAGCAGCATCATCGAGAAATAGTCGGCCGGGCCGAAGGCCAGGGCGACGCTCGCCAGGGTCGGCGAGAAGGCGGTCAGGATGATGATGCCGATGGTCGAGCCCACGAAGGAGGCGACCGTCGTCATGAACAGCGCGACGCCGGCGCGGCCCTGCTTGGCCATCGGGTAGCCGTCGAGGCAGACCACCGCCGCCGCCGGCGTGCCCGGCAGGTTCATCAGGATGGAGGCGGTGGAGCCGCCATACTGCGCGCCGTAATAGATGCCGGCCAGCATCACCAGCGCCGCGGTCGGCGGCACGTAGAAGGTGAGCGGCAGCAGCATCGAGATGGTGGCGAGCGGCCCGATCCCCGGCAGCACGCCGATGAAGGTGCCGAGGAACACGCCGAAGAAGCAGTAGAGCAGGTTTTGCATGGCGAAGGCTTCGCTGAAGCCCAGCGCCAGATTGGCGAACATGTCCATGGTTACTGCGGCCACCGGATGGCGGGAATCGGAATGCCGAGCCCCTGGGTGAAGACGAGCACACCGATCGCCGACAGGCCGATCGCCAGCAGCAGCGTGCGCACGGGGCGCAGGCCGGGCTCGGCCAGGGCGGCGGCGATGGTGAGCGCGAAGGTGGCCGGGATCAGGCCGAAGCGCTCGACGATCAGGGCGAAGACCAGCACCGACAGGCTGATGGTCAGGAAGGGGCGCCATTCCGGCCGCGGCAGGCTGCCCGCGCGCATCATGCCCGGCACCAGCACCAGCAGGCCGAACAGGATGATCATCCCGCCGATGACCACCGGGAAGTAGCCCGGCCCCATCCGGCGCAGCGTGCCCATGCTGTAATGGCCGGAATGCAGCAGGAACCAGGTGCCGCCGGCGATCAGCAGCGCCCCGCCGATGATGTCGGCATAGTCTCTCATTCCTCTCAAACGGATCACTCCCCCGCGATTCATGATCGCGTCTGGCCCCGCACCACCGCCGCGCGGGCCGCGCCGGGTGGATCGGCGGGCGGCCCGGCGGCGGCAGGGCGGAGCCAGCGCATGGGGGCGCCCTTCTGCAATCCGCCTGCCAGCGGCATTTTTCGACGTAACCCTTTGAAAAATGCAGGCCAGAGAGGCGGCTGGACCGGGGATTCGTCCGGATTCCCGAACCGCTTCCCGCCGGCATGTTCGGAAATCCGGACATGCGCGGCGCGCGCCGGGCCACCGCCAGGCCGGGGTGCGCGCGGCGCCGCCGGCCCGGCGATGCCCTGTCATGGGGGGCTGGACTTCGCCCGCCGGGCCGGCGATGCAGTGCAGCGGAGGCGGGCCGCGCGGCCCGGCCGCCCTGGACGAGGGAGAGAGCCATGACCCGGACCCGCCGCCGCCTGCTGCGCGACGCGCCCCTGGCCCTGGCCGCCGGGGCCGCGATGGCCCTGCCGCGCCCGGCGCGGGCCGCCTGGCCGGAGCGCCCGCTGCGCCTGGTGGTGGCCTTCCCGCCCGGTGGCGCGGTGGACCGCATCGCCCGGCTGGTGCAGCCGCGCATCGCCGAGTTCCTGGGCCAGAGCGTGGTGGTGGAGAATCGCGGCGGCGGCGCCGGGGTGATCGCGCTGAACAGCGTCGCCGCCGCCCCCGCCGATGGCCACAGCATCCTGGTGGACGACCTGTCCTTCCTGGTCTCGCCGCTGCTCTCGGCGACCGGCGCCGGCGCCTATCCGGTGACCTTCCGCGCGGTCGGCGCCCTGGCCGAGATGCCGGTGATGCTGGCCGCCTCCCGCCAGAGCGGCATCGGCAGCTTCGAGGCCTATCTGCAGACGGCGCGGCTGGCCGAGCTGCCGCTGGTCTATGGCACGCCGGGCATCGGCAGCATCGGCCATGTCGCCGGCGCGCTGCTCGGCCACCGCACCGGGCTGCGCTTCCAGCACGTGCCCTATCGCGGCAGCGCCGACATGGCGCGCGACCTGGCCGGCGGCCGGCTGGATTCCGCCTATCTGACGCCCTCCACCTTCCTCACCTTGGCCGAGGCCGGGCGCGCCGTGCCGCTGGCGATCTCCAGCGGCGGCTGGGAGGGGCTGCCGCCCGGCCTGCCGCGGCTCGACCGCTTCGGGCTGGAGGGCACGGAGGAGGCGGGGGCGGGGCTGGCCAACTGGGTCGCCGCCTTCATCCCCGATGGCACGCCGCGCGATGCGCGGCTGATGCTGGAGGCGGCGCTGGATTATGCGACGCAGGACCAGGATCTGGCGCGCATCCTGGCCGGCTTCGGCGCCCGGCCGGTCACCGGCCCGCTCTCCGGCTTCCGCCGCCGCCTGGTGCAGGAGGAGGCGCTGCTGCGCCGGCTGGTGGCCGAGGCCGGGCTCGGCATCCCGGCCGGCTGAGCCGCCTCAGCGCCGCCGGCGCGCCGCGCTCAGTCCAGCTTCTCGTGCCAGGTAATGAACAGCCCGACATCGCCCGGCATGCCGTCCGGATAGGAGATGATGCGGGCGGCGAAGCCGAAGCCGCCCGGCTTCAGCTTGCGCTCCCACAGCGCATGGACACGCTGCGCGGCGCCGGTCAGCGTCGTCTCCCAATCCGGCAGGGCGTGGTTGATGCGGCGCCCGGCATCGGTGCAGTACTCGCTGGGGAAGGAGCCGAGCATCACCTCCTTCTCCCCATCGTCAAAGGCCTTGCGGATGCGGCGCTCGATCTTGCGCTCATCCTCCTCGGTCAGCTCGTAGCTGTCGAAATGGCGGCGCTCCTCCGCCGCTTTCTGGCGCTCCAGGCGCTCCTGCTCCTCGCGCTCGGCCAGCTGCGCCTTGCGGCGCGCATCCCGCTCGGCGAGCAGGCTCTCCAGGGTCAGCATCGGCCCTCCTTGCGTGCGGGCGCCTCAGCGGCGCAGATCGAGCACATCGAAGCCCATGCGGGAGACATATTCCAGCCGCAGATGCCGCGCCGAGACCGGCACCAGATAGCCGACCTGGTTGCGCTCCGGATCCTCGCCATAGCGGCGCGGCCCGTCGCCATCGCCGAGCGAGATGGCGCCCATATAGCCGAGCCGCGCCTCGCCGATGTCGTAGAAGGTGCCGGATTGCCGCTGCGAGCCGTTCAGCTTCTGCAGCCGCAGACCGGCGGCGTCATCGGTGATGCGGCAGCGGAACTCGCCATAGGCGGTGACGCCATAGGGGCCGAACTGGATCGAGCGGCAGCGCCACTCGCCGGCCAGGCTGGCCGGGGCCAGGCGCTGCGGCGTGCCGGCGAAGGCCTGCTGCGCCAGCAGCCCGTCGGCGTTCTGCGTCGTGTTGGCCTGCGCCAGCGCCGCGCCGCGCGCCGTCTCGAAACCGTCCAGCCGCTGCCGGTCCTCGGTCGACAGGCTGTCGGGGAAGGGGCCGCTCGCCAGGGCCGGAAGCGGCAGGGCGAGGGTCAGGCCCAGCAGCGCCGCCGCGGCGGCGCGGGGGGGGATGGAATGTGCCATGCCCCGGCTCTAGGCGCTGGCCGCCCGGCTGCCCAGCCGCGCCGGCCTGGGCCCGGCTTCAATCCGGCGCGAGGCCGGGGGAGGGGTCGGGCGCCGCCCGCGGGCTCGCGCCCAGCCCCTCCCGCCGGGCGGCGGCGATGAAGGCGGCGACATCGCCATCCAGCATCAGCGGCAGGAAGCGGTCCACCACCGCATCCGGCCAGTGCCACCATTGCAGCGCCTGCAGCGCCGCCACCGTCTCCGCATCGAAGCGGTAGCGCAGGCAGCGCGCCGGATTGCCGCCCATCACCGCATAGGGCGGCACGTCGCGCGTCACCACCGCCATGGCACCGATCACCGCGCCATCGCCGATGGTGACGCCGGAGCCGATGAAGGCGCCGGCGGCGATCCAGACATCATGGCCGATCACCACATCGCCGCGCGTCGTGTGGTCCTCGGTGCCGGTGGGGGCGGAGGGCCACCAGCGCGCCAGCGCCGCGAAGGGATAGGTGGTGGCGCAATCGGTGCGGTGGTTGCCGAGCGCGATGCGCACCCCCTCGGCGATCGAGACGTATTTGCCGATGCGGAGCCGCGCCAGGCGCTCATGCACGATCGGCCGGCCATAGGAATGGTCGCCGATCTCCCAGCCATAGGTCGCCATCTCGGCGCCGAAATGGTGGCGCATCAGGGCGGACCAGCGTTCCCGTCCGTCCCAGTCGCGCCGGGCGATGCGGAAGATGGCGCCGCCGCTGCGGGCCGAGCGCGCCTCGAGGAAATCGGTGTCGGGCACGGCCACGAAGCGGATGGCGGGGGCACCGTCCGGCCCGGTGAGGCAGGGCATGCCCTCCTCCAGCCGCCAGCCCAGCGCCTCGGCCATCGGGTGGCCGGAGAGCCGGCCATCCTCCAGGAAGCGCAGCGCCTCGGCGCCGGTCTCGCCATTCGGCATGACCATGCGCCACAGCCCCTCGGTCACCGGGCCCTGCCGCAGCGGGCCGCCGCCCGCCGGGGTGGAGGTCGTCATCGGCGTGTCATGCATGCCCGGGCTCCCGCTGTCACCCTCCGCAGTTTGCGCCGCACAAGCGCGGGGGCAAGATGGCCCCGCATGACCGTGGCGTGACCGGCGCGCGGCGGGATGGCCAGGTTTTATCTGTAATTTTATCCATGTCCTGAACCCGATGGCCCAGGCCGCGTTGCAGCCGCAATCGAAGCATGAGCGGGGCCAGATGGCGGCGGGGCGGGGCAGGGGCGGTCGGGATGCGGCGCGGCGGGCGATGCTGCTGGCCGTGCTGCCGCTGGCCGGCTGCGATGGCGTGCAATCCGCCCTCGACCCGGGCGGCTTCGAGGCCGCCGCGGTGGCCCGGCTGTTCTGGGTGATGCTGGGTGGCGCCGTGGCGATCTGGCTCGGCGTCATGGCGCTGGCGCTGTTCGCCCAGCGCCGCCGCGGCGAGCCCTGGCCCGAGCGCCGCGCGGGCCGCCTGGTGCTGTGGGGCGGCGCCGTGGTGCCGACGCTGATCCTGGCCGCGCTGCTGGCCTATGGCCTGGTGCTGATGCCGGCGCTGCGCGAGCCCGGCGGCCCCTTGCGCATCGCGGTGGAGGGCGAGCAGTTCTGGTGGCGGGTGCGCTACCAGGCGCCCGGCCAGGCCCCGGTGGAGGCCGCCAACGAGATCCGCCTGCCGCGCGGCCAGCGGGTGGAGCTGAGCCTCTCGGCGCGCGACGTCATCCACTCCTTCTGGATCCCGGCGCTGGCCGGCAAGATGGACATGATCCCCGGCCGCGCCACGCGGCTGGTGCTGGAACCGACCGAACTGGGCCGCTTCCGCGGCGCCTGCGCCGAATTCTGCGGCGCCTCCCACGCGCTGATGGCCTTCACCGTCGAGGTGATGGAGCCGGAGGCCTTCGCCGCCTGGCTGCGCGCCCAGGCCGCCCCCGCCCCGGCGCCGGCCGAGCCCCCCTTGGCCGAGGGGCAGCGCCTGTTCCTGGCCGAGGGCTGCGGCGCCTGCCATGCGGTGCGCGGCACCGCGGCGCGCGGCCAGCTGGGGCCCGACCTGACGCATCTCGGCAGCCGGCCCAGCCTCGGCGCCGGCCTCCTCGACAACACGCGCGAGCACCGCATGCGCTTCATCCGCGAGACCGATCGCCTCAAGCCCGCCGCCCGCATGCCCGCCTATGCCGGGCTGGCGGAGCCGGAGCTGGCCGCCATCGCCGATTGGCTGGGGAGCCTGCGGTGACCGCGCCAGAACTGCCCCAGGCCGAGGGCACGCCGCCCGACCCCGAGCTGGCGAAGGCGCAGGAGCGGCGGCTGGTCGCCGTCTGGGGCTCGCAGAAAGGCTGGCGCTACTGGCTGGCGGTGAACAACACCGAGGTGGGGATGTGGTACACCACCACCGCCTTCGCCTTCTTCCTGTTCGCCGGGCTGCTGGCGCTGCTGGTGCGGGTGCAGCTGGCGGTGCCGGACAATGATTTCCTGTCGGCCGGCCTCTACAACCAGGCCTTCACGCTGCACGGCACGGCGATGATGTTCCTCTTCGCCGTGCCAATCTTCGAGGCGGTGGCGATCCTGCTGCTGCCGGCCTTCCTGGCGGCGCGCGACCTGCCTTTCCCGCGCCTCTCCGCCTATGGCTATTGGTGCTTCCTGATCGGCGGCGTCTTCGTCTGCGGCTCGATCCTGTTCGGCGCGGCGCCGGATGCCGGCTGGTTCATGTATCCGCCGCTGACCACCCGCACCGACCTGACCGGCATCGGCGCCGATATCTGGCTGCTCGGCCTCTCCTTCATCGAGGTCGCCTCGATCGCCGCGGCGGTGGAGCTGATCGTCGGCGTGCTGAAATGCCGCCCCCCCGGCATGCGCATCAACATGATGCCGCTCTATTGCTGGTATGTGCTGATCGTCGGCGGCATGATCCTGTTCGCCTTCCCGCCGCTGATCGCGGGCGACATCCTGTTCGAGCTGGAGCGGCTGGCCGGCTGGCCCTTCTTCGACCCGGCGCGCGGCGGCGACCCGCTGCTGTGGCAGCACCTGTTCTGGATCTTCGGGCACCCGGAGGTCTACATCGTCTTCCTGCCCTCGATCGCGCTGATGGCGATGATCGTGCCGACCTTCGCGCGGCGGCCGATCATCGGCTATTCCTGGATCGTGCTGGCGGCGGTGGGCACCGGCTTCCTCAGCTTCGGGCTGTGGGTGCACCACATGTTCACCACCGGCCTGCCGGCCATCTCGCTCGGCTTCTTCTCGGCGGCCTCCGAGGCCGTGGCGATCCCGACCGGGGTGCAGATCTTCGTCTTCATCGCCACCATGCTGGCCGGGCGCGTCGTGCCCTCGGTGCCGATGCTCTTCGCCGGCGGTTCGCTCGCCATCTTCGTGGTGGGCGGGCTGACCGGCGTGATGGTCGCCATCGCGCCCTTCGACTGGCAGGCGCATGACAGCTACTTCGTCGTGGCGCATCTGCACTACGTGCTGATCGGCGGCATGCTGCTGCCGCTCTTCGCCGGCGCCTATTATTTCTTCCCGCTGGCGACGGGCAAGAAGCTGTCCGACCGGCTGGGGCGCTGGGTGTTCTGGCTGATGTTCGCCGGCTTCAACATCGCCTTCCTGCCCATGCATGTCACTGGGCTGCGCGGCATGCCGCGGCGCGTCTTCCGCTACCCGACCGGCCTCGGCTGGGACTGGCTGAACCTGGTCTCCACCCTGGGCGCCTTCATCTTCGCCGCCGGCGTGCTGCTGTTCGCCTGGGATGCGCTCTGGGGCCATCGCCGCCGCAGCGACACGCCGCGCAACCCCTGGCAGGCCGGCACGCTGGAATGGCTGAACCCGCTGCCGGCGCCGGATTGGGGCGTGCGCTCGGTGCCGCGCATCGCCTCGCGCTATCCGCTCTGGGACGATCCGGACCTGCCGCGCCGCATCGATGCCGGCCAGGGCTATCTGCCCGACGCCGAGGAAGGCCAGCGCGAGACGCTGGTGACCTCGGTGCTCGACGCCCGCCCGATCCAGTGCCTGCGCGTGCCGGGGGACAGCGTGCTGCCGATGCTGGCGGCGCTGCTGACCGGTGCGGTGTTCATCCTGACCACCTTCCACCTCTACTGGACCGGGCTGCTCATCGGCCTCGGCGCCATCGCGGTGATCCTGGTCTGGCTGTGGCGCGGCACCGCCATGGTGCCGGAGAAGCCGGAGAAGGATGTCGGCCAGGGGCTGCGCCTGCCGCTCTACGCCTCCGGCCCGCAATCGGTCGGCTGGTGGGCGATGTTCATCACCATGACCGGCGACATGACGGCCTTCGCCAGCCTGGTCTTCGGCTATTTCTTCTTCTGGACGGTGCATCCGGTCTTCCCGCCGACGGATGCCGCCGGCCAGCCGCTCGGCCCGGGGCTGCTCTGGCCGGGGCTGGCCTTCCTGGCGCTGGCCGGCAGCTGGCTGTGCATGCTCTGGGCGCGCCGGCGCAACGCGGCGGGCAGCGCGGCGGGGCTGCGGCTCGGCCTCGTCCTGGCGCTGCTGCTCGGGCTCGCCAGCGGCGCGGCCATGCTCTACGCCCCCTGGCAGGCCGGGCTGCAGCCCACCACCCATGCCTATCCGGCGACCGTCTGGGTGCTGCTGGGCTGGGCGGCGCTGCATCTGGCGCTCGGCGCGCTGATGCAGGCCTATGGGCTGGCGCGCAGCCTGGCCGGACGGCTGACGGCGGAGCGCGACATCGATCTCCACAACATCGTGCTCTACACGCATTTCGCCGCCCTCACCGGGCTGGTGACGCTGGCCGTCACCGCGCTCTTCCCCCTGGTCGCGTGAGGCGCCGATGCCCTTCTGGCTGAACCGCGACAAGGCCAATCTCTGGACGCTGCTGGCGCCGCCCACCATCTGGGCGCTGCATTTCCTGCTCTGCTACGGCTATGCCGCCATCGCCTGCGCCAAGGCGCCGGACATTTTTGTCAATCAGCCCACCACCCGCCTGGTCATCGGCGTCGCCACGCTGCTGGCGCTGCTGCTGATCCTGCTGGCCGGGCGGCAGGCGCACCGGCATTGGGGCGGCTTCGACGCCGCCGACCCGCCGCATGATGCGCCGACCGAGGCCGACCGGCAGCGTTTCCTGGGCTTCGCCACGCTGCTGCTGGCCTCGCTCAGCGCCGTGGCCGTGCTGTTCACCGCCCTGCCGGCGCTGACCGTGGCGGATTGCCGGTGAGCGCCGCCCGCCGCCCCTCCATGGCGCTGTGGCTCGGCCTGGGCGTGCTGGCCCTGGCCTGGGGCGGGCCGCTGCGGCTGGCGCTCGGCGCCTCCTTCACCGGGCATATGGTGATGCATATGGCGGTGGTGGCCGTGGCGGCGCCGCTGCTGGCCATCGGGCTGTCCGGCACCGCCCTCGACCCGGCGCGGCGCCTCCGCGCGCGCGCCGCCCCGCTGCTGGCGGCGCTGCTGGAATTCGCCCTGGTCTGGGGCTGGCACGCCCCGGCGGCGCATGCGGCGGCGCAGGCGCATCCCGGCTGGAAGGCGCTGGAACAGGGCAGCTTCCTGCTGGCCGGGCTGCTGGTCTGGTCCGGCTGCCTGGGCGCCGCCGCGGGGCAGGGGGCGCGGGCGGCGGGCATGGTCGGGCTGCTGCTGACCTCGATGCATATGACGCTGCTGGGCGGGCTGCTCGCCCTGGCGCCGCGCCCGCTTTACGACCATGCCGGCTGCCTCTGGCTGGACGCGCTGCAGGACCAGAGCCTGGGCGGGGTGGTGATGCTGCTGGTGGGCGGCGCCGCCTATCTGGCCGGCGGGCCTGTGGCTGGGCGCGCGGCTGCTGGAGGCGCCCGCGGATGATCTGGCGGAGGAAGCCCCATGACCCTGCGCATCACCTGGCGGCGGGCGCTGCTGGGCCTGGGCGGCCTGGCGCTGGCCGGGCTGCTCTTCGCCTGGTCCGGGGTGCTGTATATCGGCGCCACCGGCGGGCACAGCGCGCCGGTCGGCTGGTTCCTGCACTGGGTGATGCAGAACTCCATCCGCACCCATGCGCTGCCCCACCAGGCGCCCGACCTGTCCGATCCCGCCCTGCTGCCGCGCGGCGCCGGGCATTACGCCACCTCCTGCGCCCCCTGCCATGGCGCGCCCGGCCAGCCCCAGAGCCCGGTCCTGGCGCAGAGCACCCCGCCGCCGCCCGCCCTGGCCCAGGGGCTGGCGGATTGGTCGGCGGAGGAGCTGTTCGTCATCATCCGCCATGGCGTGCGCTACAGCGGCATGCCGGGCTGGGTGGCGCCGGCGCGGCAGGACGAGGTCTGGGCCATGGTCGCCTTCCTGCGGCAGATGCCGGGGCTGGACGCCGCCCGCTACCTGGCGCTGGCCGAGGCCGGGCTGCGCCGCGACCCGGCCGCCCCGCCCGCCACGCCGCCGGGGCTGGAGGGGCTGGCGACGCGGCCCGGCGGCGGCGCCCTGGCGGCATCGCTGCGCGATTGCGCCCGCTGCCATGGCCTGGACGGGCTGGGTGCCGGCACCGCCTTCCCCATCCTGGCGGGGCAGAGCGCCGCCTATCTGGAGGCCACGCTGCGCGACTATGCCGAAGCGCGGCGGCAGAGCGGCATCATGCAGCCCGCCGCGGCAAGGCCGGAGCCCGGCCAGCTGCGCGCCCTGGCCGAGCACTACGCCGCCCAGCCGCATCCCGGCCCCCCCGCCCCCGCCGCCGATCCCGCTATGCTGGAGGAAGGCGGCCGCCTGGCTCGGGAAGGGTTTGCCCTGCGCGGCGTGCCCGCCTGCCTGTCCTGCCATGGCGGCGCGGCGCTGGCGCGCAACCCGGCGCTGCCGCGGCTGCACGGCCAGCATGCGGGCTATCTGGAGAACCAGCTGGCCCTGTGGCGGGAGGGGGCGCGCGGCGGCGGCGAAAGCCCGCAGGTGATGGCGGCGATCGCCGGCCGCCTCTCGCCCGGGCAGGCGCGGGCGGTGGCCGCCTGGTTCGCCGCCGCCGGCGCCGTGGACTAGTCCAGCGTGATGCCGAGATCGCGGATCAGCGGCACCCAGACATCGCGCTCGGCCTTCAGCAGCGCGTCGAACTCCGCCGGGCCGCCGGGCAGGGGCTCGATGCCGGTGCTGCCCAGCCGCTCGCGCACCGCCGCATCGGCGAGCGCCGTGCCGAGCGCAGCCCCCAGCCGCGCCACCACCGCATCCGGCGTGCGGGTCGGCACCACCATGCCCTGCCAGGCGGCGGCCTGGAAATTGGCCAGGCCCAGCGCCTCGGCCACCGTCGGGATATCGGGCAGGCTGGGATGGCGGGCGGCGCCGCAGACCGCCAGCGGCCGCGCGCCGCGCCCGTCGCGCAGATAGGCGCCGCCCGAGGGGATATCGAGGATCGCCGCCTCGAACCGCCCGGCCACCAGGTCGTTCATCGCCGGCGCGACGCCGCGATAGGGGATGTGGTTGAGCTGGATGCCCGTCTCCCGCGCCAGCCGCGCCATGGTCAGATGGTGCGGGGAGCCGATGCCGGGCGAGCCGTAATCGATCCGCCCCGGCTCGCGCTTCGCCGCCTCCACCAGCTCGGCCGCGCTGCGCAGGCGGGAGTCCTGCTTCACCGCCAGCACCAGCGGGAAGCGCGCCATCAGGCCCACCGGGCGGAAATCCTTCGCCGGGTCATAGGGCAGGCGGGCGAAGAGGGCGGGGTTGAACACCAGCGTGCCATTGTCGGCGCTGAACAGGGTCAGCCCGTCGGGCGGCGATTTCGCGGCGGCGTCGGCGCCGATATTGGTGGCCGCGCCCGGGCGGTTGTCGATCACCACCGGCTGGCCCAGCTCGCGCGACAGGGCGGCGCCCAGGATGCGCGCCAGCGCGTCGGTGCCGCCGCCGGCGGGATAGGCGACGATCCATTTCAGCGGCGCGTTCGGCCAGGGCGTGCCCTGGGCGCGGGCCGCGCCGAGCGGCGCCAGAGCCAGGGGAGAGGCGGCCAGGGGAGAGGCTGCCAGGGCATGCAGCAGCCGGCGGCGGGCAAGGGACGGCATGGGCGTTTCCGTATCGTTGTTGGGCCACGGCCAGGGGCCAGGGCAAGACCCGGCCATCGGAGCATGCGCCGCCGCGCCGCACCAGGGCCGGCGCGGCGGCCCCCCGGGCGAGCCCGGCCTCAGCCCAGGGTGAAGGCCTCGTGGATCGAGGATTGCACCGCCCCGCCCAGCACCGCGCCGCCGCCCGCCACATGGATCCAGTCGCCGATGGCGACGGCGGCCACCGCATGGCGCGGCGTGATCATCGGCGCGTGGCGCTGCCAGGAATCGGCCTCGGGGTCGTAGCTTTCCATCTGGCCGAACACCTTCGCCACCACCGGCTGGCCGTTCTGCAGGATGCCGCCCTCGCCGCCCATGCACCAGAGCCGGCCGCGATAGACCACC
Organism: Pseudoroseomonas cervicalis; assembly: GCF_030818485.1. Classification (NCBI taxonomy): domain Bacteria; kingdom Pseudomonadati; phylum Pseudomonadota; class Alphaproteobacteria; order Acetobacterales; family Roseomonadaceae; genus Roseomonas; species Teichococcus cervicalis. The sequence continues at coordinate 167,919 of NZ_JAUTAJ010000005.1, read as the reverse complement.
ATGCCATGGCCGGAGCGCTCGGTCGGCATCGGCGCGCGCTCCTCCCATGTGTCCTGGCCGGGCAGATACACATGATGCATCGCCGTGTTGTACTGGAAGGTGTTGAAGCGGCCGCCCACCACATGGATGCGCCCGGCATGCGCCACGCAGCCGACATGGTCGCGCGCCGCCGGCAGCGGGCGCCGCAGCTCCCATTTGTCCGCCGCCGGGTCATAGACCTCGTGCCAGGCGATGCTGGCGCGCTCCGGCGCCGGATCCGTCGCGCCGCCGATCAGGTGCAGCCGGCCCTCCAGCAACACCGCCGCGGCGGCGCCGCGCGGGCGCGGCAGCGGCGCGATGGGCTGCCAGCGATCGCTGGCGATATCGTAGAAAAAGGCCTTGTCGTCGCAGAGCCGGTTCTGCTGGATGAAGCCGCCCAGCGCATAGACGCGGCCCGCATCGGCGGCGACCGCCACATGGTTGGCGCCGCGCGGCAGCGGCGCCGCATCGAACCAGCGGTCATTGGCCGGGTCGTAGATCGAGTGGTAGGCGCGGTCGAACCGCCCCTCGCCATAGCCGCCGACGACATGCATGCGGCCCTGCCAGGCGGTGGCCCAGGCCATTTCGCTGCGCGGGATCGGCATGGCGGCGCGCGCCGCCCAGCGGCCTTCCGGCCCGGCCGGGGCGGGGCTGTCGAAGACGCGCTGCGCCTCCTGCGCCGGGGTCAGGTGGTGCGGCGCGCCGCCCTGGAAGACATTGTGGTAGGGGTCGGGGGAGGGCAGCGCCTCGCGCAGCGAAGGGCCGTGCCCGGCATGGCCCTGCGCCCGCGCCAGGGCGGGCGCGGCCAGCAGTCCGGCCGCGCTGCCGATCAGGTGACGACGCTTCATCGCTGCTTCCCCCCAGGATCCGGCGGCCCGCATCGCGCCGCCGGCCGAGTATTGGGGCCGGCCCCGCAATGTCAATGCGGGGCCGCAATGGTGGGCGCCGCTTCGCGGCCGGAGGCCCCTATTCGGCGGCGGCGCGGTTCGGGGCGGAGAGCACGCCGCGGCGGATCTGGTCCTCCTCGATGCTTTCGAACAGGGCGCGGAAATTGCCCTCGCCGAAGCCGTCATCGCCCTTGCGCTGGATGAACTCGAAAAAGACGGGTCCGATGACATTGCCGGAGAAGATCTGCAGCAGCAGGCGGGCCTGCTTGTGCTCCACCACGCCCTCGCCATCCACCAGGATGCCGTTCCTCTTCAGCCGGGCCAGATCCTCGCCATGGCCGGGCAGGCGGGCATCGACGCGCTCGTAATAGGTGTCGGGCGGCGCCGGCATGAAGGCCAGGCCCGCCTCGCGCAGCCCTTCGATGGTGGCGTAGATGTCGTCGCAGCCGCAGGCGATGTGCTGGATGCCCTCGCCCTTGTATTCGCGCAGATATTCCTCGATCTGGCTTTCCTCATCCGCGCTCTCGTTCAGCGGGATGCGGATGCGGCCATCCGGGCTGGTGAGCGCGCGGGAGAACAGGCCCGTATACTCGCCCTTGATGTCGAAATAGCGGATCTGCCGGAAGTTGAAGAGCTTGGCGTAGAATTCGTACCAGACATCCATGCGGCCGCGATGCACATTGTGCGTCAGGTGGTCGATGTAGAACAGCCCGGCGCCCTGGGGCGCGGGCTCGCGCTCGCCCAGCCATTCGAAGCCGTTCTCGTCATAGACCGAGCCCGTCTCGCCATAGCGGTCGACGAAATAGAGCAGGCTGCCGCCAATGCCCTTGATCGCCGGGATGTCGAGGGTGAGGCCGCCTTCCATGGCATTGGCGGGCTCGGCGCCGAGTTCCAGCGCGCGGCGATAGGCGTGCTGCGCATCGACCACGCGGAAGCCCATGGAGGGCACGCTCGGCCCGTGCAGCGCGGCGAAGCGCGTGGCGTGGCTGCCGGGGTCCTCGTTCAGCAGGTAGTTGATGTCGCCCTGGCGGTAGAGCGTCACCTTCCGGCGCGGATGCCGCGCCACCGCGGTGAAGCCCATGCGGTGGAACAGGGCGTGCAGCTGCGCGGGCTCGGGATGGGCGTATTCGACGAAGGCGAAGCCATCCGTGCCCATCGGATTGTGCTCGGAGAGGCTGGGGCGCGGCGCGTCATGCGGGAAGGGGCCCATGGAAGTCTCCTGCCGGTTCGTTGTTCCGGCCAGGATAGGCGCGGCCTCGTGCACGGAGTGTGCAAACCGCGCCTTGTGGAGCAGGATAGCGCACGGATCATGCATAAGGGGCCCGGATCATGCACGGAAGCGTCGAGCTGGACGGTTTCGACCTGCGCCTGCTGGCGGCACTGCAGGAGGAGGCGCGGCTGACCAACCAGCAGCTGGGCGAGCGCATCGGCCTCTCCGCCTCGCAATGCTCGCGCCGGCGCGGCGCGCTGGAGGCGGCCGGGCTGATCCGCGGCTACCGCGCCGAGCTGGCGGCGGAGCCGCTCGGCCTGCAGGTGCTGGCCTTCATCCAGGTCACGCTCTCGGCCCATAGCGGGGAGAATTCGCGCCGCTTCCGCGCCTTCCTCGACAGTGTCGAGGAGGTGCAGGAGGCCTATGCGCTGACCGGCGACACCGACTACCTGCTGAAGGCCTGTGTCGCCGATCTCAACGCCCTGTCGCGCCTGGTGAACGAGGTGCTGCTGGCGCATGACAGCGTGGCGCGGCTGCGCTCCTCCATCGTGCTGGAGCGGCTGAAGCAATCGGCGCGGCTGCCGCTCGGCGCGCTGCGGCGGCCGGACGGCTGAGCCGCGCCCGGCTCAGCTCGCCTTGATGCCGGCGCGCTGGATCACCGCCTCCCATTTGGCGATCTCGGCGCGCAGGAAGGCGCCGCTGCTCTCCGGCGTGCTGTCGGTGACGACATCCATGCCCTGGGATTGCAGGGTGCGGTTGTGGCGCGGATCGGCCACCACGGCGTTGATGGCGGTATTCAGCCGGCGGACGATCTCGGGCGGCGTGCCGGCCGGGGCCAGCACCATGTGCCAGGTGAAGGATTCATAGCCCGGCACCGTCTCCGCCACCGTCGGCAGATCGGGGTAGAGCGGCGAACGCTGCGCAGCGGTGATTGCCAGGCCGCGCGTCTCCCCTTTCTGGATGAACGGCATGCCGCTGGAGATGACGTCGAGCATCATCGCCACCTGGCCGCTCAGCAGGTCGGGCATGGCGGCGGTGGAGCCGCGATAGGCGACATGCGTCACCTCCAGCCCGCCGGCCATGGAGAGCAGCAGCTCGGTCGCCAGATGGATCGAGCCGCCATTGCCGTTGCTGGCGTAGTTGTACTTGCCGGGGTTGTTGCGGAACAGCGCCAGCAGCTCCGGCAGGGTCTGCGCCGGCACGTCGCGGTTGACCATGACGACGTTGTGGATGCGCCCGATATGCGCGACCGGCTGGAAATCCGCGATCGGGTCGAAGGGCAGATGCGGGAACAGCGCCCGCGCCACCGCATGCCCCACCGTGGTGTAGAGCAGGGTGTAGCCATCCTTCGGCGCCTTGGCGACGGCGTCGCTGGCGACGATGACACCCGAGCCGGTGCGGTTCTCCACCACCACCCGCTGGCCGAGGCTGCGCGACAGCTCATCGGCGACCAGGCGGGCGGGCAGGTCGGTCGGCCCGCCGGCGGAGAAGGGCACCAGCAGCCGGATCGGCTGGCTGGGCCAGGCCTGGGCGCGGGCCAGGCGGGGCAGGAAAAGCGGCGCGGCGGCGGCGGCCAGAAGCTGGCGGCGTTGCATGGGCGGTATCCCGGTCCGGTTGTGGACCCTGTGCCTGGCGTGGCTTTTTTGGTCGTTGCGGGCGCGGTCGTTGCCGCGCCCGGTCGTCTCGCCGGGATCAGGTCCCGACGCGCAAAGGTGCCCGCAGCTTGCGCAGGCAGGCGATCACCGAAAGGGCGGTGATCTTGCCCGTCTTCGGATTCTCCGACGGGATGTTCTCGATGGTCATGGAGAAGCTGGCCGAATCCGCCTCCACCTCGATGCGGTGGGTGTTGCGGGTCAGCGCCGGGTCCGCCCAGATCTCCAGCGTGGTGCGGTCCGGCCCGATGCCGGCCAGCGACAGCGCCACGGCGACGTTGAGATTGGCCGGGAAGCCCACCGCCGCCTCGCGCGGCGTGCCGTTGAAGATGCGCAAGGGTTCGCGAATGTCGTCGATGGCGATGTTGTGCTCGACCAGATAGGGCGCGCCCACCAGCCCGCGCACCGGCTTGCGGGTGACCATGCGCACCGCGCGGATCTCGCCCTCGGCCGCGGCCAGCACGGCGTCCAGCCCGAGCAGCGCGCCGGTCGGCACGATGATCTGGCCCTCGGTCTGGCGCGCCAGCTCGATCAGCATCTCATGCTGCAGCAGGGCGCCGGCGCTCAGCACCACCACCGATTTGCCGGCGGCGAGGAAGGGCTCGGCGATCTCCGGCAGCAGGGCGGCGGGGGCGCATTCGACGACGAGGTCGGCGAGCGGCTCCAGCGCCGCGATCTCCAGCACCGGCACCGGGCGGCGCAGGGTGGAGAGGCGCGCGGCGGCCGCCTCCCGGTTGCGGGCGGAGACGGCGACCAGCTCGCAGCCGGGAATGCCGGCATCGAGCGCGCGGGCGACCTGCAGGCCGACGGCGCCTAGCCCGGCGATGGCGATGCGGAGCGGAGGCTTGGCCAAGGCGATCATCCCGGAATTGTCTCGCCGCCATCACAGCCCCGTCATGCCGGGGCGACAACCGAATTTGCCGCCCGCCATGGATGCGCTAGGCTCATGCATGGCCCGCCGCACCCTGCCGCCCCTGAACGCCCTGCGCGGCTTCGACGCCGCCGCCCGCCATCTTTCTTTCAGTCTGGCGGCGGCGGAGCTGGGGCTGACCCAGGGCGCGGTCAGCCGGCAGGTGCGGGCGCTGGAGGAATGGCTGGGCCAGCCCCTGTTCCGGCGCATGACCCGCCGCGTCGAGCTGACCGAGGCCGGGCGGGCCATGGCGCGGCTGGCGGCGGAGACGCTGGACACGCTGGAGGAGGGGTCGGCGCGGCTGCGCGGCGGCGCCACCCGGCAGCGCCTGGTGCTGGGGGCGCTGCCCAGCATCACCTCGGCCTGGCTGATGCCGCGGCTGGACCGCTTCGCCCGCCGCCATCCGGAGCTGGAACTGCGGCTGCTCTCCTCGATCGAGCCGGCGGTGCTGGCGCCGGGGGCGCTCGACCTCGCCATCCGGGTCGGGCCCCTGCCGGGGCGGCGCTATTCCCCGGGTGCGCCGCGTGTCGACCTGCAGATGGTGGCGGGCTGGGAGGGGGTGGTGGCGGAGCCGCTCTTCCCGGACGTGCTGGTGCCGGTCTGCCGGCGCGACCTGCTGCCGGGCGGGCGGCCGCTGCCCGCCGCGGCGCTGGCGCAATTGCCGCTGCTGCACACCACGACGCGGCCCGGGGCCTGGCCGGACTGGCTGCGCGCGCAAGGGGTGAAGCGGATCCCGGATCCCGGAGCGGGGCCCGGCTTCGGCCATTTCTTCATGGCGCTGGAGGCGGCGCGGCGCGGCGAGGGGGTGGCGCTGCTGCCCGATATCCTGCTGCCACCGCTCGCCGAGGGCGGCGCGCCGGAGGGGCTGCTGCGCGCCAGCACCGCGCGGATCGAGAGCGCCGGCGACTACGCCCTGCTGCTGCCGGCGGCGCGGCTGGCCGAGCCTGGCCTGGCCGCGCTCCGCGCCTGGCTGCTGGAGGAGGCGGCGGCGATGCGCGCCGCCCCCGGCTGAGCCCGGCGCCTCACCAGAAGCCGAGCAGCTTCCACCACAGCATGCCCAGCGTGGCGAAGATCACCAGCTCGCCCACGCACATGGCGAAGCCGACGCGCCACCATTCGCCGAGCGAGACATAGCCGCTGCCGAAGATGATCGGCGAGGTGCCGGTCGCGTAATGCGTCAGCGTCATCATGATGGTGGAGCCGGCGACCATCATCAGCAGGAAGGGGATGTGGTAGTCGGGCGGCACCAGCTGCACGCCGACGGTCAGGAAGGCCAGCATCATGGCGCTGATATGCGCCGTCGTGCTGGCGAAGAAATAGTGCGAGAAGACGAAGAGCAGCACCAGCAGCCCCGCCGCCAGCTCCCACCCCATGCCGGCGGCGATGATGCCGTCGCGCAGCCCGGCCGAGAACCAGGCGATGACGCCGGTCTTGTTCAGCTGCTCGGCCATCATCACCAGCGCGCCGAACCAGATCAGCGTGTCCCAGGCGCTCTTCTCGGACAGCACGTCGTCCCAGTCGATGGTGCCGGTGATGATCAGCGCGAACAGGCCGACAAAGGCGACCGCCGTCGGGTCGAGCGTGAAGGCCGGGCCGAACAGCATGGCCGGGATATTGGCCCAGAGCACCAGCAGCAGGGCGAAGGTGCCGATCATCACCTTCTCCGGCCCGCTCAGCGGACCCATGCGCTGCAGCTCGCCGCGGGCATAGTCGATGGCGTGCGGCGTGGCGCGGATCTCGGGCGGCGAGAGCAGCATCAGCGCCAGCGGCATCAGCACCAGGCAGGCCAGGCCCGGCAGCAGCATGCACAGCGCCCAGGTGGTCCAGGAGAGGTGGAAATTCTGGTTCGTCACCCGCGCCACATAGTCCACCACCAGCGGGTTCGGCGCCGTCGCGGTGACGAACATGCCCGAGGTGATGGTGTTGGCATGCATGTTCACCAGCGCCAGGTAGGAGCCGATCTTGCGCTCCGTGCCCTTGGCCGGGTCGGAATCGAAGGCGCCGGCGATCGACTTCATGATCGGGTGCACGATGCCGCCGCCGCGCGCCGTGTTGCTCGGCGTGAAGGGGGCCAGCGCCAGCTCGCAGGCGGCGATGCCATAGCCGATGCCGAGCGTCCGGCGGCCGAGCAGCGAGATGAACATCAGCCCGATGCGGCTGCCGAGCCCGGTCTTCTTCAGCCCGCGCGACACCAGGATGGCGACCACGATCAGCCAGATCAGCGGATTGGCGAAGCTGGCCAGCGCATCCGCCACCGCCCCGCGCGAGGAGGTGGAGGTAACCTGGGACAGCGAGACGATGACGATCGCCATCATCGCCATCACGCCGATCGGCATCACCTTGAGGATGATGGCGACGATGGTGGTCAGGAAGATAGCGACCAGCCCCCAGGCCTTGGGGGTCAGCCCCTCCGGCGTCGGCACCGCCAGCAGGGCGAAGAGCACCAGGGTGGTGATGATCGCGGGCTTCAGCCGGAAGGGCACCGCGTCGTTGAAATAGATGAACATGGCCCGGATGCGCTCGAGCACGGCCTTCCTCCTCCTGTTCCGCGCGGCAAGGTGCAGCGCGGCCGCCACCCTGTCCACCCGTTGCGGCGGCGGGAGGGCCGCGTCTCAGCGCCATGTGTCGGCCGGTTCCGCCCGCCGCGCGGCCGGCCGCGCCGGCAGGATGGCGGCGCGCAAGGCGGCCAGCACCGGCGGCGGCGCGGGATCGCCGAAAGGGTCGTCGACCGCGATGGCGCGGCGATCCTGCAGCACGTAGCAGCGATCGGCGAAGCCGCGCAGCAGCCGCAGATCATGCGTGATGAACAGGAAGGCAGTGCCGCCCCGCCGGCGCAGCCCACGCAGCAGGTCGAGGATGCGCGACTGCGTCTCGAGGTCCAGGCTGTTCACCGCCTCGTCCAGCACCACCAGCCGCGGCGCGGGCGCCAGGGCGCGGGCGATGCAGAGCCGCTGCAGCTGCCCGCCGCTGAGCCGGTGCGCCAGCCGGTCCATGATGGTCGGATCCAGCCCGACCTGATGCAGCAGCGCCGCGACGCGGTCCCGCAGCGCGGCGGATGACAGGCGCTCGGCCAGCAGCGGCTCGGCCACCACCCCGAAGGCGGAAAGGCGCGGGCTGGTGGCGCCGAAAGGGTCCTGGAACACCGCCTGCAGCGCGCGGCGGCGCACCGGGTCGATGCGGCCGCGCGCATCGCGCAAAGGCATGCCCTCAAAGAGGATCTCGCCGGCATCGGGCGCCTCCAGCCCCAGCAGCAGCCGGCCCAGCGTGCTCTTGCCGCTGCCGGTGGGGCCGAGCAGGGCGACGCATTCGCCCGGTGCGATGGACAGCGCCGCATCCTCCAGCACGGGGACGCGGCGGCGCGCCAACAGCCCACCCTGGCGATAGGCGTGGCGCAGGCCGCGCGCTTCCAGCAGCGGGGTCACGCCGGCAGCGCCTCGGCCTCGGCCAGCGCTTCGCCATACAGCGCCAGATGCGCCGCCATCAGGGCGCGGCTGTGCGGGTGGCTCGGCGCGGCGAAGAAGGCCTCGATCTCCGCCCGCTCGACGATGCGGCCGGCCTGCATCACCGCGACCCGGTCGGCCAGCCGCGCGGCCACGGAGAGATCATGCGTGACCAGCAGCAGGCCGATGCCGCGCTGCCGCACCATCGTCTCCAGCAGATCGAGGATCTGCGCCTGCACGATCAGGTCGAGATCGGTGGTCGGCTCGTCGGCCAGCAGGAAGGCGGGCTGCCGCGCCAGGGCGAGCGCGATCATCGCCCGCTGCAGCATGCCGCCGCTGAGCTGCGAGGGGTAGAGCGGCAGCACCGCCTGCGGCGCGTCGAAGCCGACCTCGCGCAGCAGGGTCGCCGCCCGGTCGCGGGCCGCGCCGCCGCGCAGCCCGTCGCAGGCCAGCGTCTCCAGGAAGTGGCGGCCGATGGTCACCAGCGGGTTGAAGCCGCCGCGCGGCGCCTGCTGCACGAAGCCCAGCACGGCGCCGCGCAGCGCCGCCTGGGCCCTGCCGTCCTGCGCCACGCCATCCAGGCGCAGCGTCCCGCCCCTCTGCCGCACCCCGGCCGGCAGCAGGCCGAGCAAAGCGGCGGTGGTCAGACTCTTGCCGCCGCCGCTGGCGCCCACCAGCGCCAGCACCTGGCCGCGCCGCAGCGCCAGCCCGACCTCGTGCAGCAGCGGAGTGTCGCCGGCGGCGAGGCAAAGCCCCTCGATGGACAGGGTCTGCGGGCTCAATGCGCCACCCCCCGCAGCGCCGGGTCCAGACGGTCGCGCAGCGCATCGCCCAGCAGGTTGCAGGCCATGACGGTGAGCAGGATGGCCGCGCCCGGCAGCAGCACCAGCATCGGCGCGCTGCGGAAGAAGGGGCGGGCATCGTTGATCATGATGCCCCATTCCGGCGCGGGCGGCGCGACGCCAAGGCCCAGGAAAGAAAGCCCCGCCAGATGCAGCATCCAGTGGCCGAGATCGAGCGAGGCCAGCACGGCGAGCTGCCCGGCCAGCACCGGCGCCACATGCCGCCGCAGGATGGCCAGGCGCGACAGCCCGGCCAGCCGCGCCGCCAGGATATGCTCGCGGCTGCGCAGCGAGAGCGTCAGCCCGCGCACCAGCCGCGCATACCAGGCCCAGTGGGAGAGCGCGATGGCGATGACGACATTGGTGAGCCCGGTGCCCAGCGCGCCGATCATGAACAGCGCCAGCACCAGGGTGGGCACCGTCATGAAGGCGTCGCAGATGCGCATCAGCACCGCATCCACCACGCCCCCCGCCATGCCGGCGGCAAGGCCCACGCCGCAGCCGATCGCCAGCACCAGCGCCAGGATGCCGGCCACGGCGGCGAAGGAGGCGCGCGCGCCCCAGAGCAGGCGGGAGAGCAGATCCCGCCCCAGATGGTCGGTGCCCAGCCAATGCGTGGCGGAGGGTGGCAGCAGCCGCTGGGAGAGGTCGGTCAGCGCCGGGTCGTAAGGCGCGACCCAGGGCGCCAGCAGCGCCGCCGCCAGCAGCAGCGCCATCAGCAGCAGGGCGAAGGGCAAGGCGAGGCGCCTCATGCCGCGCGCTCCAGCCGGATGCGCGGGTCGAGCCAGGCATAGGCGAGGTCGACCAGCAGATTGCCCAGCACGAAGACCAGGGTCAGCACGATGACGAAGCCCTGCAGCACCGGATAGTCGCGATTGGTGATGGCCAGCAGCGCCCAGCGGCCGATGCCGGGCCAGCCGAACACCGTCTCCACCACCATGGCGCCGCCGATCAGCTCGCCCAGATGCAGCCCCATGGCGGTCAGCGGCGGCAGCGCCGCGTTCAGCGCCACATGCCGGCCGATCAGCACCCGGCGCGGCAGGCCGCGCGCGGCGGCGAAGCGCAGATGCGGCTCCCCCAGCGTGCCGAGCACCGAGGCGCGCACCAGCCGCAGCATGACGCAGGCCGACATGCAGGCGGTGGCCAGGGCCGGCAGCACCAGGCTGGCGGGGCCGTCGCGCCCCATGGCCGGCAGCCAGCCGAGCGTGACGGCGAACAGCAGCACCAGCAGGAAGGCCAGCCAGAAATTCGGCAGCGAGACGCCGAGGAAGGCGATCAGCCGCGTCGCATGGTCCGGCCAGCGGTCGCGCCGCAGCGCCGCCCAGAGGCCGAGCGGAATGCCGAAGGCCAGCGTCACCAGCATGGCGCTGCCGGCGAGTTGCAGCGTCGCCGGCAGGAACTCCAGGAGTTCCTCGGTGACGGGGCGGCGGGTGAACCAGGAGGTGCCGAGATCGAGGCGCAGCGCATCCGCGAGCCAGGCGCCATATTGCGCCAGCAGCGGCCGGTCGAGGCCCAGCTCCGCCCGGGCGGCGGCCAGCGCCGCATCGGTGGGCGGGATCTGCGCCAGGCGCAGATAGTCCAGCGCCGGGTCGCCGCGCCCCAGCCGCAGCATGGCGAAGAAACCGAACGACACCGCCAGCAGCAGCGGCGGCAGCGACAGCAGGCGGCGCAGCGCGAAACCCGGCATCGCCTTCAGCCGCGCAGCTGGATGCGGTCGAAGGGGATCTCGTAGCGCGTGTCGCCGAAGGGCACGGTGCCGAGGCCGCGCCGGTGCACCAGCTTGTTGGTCAGATGCGAGATCGGCAGATAGACCGCCTGCTCATGCAGCGTGGTCAGCAGCCAGCGATAGGTCCCGGCGCGCCCCGCCTCGTCGGCGGTCACCAGCGCCTCGCCGATGCGGCGGTCGATCTCCGCCTTCATCGGCAGGCCACGCTGCGCCTGGTAGTCGGCATGGGCCGGCTGGCGCATCGAGCCGAGATAGGCATGCGGGTCATAGGGCGCGCCCCAGCTCTCGGTGAAGATCAGGCCGAACTCGCCGGATTTCTGCCGGCCGAAATGGGAGGCGCTGTCCTCGCCGCGCAGCCTGGCGGCGATGCCGATGCGCGCCAGATCGCCCTGCACCGCCTCGGCGAGCGATTTCTGCAGCGCGTCGCTGCCGATGAAGCAGAGCTCCAGCGCCAGTTCCTGCCCCGCGCGCTGGCGCACGCGGCCGCCCGGCGGCAGCGCCCAGCCGGCCCGCTCCAGCCGCGCCATGGCGGCTTCGCGGTCGAGGCGCGGCGCGGTGAGGCCGAGATCGGCATAGGGGAAGTTCGGGGCGAACAGTGCCTCGGCCGGCGGCTCGGTGTCCAGCAGCACATGGCGGATCAGGGCGGCGCGGTCCACGGCCTGGGCGATGGCCTGGCGCACCGCCAGCTCATCGGTCGGGAAGCGGGCGGAGTTCAGCGCCACCAGCCGCGTGGCCAGCGGCGGCGAGATGGCGGTGGTGAAGCGCGGATCGCCCGCGAAGCGGCGAAGGCTGTCGGCATCCAGCTGGTCGGCGCCATAGGCGAGGTCGATCTCGCCGGCCTCCAGCGCCAGCGCCCTTGTGTTGCTGTCGGCCACCACCCGGACCAGCACCTCCTCCAGCGCCGGGGGGGTGCCGTGGTAATGCGGGTTGCGGCGGAACAGATCATGCTGGCCGGGGCGGCTTTCGGCCAGCATCCAGGGGCCGGTGCCGATCGGCGCGGCGATGCTTCCATCCCCCCGCAGCGCGCCAGGGGCGGCGAAGCGCAGCGGGCGGATCAGCGCCAGCTCCATCAGCGTCGGGTGATAGGGGCCGCGCAGGCGCAGCCGCACCGTGCCGCCATCCAGCGCCTCCGCCCCCTCGATCTGCGCCACCAGCGCCAGCCAGGCATGGCGGGCGCGGTCGCGCAGCAGCGCCTCGACATTGGCCACCACCGCGGCGGCGTCGAAGGGCGAGCCATCGCTGAAGCGCACGCCCGGGCGCAGGGTGAAGACCCAGCCGCGCCCATCCGCCTCGGCGCGCCAGGCGGTCGCCAGGGCGGGGGCCAGGCCGCCGCCCTCGACATAGCGCAGCAGCGGCTCATACAGCATGGACTGGGCGTAGAGCTGGTTGGGCGAATAGCCCTGCGGATGCAGCGGCCCCGCATTGGAGGGCCAGGAGAAGCGCAGCCGGCGCGGCATGGCGGCCTGCGCCGCGCGGGGCGCGATCCAGGGGGCGGAGAGGGCGCCGGGCAGCGCCTGGAGCAGGGAGCGGCGCCGCATGCATCCGGCCTCCGGCTGGGGTATGACGATTTGTCGGAAAATTCATACCGAGCCGGGCGCGACCCTGTCCAGCCGGCGCCGCACCTCGCAATGGCGGATGGCGTCAATACATTGGCAGGGACAGCGAGAAGGATCCGCCCATGGACAAGACCTATCCGGTGATGCGCAGCGACGCCGAGTGGCGGCAGATGCTCTCCCCGGCCCAGTATGCGGTGATGCGCCAGCACGGCACGGAGCGGCCGGGCAGCTGCGGCCTGCTGCGCGAGAAGCGCCAGGGCCGTTTCGTCTGCGTCGGCTGCGGCCAGGCGCTGTTCGAATCGGGCGGCAAGTTCGAGAGCGGCACGGGCTGGCCGAGCTTCACCGAGCCGGTGGAGGGCTCGGTCGAGCTGTATGAGGACCGCTCCTACGGCATGGTGCGGACCGAGGTGCGCTGCGCCGGCTGCGGCAGCCATCTGGGCCATGTCTTCCCCGACGGGCCGCCGCCCACCGGGCTGCGCTACTGCATCAACGGCGTCGCGCTGGACTTCCAGCCGGCCTGAGACCCGGCGGCGGCGCAAACCGCCGCCGCCTTTTTTCCGCGCCTTGGCGCGGCATGCCGCGACGGCGTGGGAGGGGCAGGCCGATGCCGCCCCTGGGCCCCGCTTTCCTGCGGTGAGGCAGCGCGGCGCGGATGCCCGCGCCGGAAGGGCCCTGTTGCGTGACCTCGGGCATGGCCGGCCTTGGCCTGGCGGGGGTAGCCGCAGGCGGAATCTCCCCGGCTGATGCCAAAATCGTCCTACAATCTTACTGAAAAGCGACGCGCCCCTCCGGGCGTCGCTGACAGGGCCTTTGTATTTATGTTTTAATATCAACGCTTTGAAGGCCATCCTTCAGATCTACCGATGGTCGCCCAGGGCAGATTGTCATATTGACAGCCTTCGAAACCCGGGCCTAGGCTCCGCTCAACCACACGGAATGTGTCCTTCCGGGGCCGTGCAGCCGGCCGGATGAGAGGGCCGGGCCGCCCGGCGACTACGCCGCCGGCGGCGCGCCCTCTCCCCGCCCTCGCGCTCCGTCCCGGAGCCGCCCAGCCCATCCGGGACAGGGCGCCGGACGCGCCCGTGCACGCACAAGCCGGCGCCAAGCCCGGCCTGGAGGAGACGGTCATGACGAGGATCACCCGGCGCGCCCTGTTGGGCGGCGCCCTGGCGGCGCCTGCCTTCATCCAGGCCAGCGCCCATGCGCAACCATCCACGGTGCGGCTGGCACTGCTGACGCCGCTTTCCGGCCCCTTCGCGCGGCAGGGCGAGCTGGAGCGGCTCGGCGCCGTGCTGGCGGTGGAGGACATCAACCGCCAGGGCGGCATCAAGGCGCTGGGCGGCGCGCGGCTGGAGCTCAGCATCGCCGATGCGGGGGCCAATGTGGAGCAGGTGACGGCCGCCGCGCAGCGGCTGGTCGCTGATCGCGGGCTGGTCGCGGGCCTTGGCGCCTGGGCCTCCTCCTTCACCCTGGCAGCGACCGAGGTGACCGAGCGCGCCAAGCTGCCCTGGATCACCCTCTCCTGGGCCGACACCATCACCGAGCGCGGCTTCCACTACGTCATCGCGACCTCGCCGCCCTCCAGCAGCATCATCCCCGCGGCGCTGCGGCCGCTGCTGGCCATGGCCGAGCGCGCCGCCGGCAAGAAGCCCGCCACCATCGCCTGCATCAATGACGACACGGCGGTGAACCAGGCGAACATGAAGCCGCTGCGCGAGGGCGGCTTCGCGCGGCTCGGCCTGACCACGGTGATGGACGAGAATTTCAGCGTGCCGCTGTCGGATGCCGCGCCGCTGATCCAGCGCATGCGCCGCAGCCGGCCGGATCTGGTGCTGCTCGGCACCACGGCGACCTCGGATTCCCGCCTGCTGCTGCAGACCCTGACCGAATTCGGCCTGGGCCAGGGCAAGGTGCCGGTGATCGCGCCCTCGGCGAACTGGGGCACGCCGGAGATGCTGAAGAACATGGGCGCCAACTACCTGGAAGGCGTCATCGGCGTGGCCGGCAACTGGACCTCGAAGCAGCAGGCGGCGCTGAACCAGAACCTGCTGCAGCGCGCCGGCGAGCCCTGGCTGATCCAGGACACGCTGTCCAATTACGGCCATGTGCTGCTGGTGGCCGATGCGCTGGAGCGCGCCGGCCGCGCCGATCGCGACGCGCTGATGGCCGCCCTATTGGCCACCGACACCGCCGAGGGCCCGGCGCGCCTGTTCCTCGGCGAACGCCTGCGCTTCGAGCGCAATGGCCGCCGCGCCAATCCGGTGCCCGCCGTCTACCAGTGGAAGAATGGCCGCCCGCTGACCGTGCTGCCCGAGGCGGACGCCGAGGCCGAGCTCTCCTGGCCGCGGCCGGGCTGATCGGCCGCGCCATGAGCTATGCGGGTGAAATCGAGGCCCTGCTGCAGATCCTGGCGGCCGGCCTGCTGCTGGGCTGCCTCTACGGGCTGATGTGCGCGGGCCTTGGCCTGATCTTCGGCATCATGCGGGTGATCAACTTCGCCCAGGGCGACTTCATGATGCTGGCCATGTACACCGGCCTCGCCGGTGTCGCGCTGCTGGCGCCGGGCCGCTCCTGGGCCTTCGCCATCGCCATGCTGGTGGCCTGCGCCGCCGCCGCCCTGTTCTACGGCATCGGCGCCGCGACGCATTGGGCGCTGGTCAGCCGCGTCAGCGGCGCGCGCGCCATCGGCACGGCGGATGCCGGCCATACCGGCCAGCTGATCCTGACGCTCGGCCTGTCGCTGGTGCTGCAGAATGGCGGGCTGATGCTGTTCGGCTCCTCCCCGGTCTCGATCCCGAACGAGGCGGCGACACGCTCCTGGACGCTGGATCTCGCCAGCGGCGACATCATGCTGTTCATCAACCAGGCGCGCTCCTGGTCGGCTCTGATGGCGGTGGCCGCGGTGCTGCTGGTGATCCTGCTGATGGCGCGCAGCGGCATCGGCCGCCAGCTGCGCGCGGTGGCCAACAACCCGATCGCCGCGCTCTATATGGGCATCAATGTCGACCGCGCCTTCCGCACCGCCTTCGGCATCGGCCTGGCGCTGACCGCGGTCGCAGGTGTCTGCGTCGCCACCTTCTATCCCTTCCAGGCCTATACCGGCTTCGACTTCGTCATCATCATGTATGCCGGCGTGGTGCTGGGCGGCATGGGTAGCGTCGGCGGCGCCTTCCTGGGCGGGCTGATCATCGGCCTGGTGCAGCAGCTCTCCAACCTGGTGCTGCCGCCGCAGCTGCAGAACACGGCGGTGTTCATCGTCTTCCTGGCCGTCCTGCTGATCCGGCCGCAGGGCCTGTTCGGCCGTGGCGTGGAGCGCGCCTGATGCAATTCCTCGCCCCCTCCGGCCGCCAGCGCCTGGTGCTGCTGGCGCTGCTGCTCTGCGGCGTCGCCGCCACCTTCCTGATCAGCGGCTATGAGCTGCTGGTGATCTCCATGGTCGGCATCTGGGCGATGCTCGGCCTGTCCTGGAACATCCTGGGCGGCTATGGCGGCCTGGTCAGCTTCGGCCACGCCGCCTTCTTCGGCGGCGGCGCCTACACCGTCGCCATCCTGTTCCATGATTACGGCGTGACGCCCTGGATCGGCTGCCTGCTGGGCATGGCGGTGGGCGCGCTGATGGCGGTGCTGATCGGCGCCGTCACCTTTCGCCTGAAGGGCCATTACTTCAGCCTGGCGATGCTGGCCTATCCGCTGGCGCTGATCCCGGTCTTCACCTGGGCCGGCTGGCACGAGCTGGCGCTGCCGCTGAAGCGCGAGGATCCGCTGCACTACATGCAGTTCAGCGATCCGCGGGTGATGCCGCTGATCATCCTCGGCGCGCTCGGCATCGCGCTCTATGTCTGCCTGCGCATCGAGCGCACGCGTCTCGGCCTGCAGCTCTTCGCCATCCGGCAGAACGAGCTGGCGGCGCAATGCGCCGGCATCGCGACGCTGCGCACCAAGCTGGTGGCCAGCGCCATCTCGGGCGGCATCGCGGGGCTGGCCGGCGCGCTCTACGCCACGGTGGTGCTGGTGGTCACGCCGCATTCGGTGTTCGGCATGCTGGTCTCGGCACAGGGGCTGATCGTGTCGATGTTCGGCGGGCTCGGCGCCGCCTGGGGCCCGGTGATCGGCGCCGTCATCCTGGTGCCGATGGCCGAGCTGCTGAACGCCACCATCGGCGCGCGGCTGCCGGGCATGCAGGGCGTGATCTTCGGCGTGGCCATCATGGCGGTGATCCTGTTCCGCCCGCAGGGCATCTACTGGGCGGTGCGCGACCATTTTGTGGGGCAGCCGGCGGCGCCCGATCTCGCCGCGCCTCCGCCGCCGGAAGCGGCGGTGCCGCGCCCCGACTATCACGAGGCGCCGGGCGAGGCGCTGCTGGTGGTGCGCGACATCTCGGTGCGCTTCGGCGGTCTGCAGGCGCTGTCCGACGTCTCGCTGGAGGTGCGGCGGGGCGAGATCCTCGGCATCATCGGCCCGAATGGCGCCGGCAAGACGACGCTGTTCAACGTGCTGAACGGCATCGTGCGCGCCAGCGCGGGCTCGGCGAAGCTGGAGGGTGTCGAGCTGCTCGGCCGCGCGCCGCAGGAGGTCAGCGCGCTGGGCATCGCCCGCACTTTCCAGACGGTGCGCGCCTTCCCGCGGCTGACGCTGCTGGAGAACGTCGTGGTCGGCGCCTTCGGCGCCAACAGCGACGATCATGCGGCGCTGGAGGCGGCGCGCGCCATGCTGGAGCGCGTGGGGCTCGCCGATCGCGCGCTGGTGCCGGCCTCGCAGCTGACCAATCGCGAGCTGCGGCTGATGGAACTCGCCCGCGCGCTCGCCTCCAACCCCAAGCTGGTGCTGATGGATGAGAGCTTCGCCGGCCTCTCCAGCGCCGATGTCGAGGTGATGATGCGCCAGATCCGGCGCCTGGCGGCGGAGGGCATGACGGTCGTGATCATCGAGCACACCATGAACGCCATGGTGCGGCTGGCCACCCGCTTCGTGGTGCTGGACCGTGGCCGCAACCTGGCCGAGGGCCTGCCGGAGAAGGTGGTGCGCGAGCCTGAGGTGGTCTCGGCCTATCTCGGCAAGAAATGGGTCGAACATGCTGGCACTTGAAGGGGTCGAGATCCGCTATGGCGGCCTAGTGGCGCTGCGCGACGTGTCGCTGCAGGTGAACCAGGGCGAGGTCGTGGCCGTGATCGGCCCGAACGGCGCCGGCAAGACGACGCTGTTCAAGGCGATCTCCGGCGTGGTGCCGCTCGCCGCCGGCCGCATCACGCTGGAGGGCGAGCAGCTCGACCGCCTGCCGCCGGCGGAGCGTCCGCATCGAGGCATCGCCCATGTGCCGGAGGGGCGGCAGGTCTTCAGCGATCTCAGCGTTGAGGAGAATCTGCAGCTCGGCACCATCGCGCTGCGTGACCGCAATGCGGCGGGACGCAGCCTGGAGCGCTGCTACGATTTGTTCCCGGTGCTGCGGGAGCGGCGGAACCAGCTGGCCGGCTCGCTCTCCGGCGGGCAGCAGCAGATGCTGGCGATCGGCCGCGGCATCGCCTCCGAACCCCGCCTGCTGATGTTGGACGAGCCCTCCATGGGCCTCGCCCCCACCATCGTCGACACGATCTTCGAGGCGGTGCAGCGGCTCAACCGCGAGGCGGGGCTGACCGTGCTGATCGTCGAGCAGCGCGCCATCGAGGCGATCGAGGCCTGCGACCGCGGCTATGTGCTCTCCACCGGGGAGGTGGTGATGCGCGGCACGCGCTCCGAGCTGCTGGCCGACAAGGGCCTGCGCGAAGCCTATCTCGGCGCATGAGGAATCCAGGATGACCGACACCCCGACCTATGAGGTCTTCGCCCTGCGCTACGCCATGCGCGAGGCGATGCGTTCCGAGCATTTCATCGGCGGTGACCCGCATGACGGCCCGATGCCGATGGATTATTTCGTCTGGCTCATCAAGGGCGAAGGGCGCAGCATCGTCGTCGATTCCGGCTTCACCGCCGAGGTCGCCGCCCGCCGCAGGCGCAACTATCTGCGCGACCCGATCGATGCGCTGCGCCTGCTCGGCTGCGATGTCGACACGGTGCAGGATGTCGTGCTGACGCATCTGCATTACGACCATGTCGGCAATTTCCACCGCTTCCCGGTGGCCCAGTTCCATCTGCAGGAGGCCGACCTGCATTTCGCCTGCGGGCGGCATATGCGGCACGGCTTCCTGCGCCATTCCTTCGAGGTGGAGGATGTCGTCGGCATCGTCCGGCTGAACTTCGCCGAGCGGGTGCGGCTCTATAACGGGCAGGTGGAGCTGGCGCCCGGCATCACCCTGCATCCGGCGCCGGGCCATTCGGCCGGGCTGCAATTTGTGCGCGTCAACACGGCGCGCGGCCCCGTCGTGCTGGCCTCCGACGTGACGCATTTCTACGAGAATATGGAGAAGGGCAGGCCCTTCCCGACCTGCGTCAGCATCGCCGACATGCTGGAAAGCCACGAGATCCTGCGCCGCGCGGCACCGAGCCCGGCGCATATCATCCCCGGCCACGATCCGGAGGTGATGCGCCGCTACCCCGCCGTCTCGCCAGAGCTGGAGGGTATCGCGGTGCGGCTGGATGTGGCGCCGCGGGAGGATGCGGCGTGAGCGGGCGGGCCATCGTCACCGGCGCCGGCAGCGGCATCGGCGCCGCGACCGTGCGGCGCCTGGTCGCGGGGGGCTGGCGCGTCGCCTGCCTGGACCGCAATGCCGAGGCGGCCCGCGCCGTCGCCGGTGACCAGCCCGTGATCGCCGTCGACGTGGCGGATGAGGCGGCGGTGATCGCCGCCATCGCGGAAGCGGATTCGGCGCTGGGCGGTATCGACGCGCTGGCCACCTGCGCCGGCATCTACGAGACCACGCCCTTCTTCGACAGCACGGCCGAGACTTTTCGGCGTGTGCACGAGGTCAATGTCATCGGCACCTTCCTCTGCCTGCGCGAGGCCGCGAAGCGCATGCGGCGCGGCGGGCGCATCTGCACCGTGGGCAGTGTCGCGGGCCTGCGCGGGGGTGGCCTCGCCGGCACTGCCTCCTACGCCACCAGCAAGGGCGCGGTGATGACGCTGACCAAATCGGCGGCGCGCGAACTGGGTCCGCGCGGCATCGCCGTCAACACCGTGGCGCCCGGCATGATCGACACGCCCTTTGCCGCAGCACCGCTGGCCAATCCCGAGATCCGCGCGCGCATCGAGGGCATGACCAGCTTCCACCGCCTGGGCACGCCGGAGGAGATCGCCGAGGTGATCGCCTGGCTGCTCTCCCCCGCCGCCGCCTATTTGCATGGCAGCACGGTGGTGGCGGATGGCGGCATGGTGATGCAGTGAGCCCGCCGCTCGCCGCGCGCCTGGCGGAGGAATTGCTGCAGGCAGCGCCGCCACCCGCCGTGGCGCCGGAGGTGACGCTCTGCCTGCTGGACTTCATCGCCTGCGCGCTGGAAGCGCGCGACACGGCGCCGAGCCGCGCGGCCCGCGCCCTGGCCGCGACCGAGCCCGGGGAGGCCAGCATCATCGGCCTCTCGGCCCGCGCCTCGCCTGGCGCCGCCGCCTTCGCCAATGCGGCGGCCGGCCACGGCCTGGTGCGCGAGGATATGCATGCCGGCGCCGTCAGCCATCTGGGTGTGGTGGTGCTGCCGGTGCTGCTGGCGCTGGCGCAGCGCCACCCTGTCGAGGGCCAGGCCTTCATCGCGGCCGCCGCGACCGGCTATGAGGTCGGCGCCGCTCTCGGCCGCGCTTTGGTCAATCCGCGCTTCAGCCGGCAATGGCGGCCCACGGGCTGGACCGGGCCGCTGGCCGCGGTCGCCGCCGGCGCCAGGCTGCTGGGCCTGACAGCGGCGCAGACCGCCTCCGCCCTCTGCCTGGCGGCCAACACGGTGGGCGGGTTGAACGAATGGCCGCGCGATGGCGGCGACGAGATGTTCTTCCACCCCGGCTTCGCCGCGCGCAATGCGCTGGCGGTGCTCGCCATGGCCGAGGCCGGCGCGGAGGGTTCGGCGACGGCGCTGGACGGCCCGGCGGGGCTGTTCGCCGCCGCCGGCGCCGCGCCGCCCGTTGCGCTGCCGCTTTTCGCCGGCGGTGCCTCGGAAGTGTCGCAGGTGTTCCGCAAGGCGCTGCCGCTCTGCAATTTCGCGCAGACGCCGGCCCAGGCGGCGCAGCGACTGCGCCAGGAGGCGGGCGGGCTGGAGGCGGATTCCATCGCCGCCATCACCATCCGCGCCTCGGAGGCAGCGGTGCGCTATCCGGGCTGTGACGGCACCGGGCCCTTCGCGCGGGTGCTGCAGGCGAAGATGAGCATCCCCTTCTGCGTCGCCGCCGCGCTGTGCCATGGCGCGGTGGAGGAGGCGCATTTCGCACTGCCGGCCGATCCCGCGCTGTTGCGCCTGGTCGGGCTGGCGCGGCTGGAGGCGGATGACGCGGCGACCGCCGCCTTCCCGGCGCGCCAGGGTGCGGAGGTGATCGTCACGCTGCGGGATGGGCGGCGCCTCTCCGCCGCGCTGCCAGACCTGCTGCCCGCCGATGCGGCCATGGTGCGCCAGCGCTGCCGCGCCGCGGCGGCGGAGCGGCTGGGCGGGGCGCGCGCGGCGCAGCTGGAAGCGGCTTTCGCCGGTCTCGCGACGCTGGACGATGTCGGCGCGGCGCTGCGCCTGGCCGAGCCCGCCGCATGACCGCCGCGC
Source organism: Pseudoroseomonas cervicalis (assembly GCF_030818485.1). Taxonomy (NCBI): domain Bacteria; kingdom Pseudomonadati; phylum Pseudomonadota; class Alphaproteobacteria; order Acetobacterales; family Roseomonadaceae; genus Roseomonas; species Teichococcus cervicalis. The sequence goes on along the minus strand of NZ_JAUTAJ010000005.1, from coordinate 147,017 downwards.
TTGCGCAACGTGTGCCGCGCACCGCAACATTCATCGCCCAGAAGGGAGGGGCTTATCCATGATCCATGAGTTGCGCATCTATCACTGCGTCTCCGGCCGGCTGCCGGATCTGCTGAAGCGCTTCGAGACGATCACGCTGGGCATCTGGCAGAAGCACGGCATCCGCCAGGCGGGGTTCTGGACCGTCGCCATCGGCGATTCCAACCAGGATCTCTACTATCTGCTGGAATGGGATTCGCTCGCCGAGCGCGAGCAGAAATGGAACGCCTTCCAGGCCGATCCGGAATGGATCGCGCGGCGGGCCGAGACGGAGCGCAACGGCCCGATCGTCGCCAGCATCAGCAATCTGATCCTGCAGCCGACAGCCTTCTCCGCGGTGCGGTGAGAGGGGGCGGCGCCGTCTCAGCCGGGCGGCGCCTCCGCCGGGGCCGGGGCGCCGCTGGCGCGCTCGTTCAGGATGCGCAGCGCCACCTGCGCCGCCTGCAGCACATGCTCGCGGCAGGCATGCCAGGCGCCCTCGCGGTCGCGGCGTTCGATCGCCTCGACGATGCGGCGGATCTCGGCGACGGTGTTGGGCAGGCGCGAGGGGTCGGACAGCGTCGTGGCGCGCAGCTGGGAATTGCGGTTCAGCAGCTGGTCCAGCATGCGCGCCACATAGGCGTTGCGGCAGCCGCGCAGCATGACGTCGTAGAAGCGGCGCTTCAGGCCGAGCAGCACCATGCGGTCGGCGCCGGGCTTCGTTGCCGCCAGCTCCTCGAACACCGCGCGCAGCTCGGCGATCTCCTCGACCGAGGCGCGCTCGGCGAAGCCCTGGCCGGCCAGGGCCTCGAGCACCGCGCGCACTTCATAGACCTGGGTGGCCTCGGCGGCGGAGAGATAGGCGACGAAGGGGCCGCGATTGGGCACCACGACGATCAGCCCCTCGGCTTCCAGCAGCCGCACTGCTTCGCGGATCACGCCGCGGCTGACGCCGAACAGGTCGCACAGCATGCGGTCGGACAGGTGTTCGCCGGGCGCGAAGCGGCTGGTGATGATGGCGTCGCGCAGCCTTTCCTCGACCTGGCGACGCACCGGCTGGGGGGTGATCCGCAGCGAATCGTCCGGCATCTCTGTCTCGCATTCCCTGTAGGCGCCATCCCGCGGCCGCCGCGTCGCACAATTAGACGGGCCGGTCCGTGGCGTCCAGCGAAACGGGCATCGGCGTGCGGCGTATTGACAGACAATCTTACAAAACTCTAGCATCATGACGTTGAGGGAGACGCCAGAAATGTCCGACGACACGCTGTTCCAACGCGGGCTCGAGGTCCGCCGCGCCGTGCTGGGTCCCGACTATGTGGATGGCAGCATCGCCAAGGCCGATGATTTCATGATGGCCTTCCAGAACATCACCACCGAATGGTGCTGGGGCTATGCCTGGACGCGCCCCGGGCTCGACCGCAAGACGCGCTCCATGCTGAACCTCGCCATGCTGACAGCGCTGGGCAAGACGCCGGAGATCAAGCTGCATGTGAAAGGCGCGCTGACCAACGGCGTCACCGTCGAGGAGATCAAGGAGATCCTGCTGCACGCCACGGTCTATTGCGGCATCCCGGCCGGGCTCGACGCCTTCAAGGCGGCGCATGAGGTGCTGGTGAAGGAAGGCGCGCTGACCGGCGAGCCGGCGAAGAAGTGAGCGCCGCCTCTCCGGGCGGCGCGCTGCGCCGCATCGCCTTCATCGGCATCGGCAATATGGGCTGGCCGATGGCGGCGCGGCTGGTCGGCGCCGGCTTCGATGTCGTGGTCTGCGATGTCGCCGCCGAGCGCTCCGCGCGCTTCGCCACCGAGGTGGGTGGCGAGGCCGCTGCCGATGCCGCCACCGCGGCGCGGGGCGCGGATGCCGTCATCACCATCCTGCCGACCTCGAAGCATGTCGGCCAGGCGATCGAGGCGATGGGCGATGCGCTGTCGCCGGGCGCGCTGCTGATCGAGATGAGCTCCGGCGTGCCGACGGCGACGCGCGGCTTCGCGGAAGCGCTGACGCCGCGCGGTGTCGCCATGATCGATGCGCCGGTCTCGGGCGGTGTGCCGCGCGCGCGCAGTGGCGAGCTGGCGATCATGCTGGGCGGCGAGGCCGCCGATGTCGCGCGCGCCGATGCGGTGCTGCGCGCCATGGGCAACAATCTGACGCATGTGGGCGGCATCGGCGCCGGCCAGGCGATGAAGGCGCTGAACAACCTGATGGGCGCGGCGGGCTTCCTGATCGGGGTGGAGGCGCTGCTGATCGGCCAGCGCTTCGGGCTCGATCCCGCGCAGATGGTCGATGTGCTGAACAACTCGACGGGCATGAACAACAGCACGCAGAAGAAGTTCAAGCAGTTCGTGCTGTCGCGCCGCTTCGATGCCGGCTTCGGGCTGGAGCTGATGGCGAAGGATGTCTCCGTCGCGCTCGAAGTGGCGAAGGAGACCGGCACGCCCGTGCCCTTCGCCGCGCTGTGCCGCGAGATGTGGGCCAGTGCCGTCGGCCTGCTCGGCCCGGGCATGGACCATACGGCGATGGCGCAGTTCTCGGAGAAGCTGGTGGGCGAGACGCTGGGCGGCGGCAACAGAGCCAGCTAAGAATCTTCTTTTTCTGAAGAAAAAGAAGCAAAAAGACTTTGTCAGTCTGGCGTCCCTCCCAAGGCCTGAGGCGGGACGCCAACTGACAAAAGTTTTTTGGTTCTTTTTTCCAAAAAAGAACCCTTACTTTCTAAAAGTCTTTTCCGTCCGCATCGATCACCGCCTGCATCTTCGCGCGATCCACGGCGATCTCCACCCCCGCGCGCTCCAGCTCCAGCAGCATGGCGGAGCGGGAATCCCGATGGCCCCAGCCGCGGTTCAGCGCCTCGGTCATCTCTTCCAGCGTCAGCGCCGCGAAGCGCATCGGCACGCCGACCTCGCGCCCCAGCGCGCAGGCCAGGGCGACATCCTTGTGCGCCAGGCGCAGCTGGAAGGCCGGCGGGTCGTAGCTGTTGGGCAGGAATTGCTCGGTTACGCCGTCATAGGTGCGGCGGCGGCCATGCACGCCCTGGCGGATGGCGGCGTAGAGCGCCAGCGGCTCCAGCCCCGCCTTGGCGCCCATGGCGAAGACCTCCGCCATGATGGCGTTCAGCGCATAGCCGGAGAGGTTGTGCGCCAGCTTGGCGATGCTGCCGGCGCCGATCTCGCCGACCAGAATGGCGCGGTCGCCCATGGCATTGAGCAGCGGCCGCACGCGGTCGAAGACGGCGCGGTCGCCGCCGACGAAGAAGGCCAGCTTGCGGCTGGCGGCACCGCGCGGGCCGCCGCTGATCGGCGCGTCCAGCACATGCAGCCCGCGCTCCGCCGCCGCCGCATGCAGCGCGCGCACGGCGGAAACCGCATTGGTCGAGATGTCGACGATGATGCCGCCCCGCGCCATGCTGCCGATCAGCGCGCTGCCCACCGCCTCGACCTCCTTCGGGCCGGGGAGGGAGGTGAACACCACCTCGCAGCCCGCGCCGAGCGCCGCGGGGCTCTCCGCCCATTGCGCGCCGCCCTCCAGCAGCGCGGCGGCGGCCTCGCGCCGCATGTCGTGCACGGTGAGCGCGACGCCCTCCGCCCTGGCCAGATTGGCGGCCATGCTGGCGCCCATTGTGCCGAGGCCGATGAATCCGACACGCATGGCGCTCACGCGCCCCGCTTCTCGAGCACTTCGGTCAGCACCTGCGCCGCCGACATGGCCGCCGGCCAGCCGGCATAGAAGGCGAGATGCGTGATGGCGCCGGCGATCTCCTCCTGCGTCACGCCATTGTCGAGGGCGCGGCCGATATGCACGCTGAGCTGCTCGGGGCGGTAGGTGGCAACGAGGGCGGCCACCGTCACCAGGCTGCGGTCGCGCTTGGAGAGATCCTCGCGCTCCCAGAGATCGCTGTAGACCACGCCCTCGGTATAGGCGACCAGGGCGGGCACGGTCTTGCGCACGCGGTCGCGCTGCGCGGATTGCGGGATCGGCTTGCTCATTCTTGGACACTCCTGCGCGGTGCGGTGCGCGGCCCTGCGCCGCGCCCGGCTGGCGCTTCTTCCCGGCCGCGAGCTTATGGCCGGGTGGAGGGGAGGGCAAGGCGTCGTAAGATTGTTAGACAAAAAGATTGCCGGCACCCCGGCGGCATGGTTGCCTGCGGGCACGCGGCGCAACGACGCCGCGCCAAGAAGAACCGGCAGGAGGAACCCATCCCATGCGAGCAGTATTCCGGTGCGCCGCCATCCTGGCGCTGTGCTGCGGCGGCCCGGCCCTGGCGCAGGAGTTTCCGGCGCGGCCCGTGACCATGATCGTGCCCTCCGCCCCCGGCGGCACGCTGGACGCGCTGGGGCGGCTGATGGCGCAGGGCATGGCGGCCGATCTCGGCCAGAATGTCGTGGTGGAGAATGTCAGCGGCGCGGGCAGCATCGTCGGCATGCAGCGCCTGGTGCGCTCGCCCTCGGATGGCTATGTCATCGGCTTCGGCAATCTCGGCTCGCTGGCGGCGAATGTCGCGATCACGCGCGAGCTGGGCTTCGACCCGCGCCAGGATCTGACGCCGATCTCGATCGTCGCCAATGTGCCGATGGTGATCGCGGTCAGCACCCGATCCGGGGTGCGCGATCTGCGCACGCTGCTGTCGCGCATCCGCGAACGCGGCGAGGGCGTCACCTTCGGCACGCCGGGCACCGGCACCACCGGCCATCTGGCGCCCGCCTATCTGCTGTCCCTGACGAAGTTGCAGGCGACGCTGGTGCCCTATCGCGGCGCCGGCCCGGCGATGGGCGACCTGGCCTCGGGCACCGTTGATGCGGTGATCGACCAGACCGTGACGATGATCCCGGCGCATCGCGGCAACACCGCCTTCGCCCTGGCGGTGACCGGGCCGCAGCGCCTGGCGCAGCTGCCCGATGTGCCGACCTTCGCCGAGGCCGGTGTGCCCGGCTTCGACATGGTGATCTGGAACGCCATTGTCGGGCCGCGCGGCATGCCGGAGGCCGCGGTGCAGCGGCTGGTGCGCGCGGTGGAGGCAGCCCTGGCCAGCCCCAATGTCACGGCGCGCTTCGCCGACCTGGCGACCACCGCGCCGCCGGCGGAGGAGCGCGGGCCGGAGGTGCTGCGCCGGCGCATCGCGGAGGATGTGGATCGCTGGATCCGCATCACCCGCGAGGCCGGCATCACCCCGCAATAGGGGCGGGACCGGGCGCGGCGAAGGCGCGCATCAGCGCGCCGATGTCGCGCGCCTCCTCCAGCGCCCAGAGCCGCGCGATCTGCGCCGCCGCCTGCGGCCCCGGCGCATTGGCGCGATATTTTCCCTCCAGCTCGACGTCGCTCATCGGGCGCGTTTCGCTGCCGCGCGGGTTCTGCACGATGGCCTCGCATTGCGTGCCATTCTTCAGCCGCAGCGTCACGCGGGCGGCGCCGCGCGGCAGGCTGGCGTCCAGCTCGGCCCGCACCTTGCCGCGCAGCGCGGCCAGGGCCGGGTCGGCCACGGCCTCCTCCGAGAAATCCGCGACGCCGGCGCTGCCGCGCAGCAGGCCGATGGCGGCGGCGTGGTGGATGCTGACGCGTGCATCGCGGGCATTGCGCAGCGGCCGGTCGCCGCGGTCGAGCAGCAGCTGGTCGCCGGCGATGATGATGTCCGCGATGGCGTCAGGCGCGACGTGCTCGCGCAGCGCCAGGGCGGCGTCGATGACGGCGTGGAAGACGATGCCGGCGGGATAGGGCTTGTAGGTGATGCGGGCGAATTCCCAATGCCGGCCCAGCCCCGCGGTGATGCGGGCCGTGTCCGGCGCGTCGCCCATGGCGCGGGCCCAGCCCAGAGGGCCTTCCAGCGCGGTGGGGGCGGCGCTGTAGCCGGCCTCGGCGAAGAGCGCCGCCAGCAGCCCGTTGCGCGCCGCATTGCCCATGCCGACATTCTTGGCCGCTGTCGGGAGGTTCTCCACCAGCCCGGCGGATTGGCTGGCGGCGATGCCCAGCGCCGCGGCGCAGCCGGCCGCGTCCAGCCCCAGCAGCCAGGCCGCGCCCGCCGCCGCGCCGAACACGCCGCAGGTGGAGGTGATATGCCAGCCCCGCGCATAATGCCCGGGCGAGACGGCGCAGCCGATGCGGCACTCCACCTCCGCCCCCAGGATGAAGGCGTGCAGCAGCGCGGCGCCGGACAGGCCGCGCAACTCGGCCAGCGCCAGCAGGGGCGGCGCCACCGCGGCGGTGGGGTGGATCACCGTCTCCAGATGCGTGTCGTCATAGTCGAGCAGATTGGCGGCGATGCAGTTGACGAAGGCGCTGCCCATGGCGTCTAGCCGCTCGGCGCGGCCGATCAGCGTGGTGCGCCCGGGGCCGGAGAAGGGGGCCATGACGCGGATCGCCACCTCCACCGCCGGGTCCCGCGCCACGCCGAGGGCGCCGCCGAAGAAGTTCAGCAAGGCGCGCTTCCCCTCATGCCGCAGCGCCGGGTCCAGGCTGCCCGGGCGGCTGCCGGCGATGAAGGCGCCCAGCGCCTCGCTGGCCGAGGCGGTCACTGCGCCCTCGTGATCAGGCCCTGGCGCGCGGCCTCGGCCCAGCGGGCATCATCCTCGCGCAGGAAGGCGGCCAGCGGCGCCGGGCCCAGCGTGCCGAGATCGGCGCCGATGGAGAGCAGCCGCTCCCGCACCCTGGGCATCTCCAGCGCGGCCAGCACCGCCTCGTGCATGCGGGCGGCGATGGCGGGAGGCAGGCCGGCGGGGCCGACCATGGCGTACCAGCCGGCGAAATCATAGCCGGGCACACCGGCTTCCTGCAGCGTCGGCACCTCGGGCAGCAGCGGCGTGCGCGCGGTGGTGGTGACGCCGAGCGCCCGGATGCGCCCCGCCGCCAGGTGCTGCGCGGCGGCGACGGTGCTGTTCCAGCCGGTAGGCAGATGGCCGGCGACCAGATCATTCAGGATCGGCGCGGCGCCGCGATAGGAGACCTCCACCATCTCGATCCCGGCCAGCCGGGTGAACAGATTGCCGGCATAGGAGATGGCGGCATCCGAGGTGCCGAAGCCGATGCTGCGCGGCGCCGCCCTGGCCGCGGCGACCAGCCCGGCGACATCGCCGAAGGGCGCCTTCACCGAGGCCGTCAGCAGCAGCGGGTAGCGCGACAGCAGCGAGACCGGCGCGAAATCGCGCAGCGCCTCATAGGACAGGCTCGGCATGACATAGCGGTTCATCACCAGGCTGCCGGTGTCGACCAGGAAGACGCTGCCATCGGGCTCGGCGCGCGCCACCATCTCGGAGCCGATGGCGCCATTGGCGCCGGCGCGGTTCTCCACCAGCACGGTCTGGCCCAGCGCCTGGGACAGGCCCTCGGCCAGGGCGCGGGCGAAGATGTCGGTGCCGCCGCCCGGGGAATAGGGCACCAGCAGCCGCACCGGGCGCTGCGGCCAGGCGGGCTGCGCCAGGGAAGGGCGGGCCAGGGCGAGCGGGGTGGCAAGGCCGGCGGCGAGCAGGCCGCGCCGCCGCAAAGGCGGGAAGTCTGGCATGGAGGTCCTCCTGATGCGGCCCGTCGGCATCCGGATGGCTTGAGCCCCGCCGCGGCCGTCTGTATTGTGGTATCGATAACAATCTGAACCTCTGGGGCGGGAACCGTCAATTGCGGAACGACAGGGCATGAGGCGGGCGCTGGAGGGACGGCGCGCCCTGGTCACCGGGGCCACGGGCGGGCTGGGGCTGGCGATCGCGGGGCAGCTGGCGGCGGAGGGGTGCGAGATCCTGCTGCACGGGCTTGCCGAGGCGGTGGAGGGCGCGGCGGTGGCCGCCAGCCTGGCCCAGGCGCAGGGGGTGGCGGTGGCCTATCGCGCCGCCGATCTGCGCGACCCGGGGCAGACCGAAGCGCTGATGCGGGCGGCGGGGGAGATCGACATCCTCGTCAACAACGCCGCCAGCCGGCATTTCGCGCCGGTCGACGCCCTGCCGCGCGCGGCCTGGGATGCGGACATCGCCGTCAACCTCTCGGCCGCCTTCGACACCATCCGCCTGGCGCTGCCCGGCATGCGGCGGCGCGGCTGGGGGCGGATCGTCAACATGTCCTCGATCTACGGGCTGATCGGCGCGGCGGACCGCGCCGGCTATGTCACCACCAAGACGGCGCTGCTCGGCCTGACGCGGGCTGTGGCGTTGGAGACGGCGCGGCAGGGCATCACCTGCAACGCGCTCTGCCCCGGCACGGCGCTGACGCCGGGGATCGAGGCGCGGGTGCAGGCGGCGATGCAAACCGGGGCCGCCCGTGCGGCGGCGGAGGCGGAGGTGCTGGCCGGGAAGCAGCCCAGCGGGCGCTTCGTGCAGGAAGCGGCAGTGGCCGGGCTGGTGGGTTTCCTGTGCAGCGAGGCGGCAGGCGATATCACCGGGGCGGCGCTGCCGGTCGACGGGGGCTGGTCGATTAGCTAAGGTTTCTTCTTCAGCTAAAGATATCTTCTTTTTCTGAAGAAAAAGAAGCAAAAAGACTTTTTCAGGCTGCCGCCGTCTTCCGTCCAGGCGGGACGCCAAACTGAAAAAAAGTTTTTTGGTTCTTTTTTTCAAAAAAGAACATCTTCTCTTCAAACAACAGAGGAAACGCCCCGCATGACCCGAAGCTTCGAAGGCCGCACTGCCCTGGTCAGTGGCGCCAGCCGCGGCATTGGCCTGGCCATCGCGAAGCGGCTGGCGGCGGACGGCGCGCGGGTCATGCTGGTGGCCCGCTCCGCCGATCTGCTGCAGGCCGAGGCGGCCGCCTTGCCGGGCGCCGTGCCCTTCGCCGCCGATCTGTCGCGCCCCGAGGCGGCGGGGGAGGCGGTGCAGGCCGCCATCGCCGCCTTCGGCCGGCTGGATGTGCTGGTGCACAGCGCCGGCGCCACCCAGCGGGGCGATTTCCTGCAGCTCAGCGACGAGGCCTGGGAATCGGGCTACGCACTGAAGCTGTTCGGCGGCATGCGGCTGTGCCGCGCCGCCTGGCCGCATCTGGTGCAATCCTCCGGCTCGGCGGTGCTGATCGCCGGCATTGGCGGGCGGCTGGCCAGCGCCGATTTCACCATTGGCGGCTCGGTCAATGCGGCGCTGATCAATCTGACCAAGGCGCTGGCCGATCGCGGCGTGACGGACGGCGTGCGGGTGAACGCCATCAACCCGGGCAGCATCCGCACCGAGCGCCTCACGGGACGCATCGCCACCATGGCGCGGGAGCGCGGGCTGGAGATGGAGCCGGCGGCGGCGGCGCTGGCCGCGGAATCCGGCATTGCCCGCTTCGGCCTGCCGGAGGAAATCGCGGCGGCGGTGGCCTTTCTGGCGGGCCCGGAGGCGAGCTACGTCCAGGGCGCGATCCTGGATGTGGATGGCGGCTGGCTGCGCGCGGTGTAGAAGCGGGCGGATGCACGCCCTCCTTCGCCCCTGTCCCGGCCAGGCCCTGCCATGAGCGGCGGGGCGCGGCTGGCGCGGATGCAGGATGTGGCGCGGGCCGCGGGCGTCTCGACCATGACGGTGTCGCGCGCGCTGAACGACCCGGCCAAGGTCTCGGCCGAGGTGCTGGCGCGGGTGCAGGCGGCGGTGCAGGCGGTGGGCTATCTGCCGAACCGCCTGGCGGGCAGCCTGTCCTCCCGCCGCACCAGCCTGGTCGGGCTGGTGGTGCCGGGCATCGAGAACTCGCTCTACTCCACCACCATCCAGGCGGTGTCGGCGGTGCTGCGGCAGAGCGGCCACCAGCTGATGATCGCCGACAGCGGCAGCGATGCGCGCGAGGAGGAGGCGCTGATCGGCGCCTTCCTGGCGCAGCAGGCGGCCGGGCTGATCCTGCACAGCGCGACGCATACCGAGACAGCGCGGGCGATGATCCAGCGCGCCGGCGTGCCGGTGGTGGAGATCGGCAATCTGCCGGAAGCGCCGCTCGACATGGTGGTGAGCTATTCCAACCATGACGCGGCGCGGGCGATGACGCTGCATCTGGCGCGGCTGGGCTATCGGCGCATCGCGCTGGTGACGCTGCCCTCGGCCGAGAATGACCGCAGCCGCGACCGCCAGCGCGGCTATCGCGCGGCGCTGGCCGAGGCCGGGCTGCCCGCCGATCCGCGCCTGGTGCTGGAACGGCCGCCCGGGCTGGAATCGGGGGCGGAGGCCGTGGCGCGGCTGGTGGAGGCGGATGCGCCGGCGGATGCCATCTTCTTCGCCGGCGATGTGCTGGCGGTGGGGGCACTGCTGGAATGCCAGCGGCGCGGCTGGAAGGTGCCGCAGCGCGTCGCGCTGGCGGCCTTCGACGATTTGGAGCTGCTCGGCCATCTGCAGCCGGGCATCACCACGCTGCGGCTGCCGCGCGCGCAGATCGGCCGCTGCGGGGCGGAGATGCTGCTGGACCGCATCCAGGGCCGCTCGACCGAGCGGCGGATCGTCGATCTGCGCTTCGAGATCATCCAGCGCGGCAGCAGCTGAGGCGCGTCCCTTAGTCTGACGGTATCGATAACATATTTCGCTTGTCGACCGGCCGCCGGCTGCCTAGACCCGAGGCAAGGCAGCGGAGGGGAATCGTCATGTCGGGCCAGGTGCTGGGCTTTGTCGGGCTGGGGCAGATGGGCAGCCGCATGGCGGCGCGGCTGATCAAGGCCGGGCATTGGCTGGTGGTCTGCGACACTTCGGAAGCGGCGCTGGCGCCGCTGCTGGCCCGCGGCGCGCAGCGCGCCGCGACGCCGCGCGAGGTGGCGGACCGCGCCGATTGGGTGCTGGGCAGCCTGCCCAACCCGGATGCGGTGCGCGCGGTGGGGCTGGGGCCCGAGGGGCTGCTGCAGGGGCAGCGGGCGCGGCGCTTCATCGACCTCTCCACCACCGGGCCGCGCGTGGCGCGGCTGCTGGCCGAGGCCTTCGCCGGGAAGGGGCGCGTGGTGATCGACGCGCCGGTCAGCGGCGGCATCACCGGGGCGGAGCGCGGCACGCTGGCGATCATGGTCTCCGGCCCGCGCGAGGCTTTCGAGGAGGTGGCGCCGATCCTCGGCCTGCTGGGCAAGGCGTTCTTCTGTGGCGAGCAGCCGGGCCAGGCGCAGGTGATGAAGCTGTGCAACAACCTGCTGGCGGCGGCGGCGCTGGCGGTGTCCTCGGAAGCCATCGTGATGGGCGTCAAGGCCGGGCTGGATCCCAGCCTGATGTGCGAGGTGATCAACGCCAGCAGCGGCCGCAACAGCGCGACGCAGGACAAATTCCCCCGCGCCATCATCCCGCGCAGCTTCGATTTCGGCTTCGCCACCGGGCTGTCGCACAAGGATGTCCGGCTCTGCGTCGACGAGGCCGAGGCGATGGGCGTGCCGATGGTGGTGGGCAGCGCGGTGCGGCAGATGCTGGCGGTGACCAGCGCCAGCTTCGGGCCGGAGAGCGATTTTACCAATATCGCCCGGGTGGTCGAAGGCTGGGCCGGGGTGGAGATCGGCCGCGCCGGCTGAGGCGGGCGCGGCGCCGCCCTGGCCGCCTCTGGCAGGCGGCGCCACGGCCCGTGTGGCAGGGCAGGGCGCAGGCGCGGGCATCGGCCCCCCGGCAGCCCAGGCCCGCCGGGCCCGCGTTTACCGGTAAAAGCCGCCTCCCGCCGCCAGCCTGGCCTTGGCGGGCCGGCCCGCCGGCCGGCGACCGAAGCCAGCCGGGGCGGGCTTGTCGCGGCGCCCCGGCGCCCCGATCTGCCAGTCTCTGGCAGGGAAGGGGATGCGATGCGGCGACGTGCCTGGCTCCGATCGGCCGGCCTGCTGGCGGCATCGCCCTGGCTGCTGCGCCCCGCCGGCGCGGCGGCGCAGGAGGCGGCGGAGGACATGCCGGCGCTGGCCGCCGTGCTGGAGGAGGCGGCGCAGCTGCCGGCGCTGCGCAGCGTCTCGATCTCCGCCCATGGCCGGCTGCTGGCGGCGCGCGGCTATCACGGCCAGTCGCTGGAGGCGGCGGCCAACATCAAATCCGCCTCCAAATCGGTGATGAGCGCGCTGGTCGGCATCGCCATCGGGCGCGGCCTGCTGGAGGGGGTGGAGCAGCCCATCGCCCCGCTGCTGGCCGACCGCCTGCCGCGCCAGCCCGATCCGCGGCTGCGGCGCATCACCATCGGCCATCTGCTGTCGATGCAGGCCGGGCTGCGCTCCACCTCCGGCCCGCGCTACGGCGCCTGGGTGGCCAGAAGCGACTGGGTGCGCGCCGCCCTGGCCGAGCCCTTCGAGGCCGAGCCGGGCGGGCCGATGGTCTATTCCACCGGCTCCACCCATCTGCTCTCGGCCATCCTGGCGCGGCGCAGCGGCCGCCCGACCCTGGCCCTGGCGCGCGACTGGCTGGGCCGGCTGCCCGATTTCGCCATCACCGACTGGATGCGCGACCCGCAGGGCATCCATCTCGGCGGCAATGAGATGGCGATGCGCCCGCGCGCCCTGCTGGCCTTCGGCGAGCTGCACCGCACCGGCGGCCTGGCGCCGGACGGGGCGCGGCTGCTGCCGGAGGGCTGGGTGGAGCAGGCCTGGACGCCGCGCACCGCCTCCCGCTTCACCGGGGATGGCTATGGCTATGGCTGGTTCCTGCGCCGCATCGGCGGCGAGGCGGTGCGCTATGGCTGGGGCTTTGGCGGGCAGATGATCTATGTCGTGCCGGGGCGTGGCCTGAGCGTGGCGATGACCTCGGCCGCCGATGCCTCCGCCGCGCGCAGCGGCCATCGCGACGCGCTGCACGCGCTGCTGGAGCGGCTGATGCTGGCCGCCGCCGCGGATGGGGTGCCGCGCGGCTGAAGGGCCGGCCGGCGCCGTTCAGTGCAGGAAGGTCAGCGTCAGCCCGGCGCCGCCGCCCTGCCGGGCGCTGCGCACCGTGTCGGCCAGGCGGCGGATCAGCGCGGCGGAGACACGGCGCATCGCCTCGTCCAGCTCGGCCTCCTCGCGCAGCAGCAGATCGGCCTCGGGTGCTGCCACCTCCAGCCGCAGCGGCAGCCCCTCATGCTGCAGTCCGACGGTCAGGCTGAACTCGTCGAAGCTGGCGGAGAGGCGGATCGGGCCCGCGATGCCGGCCTCGCGCAGCGCCTCCAGCGCCTCGCCCGTGGCGTGGCCGGCGCGCGCCACCGTGTCGGCGCGCAGGCCCCATTCGCGGCCGCATTGCTCCAGCAGCTCGGCCGCCGCCGCGCCCTCCCGCGCCGGGTCGAGCCAGGTCTGCCGCACCCGCCTCAGCCCGATGCGGAACAGCGCGTTCAGCAGGATGGCGGTCAGCGCGCCGACGATCAGGCCGGAGCGGGCGATGCCCTGCAGCCAGTCCGGCACGCCGCGGCCGAGCTCGGGCAGCAGCATCACCGCCGTGCCCATGACGATGGCCAGCCCCACGGTGAAGCTGCGCCGGCTGGTCATCAGCCGCGACATGATCATCTCGATGCCGGTGCTGATCATGTAGGCGGCGGCATAGACCAGGATGCCGCCGACCACCGGGGTCGGGATCATCACCAGGAGCGCCGCCAGCGGCGGGAACAGGCTGGCCAGCATCAGCGCCAGCCCGGCGGCGACGCCGACCCGCCAGGCGGCGACGCCGGAGGCATGCACCAGCCCGATATGCGCCGTCGAGGTGCCGCCGGAGACGGTGCCGGTCGCCCCGAACAGCAGGGTGGCCAGGCCGAGGCCGGAGATCGAGCGCCGCGCCAGCCGCAGATCGGCGCGGCGCCAGCCGGCATCGGTCAGCCGGTCCATCGACAGCGTGCCGCCCATCTGGTCCATCACCATGATGAACTGGGAGATGGCCATCACCAGGATCGGCACGGGGAGGAATTCCGGCCGCGGCAGGGCAAGCCCCAGCAGCGGCAGCGCCACCAGCGCGGTCTGCGGCGGGCTGGCGCCACCGCCGGCCCCGCTCGCCCAGGCGATGGCGGTGCCGGCCAGGATGCCGCCCAGCATGGCGACGCGCCGCCAGGCCGGGCTGCCCCAGATGGCCAGCGCCACCATGGCGGCCAGGGTGGCGCTGGCCGCGGCCATCTCCGGCAGGGCCGGGGCGTGGCTGGGCCCGGCCATGCCGACGCTGCGCGAGACGCCGCCGGCCACCAGGCTCAGCCCCATCATCACCAGCACCACGCCGATCACCTCGGGCGGGAAGACCGGGCGCAGCCGCGGCACCAGCCGGGCGAAGGCCAGCGTCAGCAGCCCGGCCACCAGCGTGGCCCCCATCACCGCGCCCAGCCCGTATTGCGCCGCCAGCGCCACCTGGATCGACAGCCGCCCGGCGCCGGGGATGGTGACCAGCGGCATGCCGGCGCCGAAGCGCCAGGGCAGCGCCTGCAGCAGTGTGGCGCAGCCCATGACGAAGATGGTGGCGCTGACATAGGCGGTGATCTGCGCCGGCGCATAGCCCATCGCCGCCCCGGCGATGGCGGCGTAGAGGGCGAAGACCATGGCCAGCGCCGCATGCTGCAGCCCCATGCCGAGCAGCACGCCGGCGGGCGGCCGGTCGGCCAGGCCATAGGCCATGTCCTCCGGCGTGCGGCGCGGCGGCAGGGGTGGCGCCAGCAGCGCCAGCCAGGGGCCGGGTTTCAACGCGCCACGCCCTTCCGGTCGGGGCGGGTCCGGGCCAGGCGGGCCGGCGTCGGAGGGGGGCAAGGCGGGCGCATCGCGGATTCCTGGCGGCGGGGCGTCGGGCGGGCACGGGGGTCGCGGCCGCGGCGCGCCCGCGACGGCGGCCGGCCTGGGTCACAGCTTCTGACCAAACCACCGGCGCTGTCGACCCCCGGCGCGGTCGGCCCTGGCGCCGGCCGCGCCCGCAAACGGCCCTGGTCATGCCGCCTTTTGCCGCGCCCGGGTGTTTAGCCCAGCGCCCCCCGGCAGCCGGCCGGGCGTGGAGGGACCCCGCATGATCACGCCACAACCCCTCATCCCCTGCACGCCGCTGCGCTGGACCGCCGAGGAGCCGTCCCGCCCGGCGCGCCCGCGCGCCGATCTGCTGCCGGAGGAAATGCCGGTGGCCATGACCTATGGCCGCGCCAGCCACGCCGTGATGATGGCCACGCCGCGCGACCTGGCCGATTTCGCCCTGGGCTTCAGCCTGACCGAGGGGCTGGTCACCGATCCGGCCCAGCTGACCGAGCTGGAGGTGCTGGAGCGCCCGTCCGGCATCGAGCTGCGCATGGAGCTGGCGCCGGAGCGCGAGACGGCGCTGCGCCGCCGCCGCCGCCACATGGCCGGGCCGGTGGGCTGCGGGCTGTGCGGGCTGGAAAGCCTGGCCGAGGCGGCGCGCCCGCTGCCGGCGCTGCCGCCCGGCGGCGCCTCGGTCGACGCGGCGGCGATCCCGGCGGCGCTGGCGGCGCTCTCGGCCGGCCAGGCGCTGCACCATGCCAGCCACGCGCTGCACGCCGCCGGCTTCTGGGTGCCGGGCGAGGGGCCGGGCACCGGGCTGGTGGCGCTGCGCGAGGATGTCGGCCGCCACAACGCGCTGGACAAGCTGGTGGGCGCGCTGGTCGGGCGCGGCATCGATGCGCGGCGCGGCGCCGTGCTGCTGACCAGCCGTGTCTCGGTCGAGATGGTGCAGAAGGCGGCGATCCTGGGCGCGCCGGTGCTGATCGCCGTCTCCGCCCCCACCGCCCTGGCGCTGCGCAGCGCCGAGGCCTGCGGCATGACGCTGATCGCCCGCGCCCGTGGCGGCGGCTTCGACGTGTTCTGCCATGGCGGGCGCGTGGCCTATGCGGCGCATGGCTGAGCCGCGCTGCCCTGGCGCGCCGTGCCGCTTGATGCGATGAGCGAAGGGTGGTCGCGGGCGGGGCAGGGCGGATGGCGGAACGGGCGGTGGATGTGCTGGTGCTGGGCTCCGGCGCGGCGGGGCTGGTGGCGGCGCTGACCGCGGCGCGGCAGGGGCTCTCGGTCGCGGTGCTGGAGAAGACCGACCGGCTCGGCGGCACCTCGGCCATGTCGGGTGCCGGCACCTGGATCCCGGCCAACCACCACGCCGCCGCGGCCGGCATCGCGGACAGCGCGGAGGCGGCGCTGGAATATCTGCACGCCGCCGCCCCCGCGGGCTGGGCCGAGCAGGAGGCGCCGCTCTGGCAGGCCTTCGTCGAGGCGGCGCCGCGGATGCTGCGCTTCGTCGAGGAGAACACGCCGCTGCGCTTCGCCCTGACGCCGGAGCCTGACCCGCTGCGCACCCTGCCGGGGGCGCTGCCGCGCGGGCGCATGCTCTCGCCCCTGCCGCTCAGCCGCTGGCGCGCCGGGCGCCACGCGCTGCGCATCCGCCGTTCCACCATCCCGGAGATCTTCACCTACCACGAGGCGGTGACGACCGATCTCTACCACCGTCCCTACCGCACCGCCTTCGAACTCTGGCCGCGCCTGCTCTGGCGGCTGCTGACCAACAGCCGTGGCAAGGGCACGGCGCTGGTCACCGGCCTGCTGCGCGGCTGTCTCGATGCGGGTGTGCGGGTGGTGCTGCAGGCCGAGGCGCTGGCGCTGACCCAGGATGCGATGGGCGCGGTGACCGGCGCCCGCATCCGCCGGCAAGGCCGGGAGGAGAGCTGGACCGCCCGCGCCGGCGTGGTGCTGGCCACCGGCGGCTTCGAATGGGACCCGGCGCAACTGCAAAGGCATTTTCCGGGGCCGGTGGATTATCGCGGCAGCCCGCCCGCCAACACCGGCGATGGGCAGCGCATGGCGGCCGCCGCTGGCGCGGCGCTGGCGCGCATGGACCAGGCGACCTTCACCCCCTCCGTCCCCACCCGCTATGAGGGGCATCTGCTGGCCCAGCCCGTGCCCTTCCACACCGAGCCCTATGCGATGCTGGTCGACCGCAGCGGCCGCCGCTTCGTCAATGAACTCACCTTCAACATCGGCGAGGTGCTGGACCGCCGCGACGCCGCCGGCCAGCCGCTGCATCTGCCGGCCTGGGTGATCACCGATTCCCGCATGCTGGAAGTGCCGCCGGTGCGCTGGGCCGCCGCCGCCGACCCCGCCTGGCTGCGCCGCGCCGACCGGCTGGAGGATCTGGCGCGGCAGACCGGCCTGCCGCACGACGCCCTGGCCGACAGCGTCGCGCGCTTCAACGCCGCCGCCCTGGCCGGTGAGGACGCCGAGTTCGGCCGCCCGGCGCGGGCCGACGCCGCCTCGGCCGGGGACAAGAGGCGGCGGGCCGGCATCAAGCCGATCGACCGGCCGCCCTACCTGGCCATGCCCTTCAGCCGCGCCATCCTGGGCACCAAGGGCGGCGCGCGCACCAATGCGCGGGCCGAGGTGCTGCGCCCGGATGGCAGCATCATCCCCGGCCTCTACGCGGCCGGGCTGGCCATGGCCAACCCGATCGGCACGCGCAATGTCGGCACCGGCACGACGATCGGGCCGAACATGGCCTGGGGCTACATCGCCGGGCGCAGCCTGGCGCAGCGCAACGCCGCGCCGGGGGCGGCGCGCGGCCCGCAGGCCGGCTAGGCCACCCGGCCGGGGCCGTGCAGCCGCCACAGCCCGTAGAGCAGCAGCAGGCCGCCGCCGGCGGTGAGCCAGGGCGAGCGGCTCACCTCCCACAGCCCATAGGCGATCAGCGCGGCCCCGGGCAGATGCAGCAGCAGCGGCCGCAGCGGGCGGCGGCCGGCGGCGGCCCGGGCCGGCGCGGGGCCGCCTTCCGGCGCTTCGGCATCGCCGCCCAGGCGCCGCGGATCCTCCGGCCATTCGATCCAGCGCGGATCCGGCCCGTGCCCGGCGAAGAGGGCGATGCCGGCGCGCGCCTCCGCCAGCATCGCTGCCGGCTCCTCATGCAGGGCGAAGATCTGCGCCAGCGCCAAGCCCAGCCAGCGCGCCCGGTCGCGCGCGGCCCGGGCGGAGAGCGCCTGCCGCCAGTGATCGAAGGCCTCGGCCCAGGGCTCGCCGCGCGCCCGGGCGCCCTCGGCCGCCGCCCGCAGCCGGGCTTCCGCCGCCGGCCAGGGCAGCCAGAGCGTGGCGGCGTCGTAATCCTCCTCCGCCGGCGCCTCGACCGTCAGGCGCTGCCAGCGCGCCTCCCAGCCTTCGAGTGCGGCCTCGTCCAGCGCGGCATACCAGAAGGGCGGCGTCGCATAGGCGCCGCTATAGGCGAGGCGCGCCTGGCCGGCCGCGTCGGGTTCCGCATCGGGGTGCGGCGCGGGCGACAGCAGCAGGGCGGCGCGGTTGGCCATGATCGGTCCTGGGAGCGGGGCGGGGCGGCGCAGCCTCGGGCAGGGCGGCGGCGCGGGCAAATCACAGCCGCTCGGGGCGCGGCACATGGCGCGCGGATGGACGGCGCATGAAGAAATGTCACGGAACCATGCATGAAGCCCGCCCGGGCCGCGTCTAAGGCGCTGGCCTGGATTGCGAACCGGGAATCCTTCATGTCCGACCTGCAGACCTCTCCGCTCTGGAGCCACGACACTGCGAGCGGGGGTGCCGCTGGCAGCGCCGAGGTGATCGCCTTCGACGCGGCCCGCCAGCTGGTGCTGGTGCTGGGGCCCGAAGGCGTCGACGCGCTGCGCATGGCGGATGGCAGCCTGGCCTTCTCGCTGCCCGCCGCGGCGCTGGGCGAGCTCGGCACCGGCAACAGCGTGGCGGTGCAGGGCGATGTGCTGGCCGTGGCCTTCGACGGGCCGGAGCCCGGCAGCGACGGGCTGGTCGCCCTCTACAGCCTGGCCGCGGATGGCAGCGGCGCCAGCCTGGTCCGCACCGTCAGCGTCGGCGCCGTGCCGGACATGGTGACCTTCACCCCCGATGGCAGCCGCCTGCTGGTGGCGATCGAGGGCGAGCCCGCCGATGACTACGCCATCGACCCGCCGGGCGGCGTCGCGGTGATCGATGTGGCGACCGGCGAAAGCCGTTTCCTGGGCTTCGAGGGTTTCGACACCGCGGCGCTGCGCGCCGCCGGGGTGCGCATCACCGGCCCGGCCGGCACGCTGGCCGCCACCGACCTGGAGCCGGAATACATCGCCCTCTCCGAGGATGGCCGCACCGCCTATGTGACGCTGCAGGAGAACAACGCCATCGCCGTGCTCGACCTGGAGAGCCTGGAATACACCGGCGTGTTCGGCCTCGGCAGCAAGGACCATTCGGCGACGGGGCAGGGGCTCGACCCCTCCGACCGCGATGGCGGCGGCGCCATCGTCAACGCGCCGGTGCAGGGGCTCTACATGCCCGACGGCATCGCCAGCTTCATCCATGAGGGCCGCACCTATCTGGTCACCGCCAATGAGGGCGATGCCCGCGAATGGGGCGACTACACCGATGTGGCGCGGCTGAAGGACCTCACTTTGGACGAGGCGGGCTTCGGCGGGGCGGAGGCGGTCGCGGCGCTGCAGGCGGATGCCGCGCTCGGCCGGCTCGACGTGCTGACCACCGAGGGCGACACGGATGGCGATGGCGATATCGACGTCATCACCAGCCTCGGCGGCCGCTCCTTCTCGATCTGGGAAGTGGGCGAGGACGGGCTGACCCAGGTCTATGATTCCGGCGACATGCTGGAGCGCGTGCTGATCGCGCAATTCCCCGAGCTGTTCGACGATGGCCGCTCCGACAACAAGGGGCCGGAGCCGGAGAGCGTGACGCTGGTCGAGCTGGGCGGCGTGCTGCACGCCTTCGTGGCGCTGGAGCGCTCCGATTCCGTCATGGCCTTCCGCATCGACTCGCCCACCGAGGTGACCTATGCCGGGCTGATCGCCACCGGCGACGCGCCCGAGGTCATCCGCGTGGTCGAGACCGCGCAGGGCGGCGGCGTGCTGCTCTCGCCGAATGAGGGCGACGGCACGGTGGACGCCATCGCCATCGCGCGGCCCGCGCCGGCGGATGGCAGCTTCACCCTGCAGATCCTGCACGCCTCGGATTTCGAGGCCGGGCTCGCCGCGGTGGACCGCGCCAGCCGCTTCGCCGCCATCATCGACAAGCTCGAGGACAGCGTCGCCAACAGCATCACCCTGTCCTCCGGCGACAATTTCCTGCCCGGCCCCTTCATCGCCGCCGGCACCGATGCCGGGGTGCGCAGCGCGCTGCAGCAGCTCTATGCGACGCTGCTCGGCGTGCCGGTGGAGGAGCTGGCGGGGCTGGCCGCCAATCCGGCGGCGGCGGATATCGCCATCATGAACGCGCTTGGCGTGCAGGCCAGCGTCTTCGGCAACCATGAATGGGATCTGGGCTCCAACGCCCTGGCCAGCGCCATCGATGTCATCAAGGGCAGCGGCAGCACGGCCAGCGCCGTCTCCTCGATCGGCGCGCTGTTCCCCTATCTCTCGGCCAATCTGGATTTCAGCGCCGACCCGGCGATGCGCGCCCTGTTCACCGAGGCGCTGCGCGACGCCGCCAGCTACGCCACCACGGCGGAGGAGCTGCGCGACCCGGCCGCGCTGAACGCCGAGGCTGCGGATGCGCAGATCGCGCCCTGGACGACGATCCAGGAGAATGGACAGACCATCGGCGTGCTCGGCGTCACCACCCAGCTGCTGGCCAGCATCTCCTCGCCCTCGGGCACGGTGGTGAAGGACCCGGCCGGCGATGGCGGCGCCAACAACACGCAGGAGCTGGCCGGCATCCTGCAGGGCTATGTCGACCAGATGCTGGCGCAGGGCATCAACAAGATCATCCTGCTGAGCCATCTGCAGCAATACCAGCTGGAGCTGGAGCTGGCCGGCAGGCTGAGCGGCGTCGACGTCATCGTGGCCGGCGGCAGCCATGCCGTCTTCGCCGATGGCACCGACACGCTGCTGCCCAGCGAGAGCGCGGCGCAGCCCTATCCGGTCTTCGTCGAGGCCGCCGATGGCGGGCTGGTCGCCGTGGTCAACACGGGCAACGAGTATTCCTATGTCGGCCGGCTGGTGGTGACCTTCGACGCCGAGGGCAACATCCTGCGCGACAGCGTCGACCCCGCCCAGTCCGGCGCCTATGCCGCGACCGAGGAGACAGTGGAGTCGCTCTGGGGCGACGCCGACGCCTATGCCGAGGGCACGCGCGGCGGCATGGTCAAGCAGCTGACCGACGCCATTGGCGGCGTCATCGAGCAGAAGGATGGCGAGATCCTCGGCTATACCGAGGTGTTCCTGGAGGGCCGCCGCGGCGAGGTGCGCAGCGAGGAGACCAATCTCGGCAACCTGACCGCCGACGCCAATCTCTGGCTGGCGCGCCAGGTCGACGCCGCGGTCAGCGTCTCGATCAAGAATGGCGGCGGCATCCGCGCCGAGATCGGCACCATCGGCACGGGCGCCGAGGCGGGTGAGCTGCCGCCGGCCGCCAACCCGGAGGCCGGCAAGCCGGAAGGCGCGGTCAGCCAGCTCGACATCGAGAATTCGCTGCGCTTCAACAATGCGCTCTCCATCGTCACCGTCTCGGCCGAGGCGCTGCTGCGCATCGTCGAGCATGCGGTGGCCGGTGTCGCGCCGGGCGCCACGCCGGGCTCCTTCGGCCAGGTGGGCGGCATCGTCTTCTCCTACGACCCCGCCGGCACGGCGCAGCGGCTGAATGCCGATGGCAGCGTGGCGGTGGCCGGCAGCCGCATCCGGAACCTGGCGATCGTCGACGAGGATGGCTTCGTCCTCGACACCCTCCTGCAGGATGGCGTGCTGCAGGGCGATGCGGCGCGCGGCATCCGCATGACCACGCTGAGCTACCTGGCCGATGGCGGCGATGGCTATCCGATCGGCCTCTACGCTACCGACCGCATCGATCTGCAGGGCAGCGCGCTGCTGGGCGAGGGGCGCAGCGGCTTCGCCACCCGCGGCACCGAGCAGGACGCGCTGGCCGAATATCTGCTGGCCGAGCATGGCACGCGCGAGAGCGCCTTCGCCGGGGCCGATACCGGCGCCGGCGGCGACGGCCGCATCCAGAACCTGGCGCTGCGCGAGGATGGGGTGCTGGCGGCGGAGCAGCAGGCGGGCGATGGCGGCGAGACGCTGACCGGCGGCGCCGGGCGCGACATGCTGCGCGGCGGCGCCGGCGATGACCGGCTGCAGGGCCTGGGCGGCGCCGACATCGTCGAGGGCGGCGCCGGCTTCGACACGCTGGTGCTGGGCCAGGGCATCGCCGCCTATGCGGTGGATCATGCGGTCGGCCGCATCACGCTGCGTGCCTCGGGCGAGGTGATCCGCGCCAGCGGCATCGAGCGGATCGAGTTCGCCGATGGCAGCGTCAGGCTCGACCACGGCCATGCGCTGCTGGATGCGCTCTATTACGCGGCGCAGAACCCGGATGTGCTGGCCGCCGGCACCGACCTGCTGGCGCATTACCGGGAGTATGGCTGGAAGGAAGGCCGCGCCCCCAACGCGCTGTTCGACGGCGAGGCCTATCTGGCCATCCATCGCGACGTGGCCGCGGCCGGCCTCAACCCGCTCGACCACTATGTGCAGTTCGGCTGGAAGGAGGGGCGGGATCCTTCCGCCCTGTTCGATGGTGAGACCTATCTGGCGCGCAACGCCGATGTCGCCGCCTATGGCATCGATCCGCTGACGCATTACCTGGGCTTCGGCCGGGCCGAGGGCCGCGGCATCGCCGCCGCGGTCGGCCAGGTGGAGGCGGATGGCTTCGATGCCGGCTACTACCTGCTGGCCAATGCCGATGTGGCGCGGGCCGGGCTGGATGCGCGCGGCCATTGGCAGGAATTCGGCCGCGACGAGCAGCGCGACCCGAATGCCTATTTCGACACCGGCTACTACCTGGCGGCCAATGCCGATGTCGCCGGGGCGGGGCTGGACGCGCTGGCGCATTACAACGCCTTCGGCTGGCGGGAGGGCCGCGCCGCCAGCGCCGGCTTCGACACGGCGGCCTATCTCGCCGCCAATGCCGATGTGGCCGAGGCGGAGGTCAATCCGCTGCTGCACTTCCTGCAATTCGGCCTGCAGGAAGGCCGCATGGCCCATGCCGTGATCGCCTGAGCCGGCGCGGGAGGCGCCCTCGGCGCCTCCCGGCCGTCCCGCGGCGCGCCTTGGTGCGAGGCTGGCGGCGGGTAGCCCCCGGGCTGGAAGCCCATCAGGCACATCAAATAAGTTACATAATATTTGTTATGTGATGAATCGATGTGGTGTGCTTGAGGGGGCATCGGCGCTGATCGCCGGGCCCGCCCCGGCCGCGGCCCGGCCTTCCGGGCCGGCCGCCGCCAGGATGCCGGCTCAGGCCGCCGGGCGCAGGGTGCAGACCAGCCCGTCCGGCTCGAAATCCAGGTCGATCTCCGCCTCGAACTCCACCGCCAGGGCCTGGCGGATCATCCGGGTGCCGAAGCCGATATGGCGCGGCGGCCGCACCGGCGGCCCGCCTTCCTCGCGCCAGACCAGGCGCAGCGGGCTGGCGGGCGTGTCCTGGCCGGACCAGCTGATCAGCACCCGCCCGCCCGGCCGCGACAGCGCGCCATATTTGGTGGCGTTGGTCGCCAGCTCATGCACCGCCATGGACAGGGTCAGCGCCTTGCGCGGCGGCAGGCTGACGGGCGGGCCCTCCAGCCGCACCGCGCCCTCCCCGGCGCGGAAGGGGCGCAGCGCGTGCTCCACCACATGGCGCAGCGGCGCGTCGATGCCGCCCTCCTGCATCAGCAGCGCCTGCGCATCGCCCATGGCATCCAGCCGCGCCAGGAAGGCCTCGCGCGCCGCCGCCATGTCGCCGCCGGTCAGCGACTGGTTGGCGATGGCGCGCACCACCGTCAGCATGTTGCGCACGCGGTGGTTCAGCTCGTCCAGCAGCAGCTGGCGGTGACGCTCGTAGAGGCGGCGCTCGGAGATGTCGCGCACGATCAGCACGCCGCCGATCACCTTGCCCTCGCGCAGCACGGCGGCGTTGGAGCAGGAAACGTCGATGGGACGGCCATCGCGGTGGAAGAACACGTCCTCATGCGAACGCAGGCTCTCGCCGGTGCTGAAGACACGGCCGAGCGGGCAGTCGCTCATCGGGAAGGGCCGCCCATCCGGATGGTGATGGTGCAGCATGTCGTGCAGCTTGCGGTCGCTCAGCTCCTCGGCGGACCAGCCGAACATCGCCTCGGCGGCGGGGTTGGCGAAGACGGTGCGCCCCTCACTGTCGAGCAGGAAGATGGCCTCGATGGCATGCCGGGTGATCAGCCCGGCGATGCCGTCCTCCCGGAGATGCTGCGCAGCCTGGCGAGGCATGGTGACGCTCCCGATGGCAGACGCGTATACTCGTGAAGCACGACCTTATCCTCAGGAAGTCAAACCCACAAGATCCGCCCCCCCGCCCCCTTCGCACCGAAGAAATCCGGCGGGATACTGCCCTGTTCTACCTTGTCGCCGCCCTGCTCACGCGGCTTTGACTGAACTGCGTCCAACGCCACGCCATGCGGTCATTCTGTGCCCTTGACGGCGGGATGGGGAGATTGCCGCACCGGCGCGGCCTTCAGCCATGGCGCCCCTGGCGCGGGGGGGCCTCCGGGGTCGCCGGGAAGGGGGCGGGGTCGAGGAAGCGGCGCAGCACATTGCCGGTCAGCCGGCTGACCGGGTTGCCATAGCCCTGGCAGCTCAGCGCGCAGGCATAGGCGATGGAACCCGTGGCAAACACCGCGCCGCCCGCCGCCGTGGGGAAGAACACCAGATCGGCGCGCAGCCAGGCATTCTGGTCGCCCATCAGCCCGCGATGCAGGGTGCGCACCTCTTCCGGCACCGGCACGCCGCCATAGCCGAGCCGGTCGGCCGTCGCCAGCCGCACCAGGCCGGGCGGCGAGCCCAGCGTCGGCTCCACCCGGTCCACCTCCAGCCCCGCCGCGCCGCCGCCGCGCAGCCCCTGGTCGCCGAGCGGCGCGTCGAGGTCGATCCCCTCGGTCAGCCAGGCCAGCGAGGGGTCGCGCGCCCCCTCCAGCCAGCGATAGGGGGCGGAGGCGGTGAAGACCTGGCCATCCATGCCGATGCCGACCAGGCGCTGCGGCGGCCGCCCATGGCCACGCCACAGGCCGGAGGGTTCGCCGGTGAAGGCCAGGTGGTCCTCGCCCGCCTCGCCCTCCCAGGTGCGCAGCCCGGTCATGCCGCGGCGGATCTCGATCCGGTGCGGCTGTGCCGGGTGGAAGGCGATGCGCCAGTAGAAGCCATTGCCGCCGAGATAGAGATGCCGCCCGCCGCCGGCCTGATAGGCCTCGAACGCATCCAGCATCGGCCGCGAGACATATTCGGGATGCGAGCCGGTGATGACGCAGGCATAGGGCGCCAGCACCCGCAGCCCGTGCCGGTCGATATCCTCGTCGGTGATGAGGTCGTAATCGATGCCCTGCTGCTCGAGCCAGTCGAGGATATGCGTGTCGTTGCCGTAGTTGAAGGTGGCGCCGAGCGGCCGCATGTTCAGGATCGGCCGCGCCGCGCCGCTGCTGCACCAGCCGCTGCCATCATCATGCGTGTCGTAGGTGGACAGGCCCAGCTCGCGATGCGCCTGCAGATAGGCATCGTCGCCGGACAGCGCCAGCAGCCCTTCCAGCATCGCCTCGGTATGCGTCTGGTCGAGGCGCAGCGCGCTGTTGGCATAGGCCAGGAAGGTCGCGGTGCTGGCGACGAAGGCGAGCCGCGCGCGCGGCCGGCCGATGGGCGCGCGCAGGAAGAAGGCGACATGGCTCTCCACCGGCGGCGCGCCCGGCGGGCTGGCGCGCAGCCGCAGCGTGTAGAAGCCGCTGCGCCAATCGGGCGGGATGCGCAGCCGCAGATCCGCCTGCCAGCCGGCCTCCGCCATGTCGTCGCGGTGGAAATGGATGGCGCCGTATTGCCAGGGCGCCTCGGTCCAGGCGCGCACCGAGCCGTCCCAATTGGCGCCGGTCATGGCGCGGGTCGGCCCCTGATGCAGCACGCCATGGCGGTGCCAGGGGGAGCGGTCCTGCACCGCCTCGGTCGCCATGCCCTTGGAGAAATCCCAGGCGCCCAGCAGATCCGGATCGGCGGCGGCCGGTTGCAGCCCGTCGCAGAGGCGGTGCAGCGCCTCGGCCGCCAGTGCCCGGGCGTGCAGGCGCGGCCGGTCGATCTTGCCGTCCAGCAGGCGCCGCGCGCCCCTGCCCTGCCCCGCCGCATGGCCGGCCATGGAGAGCGCGACGCCGGGCAGCGCGGGCAGCGCCGCCGGGCCGGGCGCGTCGTATTCGGCGGTGCGGTCGCGCCCGCCCTGGCGGTCCAGGCTGCGCAGCACCAGGCGCAGGCGGCGCGCGGCGCCGTCCCAGACCCCGCCCAGCAGCACCCATTCGCGCTCCAGCAAGGGCCGCTCACCGGTGACGCGCCAGGTCTCGCCCCCCGCCGCGACGACGAATTCCGGCCGGCCTTCGGCATCGAGGCCGAGCCGCCAGCCCTCGCCCCGCGCGTCGCACCATTGTGCCAGCACGGTCTGCTCCGCCTCCCCCGCATAGGCGAGGCCGGGGGCGGTGGGCCAGAGGAAGGCGGCGGCGGACAGCCCGCGCAGCGCCTCCAGCGCCGGCGCCTCTGCGATCTCCGCCCAGGAGCCGGGATGCAAAGGCTGCTCGCGCAGCGCCACCATACCGTCGATGGCCGAGTGCATGGGATGGAGCTGCAGCCCCGGCCCGTCCGGATCGGGATCGGCGCAGCGCACCCGCAGCAGCGCGGCCTCCGCCCGGGGCAGCGTCGCGCTGGAGAGGTGGAAGCCGATCTCCTCCCCCGGTGAGACGATCATCGGCCACGCATAGCCCAGCACCGAATTCGTATCGAGCAGCAGGTGGCGCTGCGGATCGCTCTCATCGCTCATGTGCCGGCCTCTCCCTCGCCGATCTCGCGCGGCAGGGGCGCGCTGGTCAGCGCCTCCCAGCGGCGTTTGAACACCTCCCATTCCGCCGCCGCCAGCGTGGTGAAGACCTGGTTTGGCAGCACGCGCACCGCCTCGCCCCGCCGGCGCGGCAGCTGCGCCAGCATCCAGCGGCGGTTGGGCTCCACCACCAGCAGCGCCCAGCGCGCCGGCCCATCGGCATCGCCCCACCAGCGCATGCGGTGCAGCAGCTTCTGCAGCGCCTCGCCATGCGGGCCACGCGGGCGGCGGCGGAATTCCAGCGCCAGGTCGAGCCGCGTGGCATCGACCGGCCAATGCGCCGCGGCGGGGTCGTTCACCAGCATGGCGCGCTCCGCTCAGGCGGCCAGAGGCGGGCGGTGCTGCGCCCAGGGGCGCGCCGCCTCGAAGGCCGCGCTGGCCTGCAGCACGCCGAGATCGTCAAAGCGCCGCCCGACGATCTGCAACCCGACCGGCAGGCCTTCCGCGGTGAAGCCGCAGGGCAGGCTGGCCGCCGGATTGCCGGACCAGTTGAAGGGGTAGCTGAATTCGGCCCAGCTCAGCCAGTCCCAGGGGTGCTGGGGCCAGTGCTCCGGCTGCAGACGGTCGGCCGGGAAGGCGGCGACGCTGACCGCCGGCGTCAGCAGGAAGTCATAGCCCTGCATGAAGTCATGGATGGCCTGGCAATAGGCGTAGCGGCGCTCGCGCATCGCCATGAATTCGGCGACGCCGCGACCCTCCATGCTGCGGATCATGGCGACGAAGCCGGGATCCATCTCCGCCTCGCGCCCGGGGAGGTATTTCAGCCGGCTGCTGAAGGTGGCGGGCCAGAAATAGCGCGCGAGCTCAGGCCCTTGCGGGCCCCAGGCGGGCGTCACCGCCTCGACCACCGCGCCCATCGCCTCGAGGGCCCGCACCGCCTCCTCGACCAGCGCGGCGACCTCCGGATCGACCCGCGCATGGCCGAGATCGGCGCTGTAGGCGATGCGCCTGCCGCGCAGGTCGAGGTCACCGAGCCGCGCCGCGTAATCCTGCGGCGGCGCCTCCAGCGCCGTGTAGTCCCAGGGATGCGGCCCGGCCATGGCCTGCAGCATCAGCGCGGCGTCGCGCACCGTGCGGGTCAGCGGCCCGATATGCGTCGCCAGGTCGTTGTTCGACATCGGCCAGTTGGCGATGCGGCCATGCGTCGGCTTCAGCCCGTAGACGCCGCTGAAATGCGCCGGCATGCGGATCGAGCCGGCGCCATCCCCGCCCTGGTGCAGCGGGCCATAGCCCGCCGCCGCCCCCGCCCCCGCGCCGGAGGAGGAGGCGCCGGCATTGTAGCCCCGCTTCCACGGATTGTGGGTGATGCCATAGACCGGGCTGTGGCTGACCCCCTTCCAGCCCCATTCGGCGGCGGCAGTGCTCTTGCCCAGCATGGCGCAGCCGGCCTCGTGCAGCCGGGTGACACAGGGCGCGTCGACATCCGGGATGGTGCCCTGCATCAGCTTCGTGCCGAAATCGGTCTGCACACCCTTGGTGTGCTGCAGATCCTTGATGGTGACAGGCACGCCGTCGAGCAGCCTGGCCTCGCCGCGCATCCAGCGCGCCTCGGACTCCCGCGCGGCGGTGCGGGCGTGCTCGGGCGTCAGCCGCGCCATGGCGTTGATCGCGGGCTCGCTCGCCTCGACATGGCGCAGCACCGCCTCCACCACCTCGACCGGGGAGAGGCGGCGGGCGCGATACTGCGCCAGCAGCTCGGCGGCGGAGAGATAGCCGATCTCGGAATCACTCATGCGGGGTCCTCGGCAGGGGGCGTGGGGCGGCCATAGGTCCGGTAGCGCTGGCGGGCCTGCTCGACCTCCTCGGCCGAGAGCAGGCGCGGCGTGCCGGCCGAGCGCGCCAGCAGGTACTGCCGCGCCAGTGTCTCCAGCCGGATGGCGGTGGCCAGCGCGCCCTCGGCGTCGCGCCCGTGGCAGATCATGCCGTGATTGGCGAGCAGGCAGGCGGTGTGGCCGGGGATGGTCTGTGTCACCGTCGCGGCCAGGGCCGGGGTGCCGAAGGTGGCATAGGGCGCGCAGGGCACGCCCGCGCTGCCGCCGAAGCCCACCACGGCGTAGTGGAAGACCGGCAGACCCTCATTCAGGCAGGCCAGCGCGGTGCAGGCATCGGCATGGCAATGCACCACCCATTCGGCCCGGGGGCAGGCGGCATAGACCGCCGCATGCATCGGCCATTCGCTCGACGGCGCGCTGCCCGGCGCCGCGGGGCCGGCCAGCGGCACGGCCACCATCTGCTCCGCCCGCAGCGACTCCGCCGTGGCGCCGGTCGGCGTGATCAGCAGCGCATCGCCCTGGCGGCAGCTCACATTGCCGCTGCTGCCATGGTTCAGCCCGCGCCGCGCCAGCTCCCGGTAGAGCCAGAGCAGGCTCTCCGCCGCATTGCTCATCGCGCCATTCCCATGCCCTGCCCTTCCATCTCCGCCAGCGTGCGTTCGAACATGTCGACGGCCCCGAGCTTGCCGGATTTCAGGCAGAGCAGCAGCGGCACCGGCGCATCCGCGCGGCACAGCCCCATGCCGATCTCGCGATAGGGCGCGACCTCCAGCTCGCGGATGCCCAGGCCCTGCACCACGGCGCCCGAGGTCTCGCCGCCCGCCACCAGCAGGCGCCGCAGCCCGCGCTGCGCCAGCGCGGCGCCGAGGCGGGCCAGCAGCGCCTCCGCCCGCCGCCCGGCCGGGATCGGGCCGAGCGCCGCCTGCGCCGCCGCCACCCGTGCCGGATCGGCCGAGGTGGTCAGGCAGAAGGGCGCCGACCCTAGATGCCCGCTGGCCCAGGCCAGCGCCTTGTCGAAGGCGGCCTCGGGCTCCTCCAGCGGGTCGATCGCCAGCACCGGGTGGCGGCGGCCGAATTCGGCCAGCTGCTCGCGCGTGCGCTCGGCGCAGCTGCCGGCCAGCACCGCGCCGGGCCCGGGCAGCGGCGCCAGCGCGCCGGGCGGGGTGGCCGCCATGCGCCCCTCCGCCTGCCAGGCGCGCGGCAGCCAGGCGGCGACCGAGGAGCCGCCGGTCAGCAGCGGCCAGTCGCGCGCGCCCCAGGCGATGCGCTGCAGATCCTCCTCGGTGATGGCATCGGCGATCAGGAAGGGGCGGCCCGCCGCCTGCTCCGCCTCCGCATGGCGCCGGATCGCCTCGCCCCCCTGCAGCACCGCCTCATAGGGCAGGTATCCCACGCCAAGCGTGGTCTGCGGCGCCAGCACCTGGCGGAGGTCGGAGCGCGTCATCGGCGTCAGCGGGTCGTGCCGCTTCGGCGAGCGCTCCAGCAGCTGGTCCTGGATGAAAAGATGCGCGCGGAAGACGCAACGCGCGGCCTCGGGGAAGCTCGGGCAGAACAGCACCGGCGCGGGCGGGCCATGCCGGCGCAGCACCTCCGCCACATTGCCGATATTGCCCGAATCGAGGCTGTCGAAGCTGGCGCAGTATTTCAGGAACAGCATCCGCGCGCCGAGGCGCCGCAGCGCGGCGGCGGCCTGCTCGGCCTCGGCCTCCGCCTCGGCGGCTGGCGCCACGCGGCTGCGCAGCGCCACCACCAGCGCCTCCGCCTCCCCCGCGCTGTCCGGGATGGCATCGGCGCCGACCACCAGCCGGGTGCGCGCGCCGGCCGCGCGCAGCATCGCCGCCAGTTCCACGGCGCCGGTGAAATCATCGGCCAGCGCCGCGAGCATCAGGGAGGGAGCGGTCATCGCGAAAGCCCTTGCCAGCCCGTATGGCGTCAGATGATATATCCTATATCAAAGAGCGGAAAGGGCCGATGAGCGCTTTGCTGAATTCCCAGGATGCCGCGCTCCGCCAGCGCGCCGCGCGCGTCGTGCCCTCCGGCATGTGGGGCCATCTGCACGCCGCCAAGCTGCCCGATGGCTATCCGCAATTCTTCTCGCGTGGCGAGGGCGCCTATCTCTGGGATGCCGATGGCCGCCGCTATCTCGACTTCATGTGCAGCTGGGGGCCGAACCTGCTCGGCCACGGCCATGCCGAGGTGGAGGAGGCCGCCGAGCGGCAGCGCCGCATGGGCGACTGCCTGAACGGCCCTGCTCCGGTGATGGTGGATCTGGCCGAGACGCTGGTCGACATGCTGCCGCACGCCGCATGGGCGCTGTTCCAGAAGAACGGCACCGATGCCACCACCAGCTGCGTCACCCTGGCGCGGCTGGCCACGGGGCGGCGCAAGCTGCTGGTGGCGCGCGGCGCCTATCACGGCGCGGTGCCCTGGTGCTCGCCCTCGCTGCTCGGCGTCACCGCCGAGGATCGTGCGCATCTGCTGCACTACACCTTCAACGACACGGACAGCCTGGCCGCGGCGGTGGCCGAGGCGGGGGACGACCTGGCGGGCATCCTGGTCTCCGCCTTCCGCCATGATCTCGGCCAGGACCAGGAGATGCCGGATCCGGATTTCGCCGCCGCCGCCCGCGCCGCCTGCGACGCCGCCGGCGCGCCGCTGATCATCGACGAGGTGCGCGCCGGCCTGCGGCTCGACCTGCGCGGCAGCTGGGAGCCGCTCGGCATCCGCCCCGATCTCTGCGCCTGGAGCAAGTCGATCGCCAATGGCCATGCGCTCTCGGCGGTGACCGGGGCGGAATGGCTGCGCGACGCGGCGTCGCGGCTCTTCGTCACCGGCTCCTTCTGGTGCGCGGCGGTGCCGATGGCCGCCGCCCTGGCGACGCTGCGCGTGGCGCAGCGCGACGATGTGCCGGCGCTTCTGCACCGCCTCGGCACGCGGCTGCGCGACGGGCTGGCGCAGGCGGCGGCGCGGCACGGCATCGGGCTGCGCCAGAGCGGCCCGCCGCAGATGCCGCTGATCCTGTTCGACGATGATGCCGGCTGGAAGAAGGGCGATGCCTTCTGCCGCGCGGCGCTGGCCGAGGGCGTCTATTTCCACCCCCGGCACAACATGTTCCTGTCGGCCGCGCATACCGAGGCGGATATCGACCGGGCGCTGCTGGCGGCCGAGCGCGGCTTCGCCGCCATCGCCGCGCTCTGAGCCACAACAAGAAACAGAACGCAGGGACGCTGCTCACTTCACTGGAGGACAACCGATGAGACGCCGTGACCTGATGCTGGGGGTGGCCGCCGCCAGCCTCGCCGCGCCGCGCCTGGCGCGGGCCGCCGATCCGCGTTCGGTGCTGCGCTTCGCGCCGCAGGCCGATCTGGCCTCGATCGACCCGATCCAGAGCAATGCCTATGTCAGCCGCAATCATGCGGCGCTGGTCTATGACACGCTGTTCGGTGTCGACGAGAATTACCGCCCCCTGCCGCAGATGCTGGAGGGCCACACGCTCAGCGAGGACAAGCTGGAATGGGTGCTGACGCTGCGCGAGGGGCTGGTCTTCCATGACGGCCAGCCCGTGCGGCCGCAGGATGTGGTGGCCAGCCTGCGCCGCTGGGGCCAGCGTGACACCTATGGCCAGACGCTGTTCGTGCAGGTGGAGGAGATGGCGCCGCAGGGCGAGCGCGCGGTGCGCATCCGCCTGAAGCGCCCCTTCCGCCTGCTGCCCGACGTGCTGGGCAAGCCGGCGCCGCAGCTGCCGGTGATCATGCAGGAACGCCATGCGGCGCTGCCCACCAGCGCCCAGGTGCCCGAGGCGATCGGCTCCGGCCCCTTCCGCTTCCTGGCCGGGGAGCGCATCCCGGGCTCGCGCGCCATCTATGAACGCGCGCCGGGCTATGTGCCGCGCCAGGGGAGCACCAGCTTCTGGTCCGGCCCCAAGGTCGCGCATATCGACCGGGTGGAGTGGCACACCCTGCCCGATGCGGCGACCGCGGCGGCGGCGCTGCAATCGGGCGAGATCGACTGGTGGGAGCAGCCGCCGGCCGATTTCCTGCCGATGCTGCGGCGCAACCGCAACATCAAGGTCGAGGTGATGGACAATCAGGGCGTGTTCGGCGTGCTGCGCCTGAACCATCTGCACCCGCCCTTCGACAATCCGGCGATCCGCCGCGCCTTGCTCGGCGCCGTCAACCAGGCGGATTTCATGATGGCGGTGGCCGGCACCGACACCCAGCTCTGGCGCGCCGGCATCGGCTACTTCCAGCCGGATTCGCCAATGGCGAACGATGCCGGCATGGCGGCGCTGACCGGCCCGCGCGACCTCGACAAGGCGCGCGCGGCGCTGCGCGAGGCCGGCTACAAGGGCGAGCGCGTGGTGCTGGCGGCGCCCACCGACTTTCCCATCATGAACGCGATGAGCGAGGTGGCGGGCGACATGTTCCGCAAGCTCGGCTTCAACCTCGACTACCAGGCGCTGGACTGGGCCACGGTGTCGCAGAAGCTGAACTCCCGCGCGCCGCTCGACCAGGGCGGCTGGAGCATCAACTGCAACTTCGCCGTGGGCTTCGGCATGCGCACGCCCGCGGCGCATTCCTATCTGCGCGGCGCGGGCGATGCGGCGCTGTTCGGCTGGCCGCGCAGCCCGCGCATCGAGGAGCTGCGCCAGCAATGGATCGACAGCAATGACGAGGCCGAGCAGAAGCGGCTCTGCCGCGACATCCAGCTGCAGGCCTTCGAGGACGTGCCCTATATCCCGCTCGGCATGTTCCAGCAGATGACGGCCTACCGCACCTCGCTGAGCGGGGTGCTGAAGGGCATGCCGCTCTTCTACAACCTGCGCAAGCAGGGCTGAGCCGGCCCGGACCCGCCCCTGCCCCGCCCCTGCCCCGCGATGATCCGCGCTTTCATCGGCGCGGATCATGCTCTAGAGGCTGCCCCGGCCAAAGGACGGGCCAGGAAGCAGGAATGACATGGCGGTGACGCCCAGGGTGGTGCCGGTCGAGCGCTCCAACCTCACCATGAAGGTCTATGCCGAGCTGGAGGCGGCGCTGTTCGAGGGCCGGCTCCATCCCGGCCAGCGGCTGAAGATCCGCGACCTCGCCGCCGGCATGGGGGTGTCGGAGACGCCGATCCGCGAGGCCATCATGCAGCTCGCCCGCGTCGGCGCAGTGCGCTTCGAGGCGGCGCGCGCCATCACGGTCGCCGGACTGACGCATGACGAATATCTGGAGCTGCGCACCATCCGGCTGGAGCTGGAGGGGCTGGCGGCCGAGACCGCGGCGCGGCGCATCACCCCGGCCGGGATCGCCGCGCTGGAGGCGGCGCATGCCGCGCTCACCGCCGCCGAGGCGGCGGGGGAAGGCGCCGCCGCCAACAAGGCCAACTGGGCCTTCCATCGCGGCCTCTACGCCGCCGCCGGCATGCCGCAGCTCAGCGCCATCATCGACACGGTGTGGCTGCGCAACGGGCCGGTGCACGCCTTCCACTACCCCGAGGCGCCGCCGGCCTATCCGGGCCGGCACCGGCATCTCGACATCCTCGACGCGCTGCGCGCCGGCGACCCGCAGGCCGCGCGCGCCGCGCTGCGCGCCGACCTGATGGAGGGCGGCCGCGCCCTGGTGGAGTTCCTGCGCCGCCGCGACGCCGCCAAAGCCGGAACCTAGCCCGGCGGGCGGTGCGCCAGCGGCACGATGCCCTCCAGCAGCGCCGGCATCTCGGTCAGCGGCACCGGCAGGCGCTCCGCCTCCAGGCTGATCTCGTCCAGCTTCCGGCCGGAAGCGGTGTAGAGCGCCAGATGCAGCGCGCCCTCCCCGGCGCGCGGCACGCAGACCAGCTCCTCGCCCGGCGCCTCCTGCCGCGCCACCTCGACGAAATCGCGGATCTCGTCCAGCCCGCCACTCTGTTCGCCCGCCTCCTCCAGGAAATCGGCGATCTCCGCCTCGACCTCCGGCAGCGGGACGAGGGCCAGCGGCACGCAGCCGCCCTGCCCCTGGAAGGCGGCGTGGCGCCAGCGCTCGAAAGCCTCGGCGCGGGCCGCCTCCTCCGGGCTGGGCGGCGCATCCTCGGCCGGCAGGGCGGGCAGGCCGTCGCGCAGCACCTCCTCCCAGAGCGGCAGACCCCAATCGAGCTGCAGCCCGACCAGCACGCCGAAGCCCGCCTGCTGCAGCGCCTCGGGCGCGGCGGGCGGCAGCGAATCGGGCGCCTGGCCCGCCAGCGCCTGATGCAGCGCCTGGCGCAGCTGGCAGGGGGTCAGGGCGGCGATGCCCTCGGCCGCGCGCCACTCCGGCAGCAGCTGCAGCGCGACATTGCCGGGCAGCGCCCCGGACGCCAGGAAACCCTCGATCAGCGCCGCCGCATCGGGCAGCTCGCCGGGTGGCAGGGCCACCGGCAGCGCCACCAGCCCGGCCCAGCCGGAGGGGCCCAGCGCGCCCTCGGCGGCCAGGGCCAGCAGCTCCTGCGAGAACTCCTCCGCCGCCTCCTCGCCATAGCGCTGCGCCACGCGGCGCGCCGCCTGCTCCAGCACGCCGTCGCGCCCTTCCTCGATCAGCGCCTCGGCGCAGCGCTCGAAGGCGGCGGAATCCTCGCCGGCGAAAAGCCGCATCAGCCGCTCGGCCGGGGTGCCGGCGCCGCGCGCGGCGGGCGCCGGGCGGCGCGCCGGGTCCAGCCCCAGCAGGCGCCAGGCGGCCTCGCCGCGCAGCAGCGCCTCGCGCCCGCGCCAGCCCGCCGGCGCCGCACCGGAATGGGCATCGGCCCAGCGGCGGAAGGCGCCGCGCTCGGCCTGCTGCACCAGCACGGCAACCCCCTGCTCCGCCATGGCCTGGGCCACGGCGCGGTTGGCGGCCTGATGCTCGGCCAGGCTCAGCGCCTCGCCCGGGCGCATCAGATCCAGCGTCTCGGCATCGGGGTAGTGGGTCAGCACGATGGAGCGCAGCTCGGGCGCCAGCTCGCGGGCACGCGCCCCGGCCTCCGCCCGCATATCGGTGGCTGCCATCATTGCGCCTTCTCCATCGCAGCGTTGGGGCCGCCTCAGTAGCGCGCCCGGCGGCGGCGCGCCATGCGTCCCGGAGGCCGGGCGAGGCTCAGCCGCGCTGCGGCTGCAAGGCCAGGATGCGGCGCAGCGCCGTCTTCAGCTGCTCGCCCGAGACCGGCTTGCGCAGCATCGCCGCCGCATGGCCGAGCCGCGTCCCCGGCAGCTCGGCATAGCCGGTCAGGTAGATCACCGGCACGCCGCGCGCCGCCAGCAGCTCGGCCACGGGGAAGGATTCCTGGCCGTTCAGGTTGACATCGACCAGCGCCAGGTCGATGGCCCCCGACATCTCGACCAGCCGGCGCAGCGCCTCGTCGATCGAGCGCGCCGGGCCGAGCGGCTGGCAGCCCCATTGCCGCAGCATGGTGGCCAGCGCCTCGCCGATCATCGGCTCATCCTCCACCAGGAAGATGCGCGCGCCCTGCAGCGGCGCCTCGCCCAGGGCCGGCGCCTCCGCCTCGGGCTGCAGCATGGGCGGCGGCAGGCGCGGCGTGTCCAGCGCCTGCCACTGCGCCTCGAAGCGGCTCTGCGGCAGGCGGATGCGGCAGGCCAGCCCCTCGCGCCGCCACTGATAGGCGATGCTGCCTTCCAGCTGGTCGTTGATGGCGGAATCGATCACCCGGCGGCCGAAGCCCTTGCGCTCCGGCGGCGCGGCCAGGGGCGGGCCGCCGCTTTCGGTCCACAGCAGCGCCAGCCCGCCCTCCGGATGCGCCGACCACTGCACCGTCAGCGTGCCGCCGGGGCGCGACAGCGCGCCATGCGCCAGCGCGTTCACCGCCAGCTCGTGCAACGCCACGGCCAGCGGCTGCACCGCGACCGGCACGATCAGCACCGGCGGGCCGGAGAGGTCGATCGCCGCCTCGCGGCCGCGCACCGTCATTTCCGACCAGACCAGGTCGCGCAGCGCGACCGCCGACCAGCCCTCGCGCGCCAGCAGGCTGTGGGCGCGGGCCAGCGCGCCGATGCGCCCCTCGATGGCGGTGGCGAAGCGCTCCGGGTCGCTGCGCGAGGTCAGGCGGATGATCGCCTGGATGGTGGAGAGCACGTTCTTGGCGCGGTGGTCGATCTCGCGCGTCAGCAAAGCGCGCTGCTCCTCGGCCCGCTGCCGCGCCGTGACGTCCAGCACCACGCCGAGGAAGCGGCCGGTCGCGCCGCCGCCGGCCATGGCGCCATAGGCCTCCAGCCAGCGCGTGTCGCCATCGGGGCGGCGGATGCGGTGGGTGTTGCGGAACACCCCGCCGCGATGCGCGCCGCGCCAGGCCTGCTGCAGCGCCGGCGCGTCCTTGGGGTCGACCAGCGCCAGCCATTCCTCGAACAGGCCGAAGCCGCCCTCGCGCCGTGGCAGGCCGAGCAGCTGGAACAGCCGTGGCGACCAGCGCATGCGGCCATCGGCCAGGTCCATGTCCCAGCCCGCCATGCCGCTGCCCTCCAGCGCCACGCGCAGCTTCTCCTCCGCCGTCTTCAGCTTTTCCTCGGCCTCGCGCAGCGGCGTCAGGTCGCGCAGGCGCAGCGTCACCCCGCCCGGCAGCGGCGAGAGGCCGAGCAGCAGGCTGCGCCCGGACAGCGTCACCGGGTCATCCAGCCGCTGCGCCTCGCCGCCCTGCGCCACCCGGGCGACGGCCCGCAGCACCGCCGCATCGCCGAGGCCCGGGAAGACCGCGCCCAGCGCCTGGCCGACCACCTGCGCGGCGCTGCGGCCGCACAGCGCCAGGGCAGGGTCGTTGGCGAAGCGGATGGTGCCGGCGGCATCCAGCGCCAGCACCCCGTCATCCAGCCCGTCCAGCATCTCCGCCGCGCGGCGCAGCTGGTCCAGCGCCGCCTGGGCGGCGGAGACCTCGTCGACCAGCCCGCGCATGGCCTCGGCGCGGTTCGCGTCGGGCGGCGGCGGGGCGGGCTCGATGGCCGCCGGCGCGGCGCGGGGCGTGGCCAGGGCGCCGGCCGGGGGAGAGGGCAGCGGCCGCACCCGCAGCGCCGCCGCCAGCAGCAGCCCGACCGCCAGCGCCGCCAGCCCGGCCAGGGCGGCGAGCAGCAGCGGCAGCGCCTGGGCCAGCCAGAGCGGCAGGAAGGCGGTGCCGCGCAGCTGCAGGCCGAGCAGCAGGGCGGCGAGGACGCCCGGGGCGGCGGTGCCGGCCAGCACCGCCGCCAGCCGGAAGCGCTCGGCCGCGGGAAGCTGCCGCCAGGCGGCGCCGGCGGAGCGGAATCTGCGCAATGTCTCTCCCCTCGCGGCGATGGCTGGCCCGCCTGGCCTAATGGCCGAGTTGGCCGCGCTTTTCAACGCGGCGCCGGAAGCCCGGCCGGACGGTCAGCCGGCCGCGGCGGTGCCCGGCGCCGGCCCGGCCTCGGCGGCGGGGGCCGCCTCGCCCGGCGGCAGCGGGAAGCGCAGCAGCACGGCGAAGCCGTCGCCGCCGCTGCGGAAGGACAGGCTGCCGCCATGCGCGCGCATCACCTCCCCGGCGATGGCGAGGCCAAGGCCGGCACCGCCCTGCCCGCCCGGCCGCGCATGGAAGGGCTGGCGCACCCGCGGCCAGAGGGCGGGCGGGATGCCCGGCCCGTCATCCACCACCTCCAGCACCGCCTCCCCGGCCTCGCGCCGCAGCCGCACCTCGAGCCGCCCCGGCGCGCCATGCTGCACGGCGTTGTTCAGCAGGTTCAGCAGCGCCTCGCGCAGGCTGACGGCATCGCCCGGGATGGCGAGCGGCGCCTCCGGCGCGTCGAGCCCGAGCGTCGGCGCGTGCCGCGCCCAGGCCGGGTTGCTGACCGGCAGGTCCAGCAGCGCCTGCCGCGCCAGCGCCACCAGATCGACCGGGGCGCGCGGCGCCAGATCGGCGCGGTGCGTCACCATGGCGTGGTTGAACAGTTGGCCCGCCAGCCGGCCGAGCTGCCCGGTGCGCTCGGCGATGCGCTGGCGCTGCGCCTCGCGCCGCGCCGCATCCTGCTCGACCAGCAGCAGATCGATCTGCGAGGCCAGCGCGGCGAGCGGCGTGCGCAGCTGGTGCGCGGCATCGCCGATCATCCGCTGCATCATGCCGATGCGCTGGTCGAGCCGCGCCATGAAGCCGTTCAGCGCGGCGATGACGCCGGCGATCTCCGGCGGCACCTCGGCCTTGCAGCGGCGAGAGGTCGCGCGGGTCGCGCTCGCGCAGCGCCGCCTGCACGCGCTCCAGCGGCGCCAGGGCGCGGCGTGTGGCGAGCAGCGCGGCGCCGAGCGCCAGCCCGTTCAGCACCAGCACCGCCAGCACCGCCTTGCCGGCCAGGTCGCGCGCCAGCCCGGTGCGGCCGTGCAGCGTCTGGGCCACCGCCATCTCGGCCCAGCCGGTGTCGAGGCGCCGTGTGGTGACGGCGATGCGCACCGCCTCGCCTCGCCAGCTTCCATCCAGCAGCAGCCAGCCGCGGCGGCGCAGCGTCTCGCGCTCGGCCTCCAGCCCGACCAGCTCCAGATCACCGGCGCCGGCCACCACCACGCCGCGCGGATCGACCACCTTGTAGCCGGCGCGGTCGCCGGCGGAGAGTGCGGCCAGCACCGAGACCGGCGGATCGGCCACCAGCATGGCGCCCTGCTGATAGGTGTTCTCGGCGATCTGCGCGGCGCCGGCGCGCAGCAGCGTGTCATAGGCGCCATCGGCCGTCAGCCGGGCGTAATACCAGCCGGCCAGGATGATGCCGAGGCTGGCGCAGCCCAGCACCGAGGCCAGCA
Organism: Pseudoroseomonas cervicalis; assembly: GCF_030818485.1. Lineage (NCBI taxonomy): Bacteria > Pseudomonadati > Pseudomonadota > Alphaproteobacteria > Acetobacterales > Roseomonadaceae > Roseomonas > Teichococcus cervicalis. Next base: position 107,915 of record NZ_JAUTAJ010000005.1, on the reverse strand, counting down.
GCACGGCCACGCGCGCATGCAGCGAGCGCGACAGCCTCACCGCACCACCAGCTGGTAGCCGAGGCCGCGCAGCGTGCGGATCTCGGCGCTGGAGGCGGCGAGCTTGCGGCGCAGCCGCGTGACATATTGCTCGACCGCGTTGCTGCCGGCGCCTTCCAGGCCGAACAGCGCCTCGACGATCTCCTCCTTGCCGACGACACGCCCGGCGCGGCTGGCCAGGATCTCCAGCAGCGCCAGTTCGCGCCGTGTCATCTCCACCGCCTCGCCGGCCAGCTCGACGGTGCGGCCGGCGAGGTCGATGGTGATGTCGCCGCAGCGCAGCAGGTTGGTGGAGGCCCCGCCCTGCCGCCGCAGCAGCGCGCGCACCCGCGCCTCCAGCTCCAGGAAGTCGAAGGGCTTCACGAGATAGTCGTCGGCACCGAGATCCAGCGCATCCACCCGGTCGGCCACGCTGGAGCGCGCGGTGAGCATCAACACCGGGGTGGCCAGCCCCCGCCCGCGCGCGCGCCGCAGCAGGGCGAGCCCATCGGGCGGCGGCAGCATCACGTCGAGGATGACGAGATCGTAGGATTGCAGCTCCAGCCGCGCCTCGGCATCGGCGCCGTCGCGCTCCCAATCCACCTCATGGCCCATGCGCTGCAGCCTGGCGGCGATGCCCTCGCCGACATCGGCCGTGTCTTCCACCAGCAGGATCCGCATCAAACCTGTCGCTTTTGCACCGCAGCACGAAATTTCTTGTCGCTGTCAGTTTGGCAAAAGCTTCGCGTGATAGCCAGGAGACAAATCCGGGCGGCAAGGCCCGGGACCCTCTGGGAAGAAAGGTACGGACATGGCAGACGCCATCTCTGGCGGGCCCGCGCCGCTGCTGTCGGTGCAGGACGTCACGCTGCAGTACAAGACCGACGATGCCGTGGTCACCGCCACGCACCGCGTTGGCTTCGATGTCTATCCCGCCGACCGCTACATCCTGCTCGGCCCCTCGGGCTGCGGCAAGTCGACGCTGCTGAAGGCGATCGGCGGCTATCTGGAGCCCTCCGAGGGCAGCATCCGCCTGAAGGGGCGCGAGGTGCACGGGCCCGGCCCCGACCGCATGATGGTGTTCCAGGAATTCGACCAGCTGCTGCCCTGGAAGACGGTGCGGCAGAATGTGATGTTCGCGCTGACCGCCAGCGGGCGGGCCAGCGGCGCCGAGGCGCGCGACCGCGCTGACAGCTATATCGAGAAGGTGGGGCTGGCGAATTTCGCCGACAGCTTCCCGCACATGCTCTCCGGCGGCATGAAGCAGCGCGTCGCCATCGCCCGCGGCATGGCGATGGAGCCCGATGTGCTGCTGATGGACGAGCCCTTCGCGGCGCTCGACGCGCTGACCCGCCGCCGCATGCAGGAGGAGCTGCTGCGGCTGTGGGACGACACCCGCTTCACCGTGCTCTTCGTCACCCACTCGATCGAGGAGGCGATCCGCGTCGGCACGCGTATCCTGCTGCTGTCGCCGCATCCCGGCCAGGTCAAGGCGGAGCTGAACAGCGTGCCGCCGGAGCTGCAGGGCAGCGCCGCCGCGGCGGAGCTGGAGACGCGCATCAACGACATGCTCTTCGTGCATTGAGGAGAGGCGGATCATGAGCATCACCGTCAACCAGACGCCGCTGGTCGCCCGCCCCGAGATCGTGCGCGAGCCGAGCCGCGCCGGCATCGGCGAGATCAACAAGCCGATCTCCGCCTGGGAATCCATCTACCGCATCGGCGCGCTGCGCAAGGCGCTGATCCTGGCGGTGCTGGCGGCGATCTGGGAGGCCTATGGCCAGTGGCTGGGCAACCCGCTGCTGTTCCCGCCCTTCTCCGACACCGTCATGGCGCTGTTCGAGAACATCGCCAATGGCGTGATCCCGGCGCGCACGCTGATCTCGCTGCGCACGCTGCTGATCGGCTATGGCATCGGCATCGCGCTGGCCGCGGTGCTGACCACGGTCGCCATCGGCTCGCGCATCGGCACCGACCTGCTCGAGACGCTGACCTCGATGTTCAACCCGCTGCCGGCCATCGCCCTGCTGCCGCTGGCGCTGATCTGGTTCGGCCTCGGCGCCGGCAGCGTCATCTTCGTGCTGGTGCATTCGGTGCTCTGGGCGATCGCGCTGAACACCCATGGCGGCTTCCGCTCGGTGTCCAAGACGCTGAAGATGGTGGGCCAGAATTACGGCCTCAGCGGTCTGCGCCTGGTGAAGGACATCCTGATCCCGGCCGCCTTCCCGGCCATTCTGACCGGCCTCAAGGTCGGCTGGGCCTTCGCCTGGCGCACGCTGATCGCGGCGGAGCTGGTCTTCGGTGTCTCCTCCGGCTCGGGCGGGCTCGGCTGGTTCATCTTCGAGAACCGCAACCAGCTGGAGACCGCCAATGTCTTCGCCGGGCTGTTCTTCGTGATCCTGATCGGCCTGTTCGTGGAAAGCGTCATCTTCGCCAATATCGAGAAGCGCACCATCCGCCGCTGGGGCATGCAGCACTGAGCTGACGCCCGCTCCCTTCCGCCGCAACAAGGAAAAAAGGAAATGTCCAGGATGCCCCGTCTCTCCCGCCGCACGCTGCTCGGCGCCGCCGCTGCCCTGCCCGCCACCCTCGCCCTGCCCGCGCTGCTGGCCCGCCCGGCCCATGCCGAGGCCTCCCGCGTGCGGCTGTCGCATGGCTATGGCATTCTCTACCTGCCGCTGATCGTCATGCGCGACCAGAAGCTGCTGGAGAAGCACGCGGCGCGGGCCGAGCTCGGCCCGCTCGAGGTCAGCTGGCAGATGCTCGATGGCGGCAATGTCATCAACGACGCCATGCTGGCCGGCTCGCTCGACATCGCCGGCACCGGCGCGCCGGGCTTCGTCACCCTGTGGTCGCGCGCCCGCGGCATCCCGCGCTCGGAGATCATCGGCGTCTCGGGCATGAGCAGCTGCGCGCTGGTGCTGAACACCAACCGGCCGCATATCCGCGCCCTCGGCGATTTCACGCCGAATGACAAGATCGCGCTGCCCGGCATCAAGACCTCGCTCGCCGCGGTGGTGCTGCAGATGCTGGTGGCCAAGCAGTTCGGCCAGGCGAACTACGCCAGGCTCGACCCGATGACGGTCGGCCTGCCGCATCCCGAGGCCTACACCGCGCTGATGAGCGGGCGCACCGAGATCGCCGCGCATTTCGCCTCGCCGCCCTATTCGGCGCGCGAGCTGGCCGATCCGAAGATCCACAAGGTGATCGCCGCCAGCGAGGTGCTGGGCGATGCGACGCTCGACGTCACCTTCGCGCCGAAGCAGTTCGTCGCCGCCAATCCGCGCATCATGACCGCCTTCCTCGCCGCCATGGACGAGGCCAATGCGCTGATCGCCAATGACAAGCCGCAGGCGGCGGCGATCTTCAACCGCGTCTCGCCCTCCGGCGTCAGCGACCAGGATGTGGTCGGCATGCTGTCCGAGCCGGACACGCATTTCAGCACCACGCCGAAGGGGCTGATGGAATATGCGCGCTTCATGGGCGCGGTGGGCAGCATCCGCAACAGGCCGGAGACGTGGCAGGATCTGTTCATGCCCGGGCTGCACGGCCTGTCCGGTTCCTGACGCACGGCGCCCCGGTCTGCCGGGGCGCTACCCGCGCCGCCGCAGCGCGACCGACAGCACATGGTCGGGCAGCGGCATCGCCTGGTGGAAGGCCCAGCCCGAGACGGGCCCGGCCTCCGCCGGGGCGCGCAGCAAGGCGGGCGGGTCGAGCCGCAGCGCGAAGCGCTCCAGCCCGAAGGACAGCCCCTGCCCTATGGCCTTCACAAAGGCTTCCTTCAGGGTCCAGAGCCGCAGGAACGCCGCCTCCCGGCGCTCCGCCGGCAACCGCGCCAGGGCGGCCGCTTCCTCCGGCGCGAAATAGCGGGCGGCGAGGTCGGCCACACGCGCCGCGCGCGACAGCGCCTCGACATCCACCCCCACATCATCCTCCAGCGCAAGGGCGCAGGCCACCAGCCCGCGCGCATGGCTGAGGTTGAAGCGCAGCCCGGGGAGACCCAGCGCCGGGTCCAGCTCCGGCCGGCCGGCCGGGCCGGCGACAAAGCGCAGCGAGGAGGGTGCGCGGCCGCTGGCCCCGGCCAGCATGCGCCGCGCCAGGGCATGCGCGGCCAGATAGGCGCGGCGATCCTCGGCGAAATGGAACCGCGCCGCGCGGGCCTGCTCGTCCGGCGAGAGCAGCGCCAGCCAGGCGGCCTGCCGCGCCGCATCGGCCTGCCCGGGCACGCAATGCTCCAGCCGCACCCGGCCGCGCTGCAGCGGGCCCATGGCGCCGGGCGGGTCGAAGGGGATGCCGGTCATGGCGCGACAGGGCGGCGGAACATGCGCCGGAGGCTAGGGCGGCGGGGGTCGCAAGGCCAGGGCGGGCGGCGCCGGTCGCGCCGCCCCTTCCCGGTCATTCGGCCGGGACCGGCCGCGCCCGGCTGGCGGCGCGGCGCCAGCGCAGCAGATCCACCAGCAGGAACAGCACCAGGCTGGCGCCGGCCACCGGCAGCGCCCAGCCCAGCGCCAGCCCGACGGCCAGCACAACCAGCCGCGCCGCCGGGCCGAGCCGCAGCCAGGCTTGCGCCAGGCTGCGCGGCAGGGCGCCGGCGGGCGGCCGGTTCTGCCACCAGATGCGGTAGCCATAGAGCCCCGAGCCGATCAGCCCCAGCGCCACCAGCCCGACCAGGATCTGGTTCGCGACCCCGAACAGCACGCCCATATGCAGGTCGATGCCCCAGCGGATCAGCTTGGCGACCAGCGGGAAGCTGGCGAAATCGGCCCGGCTGGTGACCCGCAGCGTGGCGGGGTCGATCGCCACGGTGTCGACCTGGGTGGGCCAGGAGCGGTCATATTCCCGCACCAGCCAGGCGCGGCCGGGGCGCGGCGGGCGGATCTCGACGAAGCCCGAATCGATGCCGGCGGCACGCGCCGCTGCCAGCACCGCATCCAGCCGCAACCCCGGATCCTCGGTGCCGGCGGCGGGCGGCGGCGCGGCCGGCGCGGCGCCGTGATGCGCATGGTCGCCATGCCCCATGGCCGGCGCCGGCAGCGCGGCGGGCTGCAGCGCCAGGCTGACGGAGGGCGTGACCCATCCCATGGCGCCGCGCAGCATGTCGATCCGCTCGCCGGCCCAGCGCGACCAGGTCAGGCCGGTGGCGGAGAGGAAGAGCAGGCCGAGGGCCACGGTCACCCCCACCAGCCCGTGCAGCCGCCGGGTGCGCAGCCTGCGGTTGCCCGGTGCGCGGCGCGCCATCGCGCCGGTGTCGCGCCACAGCCAGAGCAGCACCCCGCCCAGCGCCGCGATCCACAGCCAGGAGGCCGCCAGCTCGCTGTAGAGCCGCCCGGGCTCGCCCAGCATCAGGTTGCGGTGCAGGTAGTCGATGCCGGTGCGCAGCGGCAGGATGCCGCTTGGTGCCATAGACGATGTGGTCGCCCAGCACCGCCAGCGTCACCGGGTCGATGAAGATGGCGCGGCTTTCCGAATCGCCGAGGCCGGGGGTGGTGAACATCACCCGCGTCGTCTGGCCGGGCGCCGGCGCCGGGCGCAGGGCGAAGAAGCGCGCCTCCGGCCCCGCCACGGCGCGCGCGGCGTCGAGCTGCGCCGCAAGGCTCTGCGGCGCGCCCTGGCTGTCGGTCCGCAGGACGGGGCGGTAGAGCGCCTCCTCCAGCTGCGGCGTCGCCACATAGAGCAATCCGGTCAGCGCCGCGACCAGCAGGAAGGGCCCGACGAACAGGCCGATATAGAAATGCAGCCGGGCCAGGAAGGCCTTCAGCTCGGCGCCGTCGCGGCGCGGGGCGGCGCTCATGGCGCGGGGCCGGCCAGGGCCGGCAGGGCAAGGGTCGAGGGGGCGGCGCGCAGCGCAGGGCTGCGCCGCCGCGACTTCAGGCGAGGCATGGCGGATCTCCGACAGGATGAAGCGAGGGCGGGCGCGGGGGCCCGTTCAGCCTCAGCCGATCGGCGGTGCGCGGGGTGGGTGGGCCTCGCCCGGGCGCGGCGGCGGCAGCTGGTCCACGACCAGTGGCCGGGCCGCCAGCAGGCGCTGCCAGAGCGCGACCGGCGCGGCGACCGGCCCGGTCTCCGGCGCGCCCAGCCCCAGCGGGCCGGGGCAGAGCATGCAGCAGCCGCCCATGCCCGGCGCCTTGTCCGGATCGGTGGGCTGCCCCTCGGCATCCAGATGCAGGGTGCGCATCCCATCCGGCGAGCAGATGATGACCGCCTCCGCAGGTGAGGCCGCCATGGCGCGCAGATGCGGCACCAGCCCCGCCCCCCATTGCAGGAGCAGCAGCAGCGACAGCAGGCCCAGCAGCGGTCTGGCGCGGCGCATCATTGCGCATCCTGGCTAGCAGGCGCGCGGAACCTTGTCATGCGGGGAATGTTGGCGGCGTGTCCGCCGGGGCGGAAGGGCGCGGCCCGGGCGGGGCCGCGCCGGCCGGCTCACTCCGGCTGGAAATTGGCGATGCGCAGCAGCTCGGCGTTGCGCTTCACCTCCTCCTCGATATAGGCGCGCATCTCCGGCACGGTCTGCGACACCGGCTCGACCACCAGGCTCTTCAGCCGCTCCGCCGCATCGGCGTCGCGCATCGCCTCGGTCAGCACGCCGTTCAGCGTCTCGCAGATGGCACTCGGCGTGCCCTTGGGGGCCCAGACGCCGTACCAGGAATAGAATTCGAAATCCGGCAGCCCGGCCTCGATCAGCGTCGGGATCTCGGGGGCCAAAGCCGAGCGCTGGCGCGTCGAGATGCCGATCGGGTGCACCTGGCCGCTGCGCGCCGCCTGCAGCAGGGCGAAGGTGGCATCGATCATCACATGCGCATTGCCGGCGGCGACGTCGAGCAGCGCCGGCGCCGTGCCGCGATAGGAGGTGCCCTCGATATTGGCGCCGGTGCGGCGGTTGAAGTCGATGGTGGCCAGATGCCCCGGCGCGCCGAGCGAGGAGATGGCGAAGGTCCACTCGGCCGGCGCCTTCTTCGCCGCCTCGACGATCTGGGTGATGCTCATGGGCGGGCGCTTCGGCGTCATCACCATCATCAGCGGGCCGCGCGCGGTGCGGGCGATGGGGGCGAAATCGGCCTGCGGGTCGAAGGGCACGGCGCGCAGCACATGCCGCAGCATGGTGTGCGTCAGGCTGGAGCCGAGCAGGGTGTAGCCATCGGCCGGCGATTGCTGCACCGATTGCGTGCCGGGCACGCCGCCGCCGCCGGTGCGGTTCTCCACCACCACATTGGCGCCGAGCTTCTCGGTGATCTTCTGCGCCGCCAGCCGCGCCATGGCGTCGGTCGCGGCGCCGGGGGCGAAGGGGCAGACCAGGCGGATCGGCCGGGCACGCGGCCAGGCATCCTGGGCCCAGACCGCCGGGGTCTTCAGCAGCCCGCCGGCGGCCGCCGCCGCGCCGAGCCCGAGAAGGGTTCGCCTGTTCATCTGAGACATCCTCCGGTGCCGCGGCGATGCATGGCCGCGCGGCTTGCATGACAAGGGCGGAAGGCGATCCCCGCCCCCGCCGGCCAGGTGGCCCGGCGGAGCTTTCCCGGATGGACGCCTTCCCTCTCCCGCCCAAAGTTCGGAATGCGAACACTTGTCCGGGAAACTGCGGAAAAGATGTCATGGCAATGGCCGCGGCGTCAATCGCCGCGGCCATCACAGGAGACGGGATTTTTCCGACATTGCCGTGACACACGGCAAGAAAGCGCAGGGGCCAGCGCCCCCGCGCGGCCGCGCGCCCCTTCTGGGCGCGCCGGGCTCAGCCGGCGGCCAGCGCCGCCGCTTCCTCGGGCGCCAGCTTCAGCAGCGGCGGGCGCAGCCGCGCCCAGCCCGGCTTGCCGGTGCGCGCCGCCGTCATCGCCTTCAGCGACGCCATCTGCGCGAAGCGCGAGGCCTTGTTGCGCGCCGCCACCACGCGGGCCTGCGCCGCATCCACCTCGGCCGCGCGGTCTTCCTCCAGCGCATGGCGGTAGACGAAGGCCAGGTCGCGGGCGACGAGGTTGGAGGTGGCGGTGATGCAGCCGGCCCCCCCCTTGCGGCGCAGCGGCAGCATCAGCGGATCCGCCCCCGCCAGCACCGAGAAGCCGGGGAAACGCGCCACCATGGCCTCCATATTGGCGATGTCGCCGGCCGAATCCTTGATGCCCACGATGCTCTGCGGGAAATCCTTCAGCAGCCGCTCGATCACCGCGTGGCTGATCGGCACCGCCGACATCTGCGGGATGTGGTAGAGCACCACGCGCAGCTTCGCATCGCCGATGCGCTGCAGCACCTCGGCATAGGCGGCATAGACGCCGTCATCGCTGACGCCCTTGTAGTAGAAGGGCGGCAGCATCACGACATCGGTGACGCCGCAGGACAGCGCATGCTTCGTCAGCTGCACCGTCTCGGTAAAGGCGGCGACGCCGGTGCCGGGCAGCAGCTTCGTGGGGGCCACGCCGGCGGCGATGGTCGCCTCCAGCAGCGCCTGGCGCTCCGCCGCCGAGAAGGAATTGGCCTCGCCCGTGGTGCCCAGCATGGCGATGCCGTCGCAGCCCTCCTCGAGCAGCCACTTGGCATGCGCGGCGAACTCGGCGTGGTCCGGCGCCAGATCCTCGGTCAGCGGGGTCAGCGCGGCGCAGAACACGCCGGTCGGGCCCCGCAGCGCGATGTTGGCCGCGGTCGGTGCGGTGGCGATGCTCATGCGGTCTGCTCCTTGACCCAGCCCTCGGGGACCGAGACGTATTTGATGGCCTGGCGATAGACGGTGTAGGCGATGTGCAGCCGCCCATCCTTCCCCTCGGTGACGCTGGGGTAGGAGAATTCGCGGTTCAGCCCCTCGCGCGAATTGTTGGTCATGCAGTAGCCGTCGCCGGTTTCGAGATTGCGGCGCCAGGGCCAGCTGCGGCCGCCATCCTCGGAGATGGCCAGCGTCATCGGCGCGCGCGGCACGCCCCAGAAGGTGCTGCGGCGCGTCGTGTCGATGGCGGCGACCACCTTGCCGTCATCGCTGTCATCCTCGATGTCGTCATAGAGCGACAGGCGCCGCTCGGTCGCATCCGCCGCGCTGCTGTGGTTGAACACCATCGCCAGATGGCCGTTCGACAGCCGCGCCACCTGGATCGAGGAATTGTTGTTCGGCAGCTCGGTGGGTTCCGGCGCGCTCCAGGAGCGGCCGCCATCGGTCGAGCGCGAGACATGGACATTGTCGGCCCAGCGGCTGCGGTAGAAGGCCGCCAGCGTGCCGTCGCGCAGATCGACGATCGACATGTGCACGCAGCCGAGGCTTTCCGGCACCTCGATCTCGGTCCAGCTCTTCCCCTGGTCGGTGGAGAGCTTGACGGCGCTGATGTCGTCATCGCCGACCCATTTCTTTCCGGGCGTGCTCTTGCAGACCCAGATCGGCAGCAGCCAGTCGCCATTGTCCAGCACCACGACGGGCTGGCGCATGAAGGTGCCGCCCTCCGGCCGCGGGCCGAACAGCGTCTCCACCGGGCCCCAGCTGCGGCCCATGTCGCGGGAGACGCGCTTGCGCACGATGGCGGTGTCCTGGTTGCCGGAGATCTGCGCCGTCCAGATCAGCCAGAGCGTGCCATCGGGGGCCGGGAAGAGCAGCGGGTTCTGCTCCGAACGCGCCGGATCGTCGGACAGGCGCATCGGCGCCGACCAGCGCTCCGCGCCCGGATCGAGGCGGGAGAACCAGGCGCAGATATCCGGCACGCCTTCCTGCGTGCCGCCGAACCAGACGCAGCCCAGCGAACCATCCGGCAGTGGCGTCAGATTGGCCGCATGGCTCTGCACCGTGGCCGGCGGAATATAGGCTTCCAGCCGCGCCGGATCCTCGGGCGCCGGGCGGACCAGCCCGGCCTCGCCGAGATCGAGCCGCCCTTCCGCATTGGTCCTGATCATGGCTGCGCTGTTTCCTCCACGCTGCGTCAGCCGGCGCCGGGGGGCGGCGATGGCGCCGCGGGAGAGGCGCAGCGCCTCCTCCAGCGAGCGGGCCACCGCGCGCAGCCGCGGCAGGCCGGCGGCGACGAAATCCTCGAGCGGCGCGCGCCCGGCCTCGATGGTCAGGCTGACCCCCGCGCAGGGGCGGCCGGCGACGTCCAGCACCGGCGCCGCGACGGTGCGCAGCCCATAGGCATTCTCGCCATCCGAGACGGCGTAGCCCTGCGCCCGCACCGCCTCCAGCCGCGCCAGCAGCGCCGGCAGCTCGGTCACGGTGCGTTCGGAGAGCTTGACGCGCTCGCGCGCCTCCAGGGCGCGCAGCTGCTCCTCGCGCGGCAGGAAGGCCAGCACGGCATGGCCGAGCGCGGTGGCATAGGCGCCGACCCGGGTGCCGGGGCCGCGCGCCATGCCCAGCCGCTCCAGCCCCGTCTGCACCCGCGCCAGATAGACCACGTCGCCGCCCTCCACCGCGCCGAGCGAGGCGGCGTCGCCGAAGCCCGGCACCAGCTCGCGCAGCAGCGGCGTGGCGTGGTCGGGCAGGCCATGCGCGGCCAGGGCGGAGAAGCCCAGCTCCAGGCATTGCAGCGTCAGGCGGAAGCGGCGGCTGTCGGGGACGGCGCGCAGATAGCCCAGCGCCTCCAGCGTGTGCACCAGGCGGAAGGCGGTGCCGCGATCCGTGCCGGCGCGGGCGGCGATCTCGGCCAGCGTCAGCTCCGGCAGGTCGGGGCCGAAGGCGCGCAGCACCGCGAAGACCTTGGCGGCGGATTGCACGACATTCTTCGGATTCTTGGCGGCGGCCGGGCGCGGCTTGCGCGCCACCTCCTCCGCCTCTGCTGCTGGCACCGTCCCGCTCCTGATGTTCGGAATGCGAACTTGTGTTCGTCTTTTCCTAGCGTCCTCCATTCGCCCCTCCCCTGTCAACCGCCGCGGGCCGCGTCACAGCGAGCTGCCGCCGCAGATCACGATGGTCTGGCCGGTGATGGCGGCGGCCTCCGGCGCCAGCAGGAAGGCGACCGTCGCGGCCACCTCCTCGGGGCGGATCAGCCGCCCGATCGGCGGCAGGCGCGGCGCGACCGAGGCGCGGGCAGGGTCGCGCAGCATCGGCGTGTCGGTGGCGGCGGGGGCCACGACATTCACCGTGATGCCGCGCGGCGCCAGCTCCGCCGCCCAAGAACGGGCCAGGCCGGTCAGCGCCGATTTGCTGGCGGCATACTGGCTGCGCCCGGCGGCGCCATTGGCGGTGCGGCTGCCCAGCAGCACGATGCGCCCGCCCTCGCCCATGCCGGGCAGCAGCAGATCGGCCAGCAGGCTGGGGGCCTGCACATGCAGCTGCCACATGCTGGCCCCGGCCTCCGCCTGGAGCTCGCCGAGCGGGGCGGTGGCCATCAGGCCGGCGGCATGGATGAAGGCATCGGCCTGCAGCCCCCCGGCCGCCGCGCGCAGCGCCGTGGCGTCGCCCAGATCGGCCGGGCGGTGGGCGAGCGCCGGGTGCTGGATGGCGGGCGGCCTGCGGCTGAGCGCGGTGACCCGCCAGCCCTCGCGCAGCAGGCGGTGCAGGATGGCCTCGCCAATGCCGGAGGAGGCGCCGGTCAGCACGGCATGCGGGGCGGTGTCATTTGGCTGGGGCAAGGCGGTTTCCTCGGCTCGGGCGGGCCGGGGCGGCCCACATCGCGCCGATCCTGCCCCGGCGGCTTGCCCGCGGTCACGCCCCTCGGCCGCTCGTTCCGCCCCCGGCGGCATCACGCAATTGCCGCCGAACCGTCAAGCCGGCTTCATCCCGCTTTGGCAGAGAGGCCTCCGCATATCCGGATGAGCCGACGCCATGCCCTGGACCAGACGAAGCCTGCTCGGCGCCGGGATGGCGCTGGGCGCCGCCGCCCGCCCCGCCCTCGCCCAGGGCGCCGATCCCCGACCGGTGCTGCAGATCGGCGTGCCCGAATTGCCGCCGACGCTGGAGCCGGCGCGCGAGCTGTCCAATGTCGGCACCCGCGTCACCTACTCCATCTTCGATACGCTGATCCGGCGCAACTTCCTGGGCACGCCCGATGGCGGCGGCGCCGCGCTGCAGCCGCATCTGGCGACCGCCTGGGAGCGCACCAGCCCCTCCGAGCTGGTGCTGACGCTGCGGCCGGGCGTGCGCTTCCACAATGGCGACCTGCTGACGGCCGAGGACGTCGTCTACACCTTCATGTCGCGCCGCATGCACGGGCCGGAGGCGCTGATGCCCGAGGCGCGCTCCTATTTCGCCACGCTGGCCAGTGTCGAGGCGGTGGGCGAGAATGGGGTGCGCTTCCGCACCCGCGTGCCGGATGTGCTGCTGGAGCAGCGCCTCGCCTCCTGGTGCGCCTGGATCGTCAATCGCCGCGCCTATGAGGAGCGCGGCTTCGACGGTTTCAGCCGCGACCCGGTGGGCAGCGGCCCCTACAGGCTGCGCGAGTTCCAGACCGACCAGCGCATCACCCTCGACGCCTTCGACGATCACTGGATGGGCCGGCCCACGGCGCGCCAGGTGGTGTTCCGCCAGATCCCGGAGCTCGCCGCGCGCGTCGCCGCGCTGCAGGCCGGCGATGTCGGGCTGATCACCAATGTGCCGCCCGACCAGGTGGCGCCGCTGCGCGGCCAGCGGGGCATCGACATCCGCCAGGTGGTGCTGGCCAACGCCCATGTGCTGACCTTCGACGAGCGCGGCCCGGGCATGGGCGACCGGCGGCTGCGCCAGGCGCTCGGCCTTGGCATCGACCGCCAGCTTCTGGTGGACACGCTGTGGGATGGCGCGGCGGTGGTGCCGCCCGGCCACAACTTCCCCGAATATGGCACGCTCTTCCTCGAAGGCCGCAGCCTGCGCCACGACCCGGCCGAGGCGCGGCGCCTGCTGCGCGAGGCCGGCTATGCGGGGGAGGAGATCACCTACCGCACCATGCCGCATTACTACACCAACGCGCTGCGCGCGGCGCAGGTGATGATTGAGATGTGGCGCGAGATCGGCGTCAGGGCGCGGCTGCAGGTGGTGGAGAATTTCAGCCAGATGCGCGGCCCCGGCCAGCAGATCGGCAACAATTCCAACTCGACGCGGCTGCCCGACCCGCTGGGCTCGCTCTGGCTGTCCTGGGGCCCGTCCAGCTGGTTCCAGACCTCCGGCGCCTTCCGCTCGACCGCGGCCTTCAACGCCGCCGGCCGCGCGCTGGAGGCGGAGACCGACCCCGCCCGCCGGCGTGCCCTGTTCGCCGCCATGCTCGACGCCTGGGAGGCGGAATCGCCCGGCACGGTGCTCTACCAGCCGGCCGAGTTCTACGCCGTGCGCAGCAATATCCGCTGGCGGCCCTACACCTTCTATTTCATGGATCTGCGTCCGGACAATCTGAGCTTCGCATGAGCCACGCCGAAACCCCGCTGCGCCTGGTGCAGGTCAGCGACACGCATCTCTCCGCCAGCCATGGCTATTTCGCTGTCAACTTCGCCGCCTTCCGCGCGGCGATGCTGGCCGATCCGCCCTCGCTGATCCTGCATGGCGGCGATCTCTCCTTCAACGGCCCGGCGGCGGAGGATGATCTGCGGCATGGTGCCGCCTGCATGGCGGCGCTCGGCATTCCCTGGCTGGCCGTGCCGGGCAATCACGATATCGGCGAGGCGCCGGGCCATGCGCGGCTCGACCAGCCGGTGACGCCCGCGCGCATCGCCGCCTGGCGGCGCCATGTCGGGCCGCAATGGTGGCGGCGCGATCTCGGCGCCTGGCGCATCATCGGGCTGGACAGCGCGCTGATGGCCAGCGGCCTGCCCGAGGAAGCCGCGCAGCGCGATTTCCTGCGCGAGGCGCTGGCCAGCCGCGAGGACCGCCACGTCTTCGTGCTGCTGCACATGCCGCCCTTCGCCGGGGATGTGGAGGATGCCCGCTTCACCACCGCCTGCCTGCCGCATGCGGCGCGGGCGGAGTTCCTCGGCCTCTGCGCCGCCGGCGGCGTCCGGGCGATCGCCTGCGGCCATCTGCATGTCTACCGGCAGATGCAGCATCGCGGCATGCCGATCATCTGGGCGCCGGCCACCGCCATGGTCAATGCGCGGCGCGGGCTGGAGCAGGATGGCCGCCTGCCGCGCCCCGGCTATCTGGAATGGCGCCTGCACGCCGATGGCCGCGCCGAGCACAGGCTGGTGGAGCCGGAGCGCATGTTCGTCATCGACATGACCGGCTGGACCGAGCGCAACGCCGCATCCACCACCACCACCCTGCCGCCCATGCCCGACCCGGCGGCGCTGCTGCGGCCGGCGGAGGCCCTGGCCGCGCCGTGACGGGGGCGGCTGCGCGCGGAAAAAGCCCTGGCCAGGGCGGGGGCGCCATGCGCCAATGCCCGCCCTGCCCGGAGAGACGCCTTGCCACCGCCCGCCCCGCTGCGCCGCCCCGCCGACCCGCCCGCCCGGCCGCCGACCCGGGCCGAGGCGCTGGCCGCCGCGCTGGCCGAGCGCATCGTCAGCGGCGCCCTCGCCCCCGGGCAGAAGCTGGACGAGCAGGCCCTGGCCGATGAGGCCGGCACCTCCCGCACCCCCGTGCGCGAGGCGTTGCGCCAGCTGACGGCCACCGGGCTGGTGGAGCTGCGGCCGCATCGCGGCGCGGTGGTGGCCTGCCCCGCCCCCTCCCGGCTGCGCGCCGGTTTCGAGCTGCTGGCCGAGCTGGAGGCGCTCTGCGCCCGCTGGTCGGCCCTGCGCATGACGGCGCGGGAACGCGCATCGCTGGAGGCGCTGCACGCCGCCATGGCGCCGCTGGTGCGGGCGGGCGACCGTGCCGGCTATCGCGACGCCAATCGCCGCTTCCACACCCTGCTCTATGAAGGCGCGCACAACCCGCATCTGGCCGAGGTGGCGCTGGCCACGCATCGCCAGCTGGCGCCCTTCCGCGGCGCGCAGTTCGAGGCGCCCGCGCGCCTTGCCCGCTCCCATGCCGAGCATGCGGCGGTGGTGGCCGCCCTGCTGCGCGCCGATGCCGAGGCCGCCGCCGAAGCCATGCGCCGGCATATTTCTTTCAGTGGGGCCTCCTGGGAGAGCCTGGCCGGCGGCGCGGCGCTGCTGCAGGCCGGCGATTGATCATTCTTTGGGCAATTTCCGGAGATTGCATGCAATTCAGCCGCGCTCGCCTGCGAAGCGCGCTGTTTCATTGCGGTTTCGGCTGGCACGCCGCTTGCTGAGCCCAGGCTGAGCCTTTCGTCCGGAGGTCCGGACGGGGCAGCTGCAGGGCCGCCGCATGGATCTTCCCACCCTTCCCTTGGCCGATCTGGGCGAGTGGCAGCGTGCCTATGAGGGCGGCGCCCGCCCGGCCGATCTGCTGCCCGCCTTGCGCGACCGGCTGCTGGCCTGTGACGATCCCGGCATCTTCCTGCATGTGATCGACGAGGCCGCGCTGGCGGAGCGCCTGGCTTCCCTCGGCCCCGCCCCCGGGGGAAAACCGCTCTGGGGCATTCCCTTCGCGGTGAAGGACAATATCGACGTGGCCGGCATGCCGACCAGCGCCGCCTGCCCCGCCTTCGCCTATGCCCCGGAGCAAGATGCCGGCGCGGTGCAGCGGCTGGTCGAGGCCGGGGCCATCCCCATGGCCAAGACCAATCTGGACCAGTTCGCGACCGGGCTGGTGGGGGTGCGCACCCCGCATGCCATTCCGCGCAACCCGCGCGCGCCGGGGCGGGTGCCGGGCGGCTCCTCCTCCGGCTCGGCGGTCGCCGTGGCGCGCGGGCTGCTGCCCTTCGCGCTCGGCACCGACACGGCCGGGTCGGGGCGCGTCCCGGCCGGGCTGTGCGGGCTGGTCGGGCTGAAGCCGACGCCCGGCGCCGTGTCCAGCCGCGGCGTGGTGCCGGCCTGCCGCTCGCTCGACTGCGTCTCCGTCTTCACCCGCGGCGTCGCCGAGGCCTGGGCGGTGCATGCCGTGCTGGCCGGCCCCGATGCCGGCGATCCCTGGTCGCGCGACTTCCCCCCGGGCGACCCCGCCTCGGCCCCCGCCGCGCGCCGCATCGGCATCCCGGACGAGGCCAGCCGCCGCCGCTACGACGCCGCCGCCGAGGCCGCCTGGGATGCGGCGCTGGAGCGCCTGGCCGGGCTCGGCCTGGCGCTGGTGCCGGTCGATTTCTCTCCGTTCTTCGAGGTCGCCGACCTGCTCTATGAGGGCGCCTGGGTGGCCGAGCGCCTGGCCTCGCTGGAGGAGTTCCTCGGCACGGCGCCGCAGGGCGCGGTGCTGGCGGTGACGCGCGGCATCATCGAGGGCCAGGGCAGCCGCCACAGCGCCGCCGACGCCTTCCGCGCCTTGCACCGGCTGCAGGCGCTGCGCCATGCGACGCAGCCCCTCTGGGCCGGCATCGACGCGCTGGCGGTGCCGACCGCCCCGCTCTTCCCGACCCTGGCGGAGCTGGAGGCCGACCCGATCGGGCCGAATGCCCGGCTCGGGACCTACACCAATTTCGTCAATCTGCTGGGGCTGGCGGCGCTGGCCGTGCCCGGGCCGGACCGGCCGGACGGCCTGCCCGCCGGCGCCACCTTCATCGGTCCGGGCGGGTCGGATGCGGCGCTGGCGGCCCTCGGCCTGCGCTTCGAGGCCGCGGCATGAGCCCGCGCATGGAGATCGCCGTGGTCGGCGCGCATATGTCCGGCCTGCCGCTGAATGGCGAGCTGCTGGCGCTGGAGGCGAGCTTCCTGCGCGCTGCGCGCACCCTGCCCTGCTACCGGCTCTACCGCCTGCCCGGCGGCCCGCCGGAGCGCCCCGGCCTGCTGCGCGTCGCGCCCGGCGCCGGCCATGCCATCGCGCTGGAAGTGTGGTCGCTGCCGCTCGCCCGCATCGGCGCGCTGCTGGCGGCCATCCCGGCGCCGCTCGGCCTCGGCACGCTGCTGCTGGAGGATGGCGGCACGCCCAAGGGCTTCCTGGTGGAGGCCGAGGGCATCCGCCAGGCCGAGGATATCTCTGACAGCGGCGGCTGGCGCGCCTGGCTCGCCCGCCGCGACCGGGCGCCCGCCTGATGCGCCGCCCCACCCCTTCCCTATCCGCACCGGACCGGAGACAGCCCATGCAACGTCGTGCTTTCCTGGCCGCCACGGCCGGCGCCCTCGCCGCCCCGGCGCTGCGCGCCTCTCCGGCGGCGGCGCAATCCGCCAGCCGCGCCGAGACCCTGCTGCTGGTGCAGGAATACGGCCCC
The DNA here is from genome assembly GCF_030818485.1 of Pseudoroseomonas cervicalis. Lineage (NCBI taxonomy): Bacteria > Pseudomonadati > Pseudomonadota > Alphaproteobacteria > Acetobacterales > Roseomonadaceae > Roseomonas > Teichococcus cervicalis. The sequence goes on along the minus strand of NZ_JAUTAJ010000005.1, from coordinate 90,843 downwards.
AACAGCATGGACATGCAGGGCATCGGCGCCTCGCAGCCGGTGAATGGCGTGGCGCTGAACTGCTATGACCGCCTGGTGCGGCACAAGAGCGTGCCGCTGCCCGACAATGCCGGCCACACCTTCACCCTGCACGAGCTGGAGCCGGAGCTGGCCGAGAGCTGGCAGGAAGCCAGCGACGGCATGAGCGTCACCTTCAGGCTGCGCGACGCGAAATTCCATTCCGGCCGCCCGGTGCGCGCGCAGGATGTGAAATGGTCGCTGGACCGTGCCGTGTCGATCGGCGGCTTCGCCACCACGCAGATGGCCGCCGGCTCGATGGAGAAGCCCGAGCAGTTCGTGGCCCTCGACGACCGGACCTTCCGCATCGACTTCATCCGCCGCGACAAGCTGCTGATGCCCAATCTCGGCGTCACCATCCCCTATGTGATCGACAGCGAGACCGCCAAGGCCAATGCCGGCGGCGACCCCTGGGCCAAGGAATGGCTGAAGAACAATGTCGCCGGCTCCGGCGCCTTCCGGGTCGAGAGCTGGAAGCCGGGCACCGAGACCATCTACACCCGCAACGAGGAATGGTGGGGCCGCAAGCCGCAGCTGCGCCGCATCATCACCCGCGACATCCCCTCGCCGTCCACGCGCCGCGCGCTGCTGGAGCGGGGTGACGCCGATGTCTCCGCCCTGCTGCCGCCCAAGGATTTCGCCGATCTCGCCGCGGCGGGGCGGGTGAAGGTGGTGGGCGTGCCGGTGCCGAACGGCATCTGGTACTGCGCCATGAACAGCGCGACCGGCCCCTTCACCGATATGCGGCTGCGCCAGGCGGTGGCCTGGGCGCTGCCCTATGAGAAGATCATGCAGGTGGCGCTGTATGGCCGCGGCGTCGGCATGTATGGCGCCGAGGGCGGCCCGACCACCGCCTGGCCGCAGCCCTTCCCCTACACCACCAACATGGAGAAGGCGCGCGCCCTGGTGCAGCAGGTGGCGCCGGGCGGGCTGACCACCTCGGTGCTGTTCGATGCCGGCCAGGCGACGGTCGCCGAGCCCATCGCCGTGCTGATCAAGGAGGCCCTCGCCCCGCTCGGCATCACGGTCGAGCTGAACAAGGTGCCCGGCGCCAATTTCCGCGGCGAGCTGGCGAAGAAGACGGCGCCCATGGTGATCAACCGCTTCGCCGGCTGGCTGGACTGGCCCGACTACTACTTCTTCTGGAACTTCCACGGCAGCAACTCGATCTTCAACGTCGCCTCCTACCAGAATCCGGAGATGGACCGGCTGATCGACACCGCCCGCTTCACCGCCGACCCGGCGGAGTATGAGCGGGCGGTGAAGGGCTTCGTGGGTCTCGCGCAGGAGCAGGCGCCGGTGCTGCCGCTGGCGCAGCCGCTGCATGACATGGCGATGCAGAAGAATATCGGCGGCTACCAGTTCTGGCCCTGCCGCGAGCCGGATTTCCGCGCCTTCACCAAGGGCTGAGGAGCGACACCGATGCTGCGCACCGCGTTGACACGGCTGGGCACGGCGCTGCCCAGCCTGGCGGGGGTGATCATCGTCACCTTCCTGCTGACCCGCGTGCTGCCCGGCGACCCGGCGATCTATTTCGCCGGGCCCGTCGCCTCGCCGGAGGCGATCGCCGCCATCCGTGCGCAGCTCGGCCTCGACCAGCCGCTCTGGGTGCAGTTCCTGGGCTACATCACCGCGCTGGCGCAGGGCGATCTCGGCAACTCCCTGACCACCGGCCAGCCGGTGGCCGCCGAGATCGCGGCGCGGCTGCCGGCCTCGGCGGAGCTGACGCTGCTCGGCCTGTTCCTGGCGGTCGCCGTCGCCGTGCCGCTCGGCATCCTGGCGGCGCTGCGCCAGGGCTCGTGGATCGACCATCTCTGCCGCCTGGTCACCACCGCCGGCGTGTCTCTCCCGGTGTTCTTCACCGGGCTGCTGGCGGTCTATGTCTTCTACTACCTGCTGGGCTGGGTGCCGGCGCCGCTCGGCCGGCTCGACAGTTTCCTCAGCGAGCCGCCGGCGCGCACCGGTTTTCTGCTGGTCGACAGCCTGCTTGTCGCCGACGGCGAAGTGTTCCGCGCCGCGCTGGCGCAGATCATCCTGCCGGCGGCAACGCTGGGCCTCTTCGCCCTGGCGCCGCTGGCGCGCATGACGCGCGCGGCGATGCTCGCCGCCCTCTCGGCCGAGTTCATCCGCACCGCGCGGGCCAGCGGCCTGTCCGGCCGCACCATCGTCTTCGCCTATGCCTTCCGCAACGCCATGCTGCCGGTGCTGACGACGCTCGGCATGGTCTTCTCCTTCCTGCTCGGCGCCAATGTGCTGGTGGAGAAGGTCTTCGCCTGGCCGGGCATCGGCTCCTATGCGGTGGAGGCGCTGATCGCCTCCGACTTCGCGCCGGTGCAGGGCTTCGTGCTGACCATGGCGGTGCTCTACATCCTGCTGAACCTGGCGATCGACCTGCTCTACGGGCTGATCGATCCCCGCATGCGCAAGGTGGCGTGATGGCCGAGACCCCTGCTTTGCCCGCGGCCGAGAGTGGCTCGCCGCTCGCCGCCCTGCTGCGCCATGCGCGGCATGTGGTGGCGGAGAACCCGGTCACCGCCGCCGCCTTCGTGCTGTTCTTCCTGCTGCTGCTCTGCGCCGTGCTGGGCCCGGTGCTGGCGCCCTTCGATCCGCTGGCCAGCGACACCAGCCGGGCCCTCGCCGCCCCCTCGGCGCGCCACCCCTTCGGCACGGATCATCTGGGGCGCGACATCCTCTCCCGCGTCATGGTGGCGGCGCGGCTCGACATGGGCATCGCGCTTTCCTCCGTCGCGCTCGTCTTTCTGCTGGGCGGGCTGTCCGGCATCGCCGCCGGCTATTTCGGCGGCTGGACCGACCGCATCGTGGGAAGGTTGGCCGACACCATCATGGCCTTCCCGCTCTTCGTGCTGGCCATGGGCATCGTCGCGGCGCTGGGCAACACGGTGACCAACATCGTCATCGCGACCGCCATCGTGAATTTTCCCCTCTACGCCCGCATCGCGCGGGCGGAAGCGGCAGTCCGGCGCGAGGCCGGCTATGTCCAGGCGGCGCGGCTGACCGGCAATGGCGAATACCGCGTGCTGCTGACGACGATCCTGCCCAACATCCTGCCGATCATGGCGGTGCAGATGTCGCTGACCATGGGCTATGCCATCCTGAACGCCGCCGGCCTCTCCTTCATCGGCCTCGGCGTCAAGCCGCCGACGCCGGAATGGGGCATCATGGTGGCCGAGGGCGCCTCCTACATCGTCTCCGGCGAATGGTGGGTGGCGCTGTTCCCCGGCCTGGCGCTGATGCTCGCCGTCTTCACCTTCAACCTGCTGGGCGACGGTCTGCGCGACATCGTCGACCCGCAGCGCCGGAGCTGAGCCATGGACAGCCAGGCCATCCCGCTGCTGGAGGTGCAGAACCTCACCGTCGAATTCGCCACGCGCCGCGGCATGGTGCGGGCGGTGAAGCGCGTCGACCTCTCCATCGCCCGTGGCGAGACGCTGGGTGTGGTGGGCGAAAGCGGCTCCGGCAAATCCGTCACCTCCTATGCGGTGATGCGCATCCTCGACCGCGCCGGCCGCATCGCCGAGGGTTCCATCGCCTTCTCCGGCGTGGCGCTGCGCGATCTCAGCGAAAGCGAGATGCAGGATATCCGCGGGCGGGAGATCTCGATGATCTTCCAGAACCCGCGCGCCGCGCTGAACCCGATCCGCCCGGTGGGCAAGCAGATCGCCGATGTGCTGCGCCGCCACGGCCAGGCAACGCGCGCCAATGCCCGCGAGAAGGCGATCGAGGCGCTGGAGCAGGTGCGCATCGCCCGCGCCGCCGAGCGCTATGATGCCTATCCCTTCGAGCTCTCGGGCGGCATGTGCCAGCGCGTGGTCATCGCCCTCGCCCTGGCCTGCCGCCCGCGCCTGCTGATCGCCGACGAGCCCACCACCGGCCTCGACGTGACGACGCAGAAGGCGGTGATGGATCTGGTGGCCGAGCTGACGCGCGAGCGCGGCTTGTCGACGCTGCTGATCACCCATGATCTCGGCCTGGCCGCCGCCTATTGCGACCGGGTCGCCGTGATGCAGCAGGGCGAGGTGGTGGAGAAGGCCGCCGCCGAGGCGATCTTCCGCGCGCCGCAGCACCCCTATACGCGGCGGCTGATGCGCGCCACGCCGCGCCCCGGCGCGCAGCTGCGCGATCTGCTGCCGGAGGGCAGCGCCGCGCCGCTGCCCGATGCCGCGGCGACGGACACGGCCCCGGATGCACCGCCCCTGCTGGAAGTGACCGGCCTCGTGAAGGAGTATCCGCGCGAGGGCAAGGCGGGTCTGCTGGCACGCTGGTTGCGGCGCGGCGAGGCGCCGGCGCCCTTCCGCGCCGTGGACGGCATCGGCTTCACCCTGCGGCGCGGCGAGAGCGTCGGCCTGGTGGGGGAGAGCGGCTGCGGCAAATCCACCACCTCGATGATGCTGATGCGGCTGCTGGACCCCAGCGCCGGCAGCATCCGTTTCCTGGGCCAGGAGATCGGCGCCATGCCGGCGCGCGGCTTCGCCGCCTCGCCGCTGCGCCGGCGCATCCAGATGGTGTTCCAGGACCCGACCGACAGCCTGAACCCGCGCCTGACCGCGGCGCGCGCCATCGCCGACCCGATCCTGCGCATGGGGCAGGCGCGCGGCGCCGCCCTGCGCGACCGCGTGGCGGAGCTGGCCGACCTGGTCGGCCTGCCGCGCGCCCTGCTGCACCGGTTTCCGCATCAGCTCTCCGGCGGGCAGAAGGCGCGGGTCGGCATCGCCCGCGCCATCGCGCTGAACCCGGATCTGGTCATCCTCGACGAGCCGACGGCGGCGCTCGACGTCTCGGTTCAGGCGGTGGTGCTGAACCTGCTGCAGGATCTGAAGCTGCGGCTGGGCATGAGCTACCTCTTTGTCAGCCACGACCTGCATGTGGTGCGGCTGCTCTGCGACCGCGTCATCGTCATGCGCCAGGGCCGCATCGTCGAAGAAGGGCCGACCGAGCAGGTGCTGCACGCGCCGCAGGCCGAGTACACGCGCGAGCTGCTGGCGGCCATCCCGCACCCGCCGGGCTAGAGGCGGCGCGCGCCTCAGCCCGGGGTGATGCCGGCCTCGCGGATCAGCCTGCCCCATTTGTCGATCTCGCCGGCGACGAAGCCGGCGAACTCGGCCTGCGACACGCGGTTCGGCCTGGCGCCCAGCAGCGCCAGACGCTCCACCAGCTCCGGCTCGCCCAGGCTCTCGGCGATGGCGGCGTGCAGCGCGGCGATGATCGGCGCCGGCGTGCCAGCGGGCGCGAACAGCCCGTGCCATTCCAGGCTCCGATAGCCCGGCAGCGTCGCGGCGATGGCGGGCACGCCGGGCAGCTTCTCCACCGGCGCCTCGCCGCCATGGGCGATGACGCGCAGATTTTCCTGGCCGTGCAGCGGCAGGGCGGAGGTGGCGGTGGAGACGATCATGGCGATGCGCCCGGCCCGCAGGTCATTCTGCGCCGCCGGCGTGTCGCGATAGGGCACATGGGTGATCTCGGTGCCCGCCATGCGGTTGAACAGCTCCAGCCCCAGATGCTGGGAGGAGCCGGTGCCGGTGCTGGCGCAGGTCAGCTCGCCCGGGCGCTGCTTCGCCAGCGCCACCAGCTCGGCCACGTCCTTCGCCGGGCAGGCGGGGCCCAGCAGCAGCACATTCGGCACGGTGACGATGCCGGAGACGGCGACGAAATCCTTGCGCGCATCATAGGGCAGGCGCGGCAGCAGGCCGGGATTGATGGAGAAGCCGCTGGCATCGTCGAGCAGCGTGTAGCCATCGGGCTTCGCCTGCGCGACGGCATTGGCGGCGATGCTGCCGCCGGCGCCGGCGCGGTTCTCGATCACCAGGCTCTGGCCCAGCCGCGTGCCGACGCGGGCGAAGACCAGCCGTGCCACGGTGTCCACCGCGCCGCCGGCGCCATAGCTGACGATGATGCGCACCGGCCGCGCCGGCCAGCTCTCCTGCGCCCGCGAGGGCAGCGGCAGCAGCCCCGCCGCCGCCGCCGCGCCCAGCAGGCCGCGGCGCCCGATGCGCCCCAGGGCGCCGGCCTCCATCCTGTTCATTCCCGTTTCCTTCCCTCTCTCGCCGCGCGGTCTCAGGCGCCGCCGCGGATGATGCCCTGCGCGGCCAGCCGCGCATAAGCTGCCTCGCCCAGCGCCGGGCGCAGGATGTCCTCATTGTGCTCGCCGAGCTTCGGCGCCGGCCGCGCCAGGATGCCGGGCGTCGCGGAAAGCCGCGTCACCATGCCATGCATCGGCACATAGCCATCCGGCATGTCGTCATCCGGCACCTCGATCAGCGCCTCGCGCGCCGCGACATACTCGTCCTGCAGCAGGTCGGCGGCGTCCATGATCGGGCCGATGGTGACGCCGGCGGCGTCGAAATGCGCCAGCACCTCGCGCTTGTCGCGCGCGCCGATGAAGCCGCCGATGATCGCGTCCAGCTCCTGCCAGTGCTGCAGCCGGTCCGGATTGGTGCGGAAGCGCGGATCCTCGATCAGCTCGGGCCGGCCGATGCTGCGCAGCAGCTTCTCCGTCATGCCCTGGGTGGAGGAGGAGAGGCAGACCCAGCCGCCATCGCGGCAGCGATAGGCGTTGCGCGGCGCGGTGTTGGTGCTGCGGCTGCCGGTGCGCTGCTTCACCTTGCCGGTCAGGCGGTAATTCGCCGCCTGCGGGTCCATCACCGCCAGCATCGGATCGATCAGCGACAGGTCGATCACCTGGCCCTGGCCGGTGCGCTCGGCATGGCGCAGCGCGATCATGGCGGTGCTGGCGCCGTAGAGGCCGGCATAGCAATCACCCATGAACATCGGCGGCAGCACCGGCTCGCGATCGGCGAAGCCGTTGACGGCGGCGAAGCCGGAATAGCCTTCCACCAGCGTGCCGAAGCCGGGCTTGTGGCGATACGGCCCGTCCTGCCCCCAGCCGCTGATGCGCACGATCACCAGCGCCGGGTTGATCGCCAGCAGCGCCTCGGGCGAGAGCCCCATCGCCTCCAGCACGCCGGGGCGGAAGCTCTCGGTCAGCATGGCCGCCTCGCGCACCAGGGCGCGCACCACGCCCTGGCCTTCTTCGGAGCGCAGGTCGAGGCAGATGCTCTTCTTGTTGCGGCACCAGCTCTTCCAGGAGGTCTCGACGCCGCGCACCTTCCAGGCGCGCAGCGTGTCGCCCTCCGGCGGCTCGACCTTCACCACCTCGGCGCCATGGTCGGCCAGCACCATGCTCAGCGTGTTGCCGGCGACCAGCCGGGCGAGGTCGAGCACCCGCACCCCGTCCAGCGCGCCGCGCGCCTCCGGGTCGAAGCGCTTGCGGGCCAGGCGGGGGGGCGTCGCGGTGGTGTCGGTCATGCTCAGTCGATCCGGATCTGCGCGGTCTCGGCCACCTGGCGCCAGCGCGCCACGTCCTGCCGCAGGAAGGCGTCGAACTCGCCGGGCGGGCGCGTCGCGGGGGTGGCACCCTCGCTGCGCAGATATTGCGCCAGCCGCCCCTCGCCCAGCGCCTCATTCGCCGCCTCGTTCAGCCGGCGGAGGATCTCGGGCGGGGTGCCGCGGCGGGCCAGCAGCCCCCACCAGATCTCGGCGCTGTAGTCGAGGCCGCTCTCCTTCGGCGTCGGCGCCGCGGGACCGCTCTCCGGCCGCGCCTCCGAGGTCCAGCCCAGCACCTTCACGGCGTTCTCGCGCACCAGCCCGGCGGCAGAGGGCACGGTGGTGAAGAGCAGCTGGATGGTGCCGGCGACCAGGTCGGTCGTGGCCGGCCCCATGCCGCGATAGGGGATGTGCACCAGCTGCAGCCCGCCCGCGCGCTGCGCGAACAGCTCGGCCGAAAGCTGGTTGATGCTGCCGGGGCCGGCCGAGCCGTAATCCACCTTGCCCGGATTGGCGCGGATATAGGCGGCCGCCTCGGCCAGGGTGCTGGCCGGGAAATCCTTGTTGGCCAGCACCAGCAGCGGCGCCGTGGCGCAGAGCGCGACGCCCTCGAAATCGCCGGTCGCGTCATAGGGGGTGCGCTGCGTCGCCGCGCTGGTGGCGAAGGTCGAGGAGGTGACCAGCAGCGTGTAGCCATCGGCGGGGGAGCGCGCCACCTCGGCCGAGCCCAGCGTGCTGCCGGCGCCGGGGCGGTTCTCGACCACGAAGGGCTGGCCCAGGCGGCGCTGGAAATGCTCGGCCAGCGGCCGCGCCACGGCATCGTTCGAGCCGCCCGGGGTGAAGGGCACGATCACCCGCACGGTGCGCGACGGCCAGGCGCCCTGGGCCAGGGCCGGGCGGGCCAGGCCCGGCAGCAGGGCGGGCAGCAGCGGGGCCGCCAGCGCGCCTTGCAGCAGGCGCCGGCGGCGGAGCGGAAGCGGTTCGGTCATGTCCTGGGTTCCTCCACGGCGCCGTCTCGCGCGGCGTCCGGTTCAGTTGCGGGGGTTGGCGGGCGCGGCGGCGCCGGCGGGGGCGAGGCCGAGGCGCTCGGCCAGCGCCATCAGGGCGCGGGCGCTCTCGACGAAGGGCGCGTCGACCATCTGGCCATCGACGGTGTAGGCGCCGACGCCCTCCGCCTCGGCCGTCGCGGCGGCGGCCAGCACCCGCGCGGCATGGGCGATCTGCCGCTGCGTCGGCTGGAAGGCGGCGTTCACCACGGCGATCTGGCTCGGATGGATGCAGGATTTCCCGGCGAAGCCGAGGCGCCGCGCGGCCTCCGCCTCGGCCCGGCAGCGCTCCGGCGCGGCGATATCGGCCAGCGCGCCGTCGAAGGCCGGGATGCGCGCCTCGGCCGCGGCCAGCCGCACCTGCAGCCGTACCTGCTGCAGCGCCACCTCCTCGTCGCGGGCGATGGCGAAGGGCTCGAACAGATCGCCATAGCCGATCTGCAGCCCGGCCACGCGCGGATGCGCCGTCGCGATCTCGCCGGCCAGGCGCAGGCCGCGCGGCGTCTCGATATTGGCCAGGATGGCGCAGGCGGCGTGGCCGCCTGCCCGCTCGGCGCCCTCGATGGCGGCGATGGCATCGCGCAGCCCGGCCGCATCCTCGACCATGGGCAGGTTGATGGCGTCCAGCCCGGCGCCGAGGATGGCGGCGATATCCGCCTCGAAATGGGGCGTGCCCGGGGCGTTGACGCGCACGATGGCCAGCTTGCCGCCCGGCGGCGCCGCGCGCAGCGCCGCGGCCACCGCCGCGCGTGCCTCGGCCTTGCGCGCGGGGGCCACCGAATCCTCCAGATCATAGCTCAGCGCATCGGCGGCCGAGGCCTGGCCCTTGGTGAAGAGCTCCGGCCGCGAGCCGGGCAGGAACAGCTTGCTGCGCATGGCGATGAGCGGGGCGAGGGTCATGGCGTGCGGGTCCCGTCGGCGAAGCCGTAGAGCGCGGCGGCATTGTCGGAGAGGATGCGGGCGGCGGCCGGCGCGCCCGCCCATTCGGCCAGCAGGCCGAGCAGCGTGGCGGCGTCGGGCTTGTGGCGCTCGGTCACATGCGGCCAGTCGCTGCCCCAGACCAGGCGCTCCGGCGCCTCGGCCAGAAAGGCGCGGGCGATGGCGCCGGCGGCGTCCCAGGGCGGGCCGGCGGGGTCGACCAGATAGGCGCCGGAGAGCTTCACCCAGGCGCGGCCGCGCTGCAGCAGCCGCGCCACCACGGCGAAGGCGGGATGCGCCGCGCCCGGCCCCGCCCCCTGCCCCGCCGGCAGCCGCGCCATATGGTCGAACACCATCGGGCAGGGCAGCGCCTCGAGGATCGGCGCGGCGTCCAGGATCTGGTCGGCGGTCAGGTGCAGCTGGGCGTGCCAGCCCAGCGGCGCGATGCGCGCGGCCAGCGGCGCCAGCATCTCCAGGCTGGTCTGGCTGTCGGCCGGGTTCCACAGGCTGAAGCGCAGGCCGCGCACCCCGCCCTCATCCAGCCGGCGCAGCGCGGCATCGCCGATGTCGGGCGTCGCCACGGCGATGCCGCGCCCATCCGGCCCGAGCGCGGCCAGGGCCTCCAGCAGGCAGGCCGGATCGAAGCCGTGATGCTTGGCCTGCACCAGCACGGCGCGCGAGAGGCCCAGGCGGCGCTGCACCGCCCGGTAATCGGCCAGCCTCGCGCCCGGCGGCGTCGGGCCGGCGGCGGGGAAGCGCGCATCCAGGATGTGCAGATGCGCGTCGCAGGCGCCTTCGGGCACGAAGGACAGATCGGGCATGGCGGGTCGGTCGGGTCCTGGCGTTTCCGGGCCGGCCGCTGGACGCGGCCTTGTTGCTGTCCGGCACTCTGGCGCAGGCGCGGACGCAAGTATAATGCATTAATGGCATCGATTGATGAGGCATGCGCATGCACCTGCCGATGGACGACATCCAGGCCTTCGTCATGGTGGCGGAGCTCGGCAGCTTCAGCCGCGCGGCGGAGCGGCTCGGCCTCACCCAGACCGGCCTGACCCGCCGCATCCAGCGGCTGGAGGCCTATGTCGGCCTGGCGCTGCTCGACCGCACCACCCGCCGCACCGGGCTGACCGCCGCGGGGCGCGACTTCCTGCCGCTGGCGCGCCGGGTGGTGGAGGATCTGACGCATGGGCTGCAGCGGCTGCGCACCACCTCCCGCCTCGCGGCCGGCGATGTCACCCTGGCGACCATGCCGGCCGTCGCCTATGAGCGGCTGCCGCTGCTGCTGGCCGAGTATGCGCGGCGCCACCCCGGCAACCGGGTGATGCTGCTGGAACGCTCCGGCAGCGCGGTGACCGAGGCGGTGCGCGGCGGCGCCGCCGAATTCGGCATCCACATCATGCAGGCCCCCCAGGCGGAGCTGGAGGAGGATCTGCTCTCCACCGACAGGCTGGTGCTGGTCTGCCACCCCTCGCACGCGCTGGCCGACAGGGAGAGCCTGCGCTGGGCGGAGCTGGCGGGGGAGGATCTGATCACGCTGGGCGGCAGCAGCGGCAACCGCACGGCGGTGGAGCAGCAGCTCCGGGCCTCCGGCCTGCCGCTGCGCGGCCGCTTCGTGGTGGAGAACACGCCGAGCGCCATGGCGCTGGCGGCCACCGGCATCGGCGTCGCCATCCTGCCCTCGGCGGCGCAGCGCGGCCGGCTGCTCTCCGGCCTGGTCGAGGTGCCGCTGGTCGAGCCGGCGCTGCGCCGGTCCCTGGCGCTGGTCCGGCGGCGGGGGGAGGCGCTGGCGCCGGCCGCGGCGGCGCTCTACCGCATGATCCTGGACAGCCGGGCGCTGGACAGCCGCGCCATGGAGGGCAGCGCCCCGGCCTGACCGTGCCGGACCGCGACGCCCTGGGCTGGGCGCCCTGGAGGGCCGAGCGTCCTCGGCGGCTGGGCGCCGGGGCGGCACGGCCAAGGCGGCCTCACGCCCGCGCCAGGATCCCGCTTTCCCTCTGGCAGGGCGGGCGGCAAACTGTTACCTCGCCTTCATCATGCTGGAAGACTGGATCTCGGCGCTCGACGCCTGGGTACGCCTCAACGCTGCCTGGGCGGCGCCGGTGACCTTCCTGATCGCCTTCCTGGAATCCTTTCCGGTGGTCAGCATCCTGGTGCCCTCGACGGCGCTGCTGCTGGGCATCGGGGCGATGCTCGGCGCCGGCATGATCGACCCGCTGCCGGTGCTGCTGGGCTGCGTGCTGGGCGGCATCCTGGGCGATGCCGCCGGCTACTGGCTGGCCCGCGCCGTCGGCCCCGCCCGGGTGCGGCGCTGGCTGCCGGCCTCCTGCCGCCGGGTCTATGCCTGGTCGGTCGTGGTGTTCCGCCGCTGGGGCTGGTGGGCGGTGTTCCTTGGCCGCTTCATCGGGCCGATGCGCGCCGTCACCCCGCTGGCCGCCGGCATCACCGGCATGCGCAACCTGCCCTTCCAGAGCGCCAACATCCTCTCCGCCCTGGTCTGGGCGCCGCTGATGCTGATGCCGGGCAGCCTGGGCGGCTGGCTGGCGCGGCAGATCGGCCCCGATCCCAGCCCGCTGACGCTGGCGGCGCTGGCCGGCGGCGCGCTGCTGCTGTGGTTCGGCTGGCAGCGCCTCCGCGCCCCGCTCTCCGAGGCGATGGCCGCCTGGCTGCCGCGCCGCTGACATGACGGACCCTCTCCCAGCAGGCAGGCGGCCCCGCCGGCTCCTGCCGGCCACCCCCCCTCTCCTGACTGGAGCCTGAACGACGATGGAATGGATCGCCGACCCGACCGCCTGGCTGGGCCTCGGGACGCTGATCGTGCTCGAGCTGGTGCTCGGCATCGACAATCTGATCTTCATTGCCATCCTCGCCGACAAGCTGCCGCCCGAGCAGCGCAACAAGGCCCGCATCATCGGCCTGTCGCTGGCGCTGATCATGCGCCTCGGCCTGCTCGCCGGCATTTCCTGGATCGTCGGGCTGACCGCGCCGCTCTTCAGCTTCGCCGGCGTCACCGTCACCGGGCGCGGGCTGATCCTGGTGCTGGGCGGGCTGTTCCTGCTGTTCAAGGCGACCACCGAGCTGCATGAGCGGCTGGAGGGCGACCACGGCGCCAAGGAAGGCCCGAAGGTCTGGGCCAGCTTCTGGCAGGTCGTCGCGCAGATCGTCGTGCTGGACGCCGTCTTCTCGCTCGACAGCGTGATCACCGCGGTCGGCATGGTGCAGCACCTGACCATCATGTACATCGCCGTCATCATCGCCATCGCGGTGATGATCGCGGCCAGCCGCCCGCTGATGCGCTTCGTCACCGCGCATCCGACGGTGGTGATCCTCTGCCTCGGCTTCCTGCTGATGATCGGCTTCAGCCTGATCGCGGAGGGCCTCGGCTTCCACATCCCGAAGGGCTATCTCTACGCCGCCATCGGCTTCTCGGTGCTGATCGAGGCCTTCAACCAGCTGGCCCGGCGCGGCCATGCGCGCCGCCTGCGCAGCGGCGACCTGCGCGAGCGCACCGCGCTCGCGGTGCTGCGCATGCTGGGCGGTGGCCGTGGCGGGGAGGCGCAGCACGCCGCCCCCGGCGAGGACGCGCCGCAGCCCGAGGCGGTGTTCCGCCCCGAGGAGCGCTCCATGGTCCAGGGCGTCATGGCGCTGGCCGAGCGCCCGGTGCGCTCGATCATGACGCCGCGCAACGGGGTGGTCTGGCTGGACACCGCCGCCAGCCCCGAGGAGCATCGCCGCATCATCCTGGAGACCGGGCATTCGCGCTTCCTGCTGGCGCGCGGCCGCATCGAGGACCTGGCCGGCGTGGCGCTGGCCAAGGATCTGCTGCGCGACCTGATCGAGCGCGGCGCCATCGACATGGCGCGCTCGGTCCGCCCGCCGCTGCTGGTGCATGACCGGATGGACGTGCTGCGGCTGATGGAGAAGCTGCGCGGCTCCCCGGTGCAGATGGCGGTGGTGCTGGACGAATACGGCACGCTGGAGGGCATCGCGACGCCCACCGACATCTTCGAGGCGATCGCCGGCGAATTCCCCGAGGGCGGCGAGACCGGCCCGCGGCTGGAGCCGGAGGGCGAGGGCGTCTGGCTGGTGGACGCCAATTTCGACGTGCACGGGCTGGACCAGCAGCTGGACACGCGGCTGGCCGAGGCGGCCGGCGAATATTCCACCGTGGTCGGGCTGATGATGGACCGGCTCGGCCGGCTGCCCGAGGAGGGCGACCGGGTGGAGGTCGGCGGGCTGGTGCTCGAGGTCGCCTCGATGCAGGGCTTCCGCCCGGCGCGGCTGCGGCTGCGCCCGGCGCCGCCCGCCGGCCCCGAGCCGGGCTGACGCGCCGCACGGCCGCCCGGCGGGCGGCCGGACCGAAAGAAGATCAGGCCGCCCGGGCGGCGGCCAGGAAGGCCTCGGCGCGCTGGCGCAGCTGGCCGGTGCGGCCGGACAGGCCCGAGGCCGCCTCATGCAGCCCGCCAAAGGCCGCGCCCATCTCCGCCAGGCGCTGCCGCGTGCCGCCGGCCTGGGCGCTGGCCTCCTGCGCCTGCGCCGCGGCATGCGCCACATCGCCGGCGATGCCGCTGGTGGCGGCCGATTGCAGCGCCGCCGCCTCGGCCACCCGCGCCGCCATGCCGTCCAGCCCCAGCACCGCCTCGGCGATCTCGCCCATGGCGCGCGCCGCCGCCTCGGTGCCGCGCTGCATGCCGGCGACCTGGGTGGCGATGCGCTCGGTGGCGCCGGCGGTCTGCTGCGCCAGCGCCTTCACCTCGCCCGCCACCACGGCGAAGCCGCGCCCGGCCTCCCCGGCCCGCGCTGCCTCGATGGTCGCGTTCAGCGCCAGCAGGTTGGTCTGCCGCGCGATCGCCTCGACCAGCCCCAGCACCTCGGTCACCTGCGCGGCGCTGCCGGCCAGGTCGCGCACCTGCCGCTCGGTGGCGCGCGCCTGGGCGGCGGCGCGGCCGGCGGCGGCGGCGCTGTCGGCCACCTGGCGCGACACCCCGGCGATCGAGCCCGCCAGCGCCTCGGCCGCCGCGGTCACCGCGCCGATATGGTGGCTGGCGCCCTGGCTGGCCTGCGCCGCCGCCCCGGCCGCCGCGGCGCCGCGCCCGGCGCTGCCGGCCATCTCGGCGGTGGTGGCGTCCAGCCGCGCGGCGGCCGAGGCCACCTCCTGCAGCCCCTGCGCCAGCTCCGCCTCGAACGCGCTGAGCAGCGCCTCCAGCCGCGCCGCGCGGCGGCTGCGCGCCGCCTGCTGCTCGGCCATCTCGGCGGCCAGGCGCCGCGCCTCGCGCGCCTCGCCGCGCAGCAGCCGCAGCGCGGCGGCCATGCCGGCGATCTCGTCGCGCGTCGCGGCGCGCGCCGGGGCGCCATCGCCCGGCAGGGCGGTGTCCAGCTCGCCACGGGCCAGGGCGGCGACCGCCCCGGTCAGCGCCCGCAGCGGCCGCGCCACGCCCAGCACCAGGCTCGCCGCCGCGGCGGCAGCGAGCAGCAGCGCCAGCAGCACCGCGCCGCCGGCCAGCAGCAGCCGCCGCCCGGCGGCCTCGGCATCGCGGCGGGCGGCCTGCCCCGCCTCCGCCAGCGCCGCGTCGCGCGGCGGCAGGGCGGCTTGCAGCGCCGGCCCGGCCCAGTCGCGATAGGCGGCATAGGTCATCGGCGCCGGCAGCCCGTCCCGCGCCGCCGCCACCAGCTCGGCAAACAGCGGCTCGGCCTCGCGCATCAGCCCCTGCGCCAGCCCCTCGGCGGCGTCGCGCAGCGCCGCATTCTCCAGCAGCGCCGCCTGCGCCTGCAGCCGCGACCAGGCCTCGGCCACCCTTCCGCCCAGCGCGGTGGCGGCGATCGCCCCGTCATAGCCCATGGCGCCGCCGGCGATGCCGAGGGAGAGCATCATCGCCCGCTCGCTCATCCGCTCGAACAGCGCCTGCGCCTCCTCGGCGAGCGCCAGGGCGCCGGCGGCCTCGCCGCCCACGGCGCGGGCGCCCAGCAGCGCCTGCCGCCGCAGCGGCGCCAGGCTGGCCGACAGCGCCTCGGCCAGGGCGCCGGCCTGCGCGCGGTCGCGCTCGTCGCGCGGCAGCGCCGCCGCCTGCCACAGCGCCGGGCGCAGCGCCGCCAGCGCCTCGCCGGCCGGGATGCCCTCCAGCGCTGCCTGGCTGCGCGCGGCGCGCTGCCGCAGCAGGGCCAGCCCGGCCTCCTCCGCCGCGCGCGGCGCGGCGATGGCCAGATCGGTCAGCGCCGCCGCCTCCTCCACCACCGCCTGGCGCGCCATGGCCAGCCGCGCCTGCCGCGCCGCGGCGCGCTCCGCCGCCTCGGCGCCGCGCAGCTCGGCCAGGGCGCCGGCGGTCAGCCAGGCGGCCAGCGCCAGGGTCAGCCCGCCGATCAGCAGCAGCGCGGCGAGAAGACGGTTGCGGATGCTCATGCGCGGCCTCTCTCCCGGGAAAGCGGGCGCGCCTTAGCAGCCGGATGTTAACCCGGCAGGGAGGGTCCCATGGCGGTGGCGTGAAGCTTCGGTGACGCTCTCAGCCGGCGCTGGCCGCCAGGATGCCGCGCACCGCGCCCTGCCAGGCCGCCCAGGCGGCATCCGCCCGCGCGCCGGCCCGCTCCACCGCCTGGCTGGCGCGGTTCAGCGCCTGGCGCGCCTCCTCCCGCGCCGCGCCGCTGCGATCCTCGACCGCCGCGCGGGCACGGCCCAGCGCCGCCTCGGCCGCCGCATGGGCGCGCCATTCGGTCTCGAAGGCCTCCAGCAGCCGGCGCGCCTCGGTCATCTGCTCGACCAGCGCCGCGAAGGCCTCGCGGCCCTCGGCCTCGGGCGGCAGGCGCTGCAGCATCTCGCGCAGCGTCTCCAGCGTGCCGGGTCCGCCGGGCAGGCGGCGCACCGAGGGCTGCTGCTCCAGCCGGCGCCATTCCAGCAGCAGCGGGTCGCCAAGGCCGGGATCCCAGAGCGGCACGCTCTGCTGCACCTCGCGCTCGAAGGGCAGGCGCAGCTCGGTCCTCTGCCCGTTCAGCGCCACGCTGTGGCGCAGGCCGAAGGCGCCCTCCGCCGCCACCTCGAAGCGCGGCTCGGCGCCGCTGCGGCGCGGCAGGTCGATCAGCAGCCGGCCGCGGGCGCCGCGCGGATCGATGGTGAAGGCCACCTCCTCCCGCCGCACCGTCTGCAGCGTGACCCGCCCCGGGCGCAGCGCCACGGCGCGGATGCGCGTCTCGCTGCTCTCGGCGCTGCTGATCTCGACATCGCGGTCGCGGCCGAAGCCGACCAGCCGCTCCTCGCCCGGCGGCAGGGCGCGCAGCTCGGCATCGCCCAGCCAGTTGCCGTCGCCGCCGAACACGGTGACGATGCCGTCCGGCAGCGTCTGCCCGCCGCGATTGCTCAGCAGCGCCGCCTGCAGCGGGTGCCGCGCCTGGCGGTCCTGCACCCACCAGACCCGCTCGGCGGGCAGGCCGGCATCCAGGAAGGGCAGGTTGGCGGTGCTGCCGGCCGGCAGCGTCACCGGCTCCGGCAGGGTGTAGGTGATGCGGCCGGGCGAGGCCTCGGCCAGGGCCGCGGCGGCCGCGGCGGCGATCGGCGCCTGGGCCAGATCGGCCGCGCGGGCACGGCCGCGCTGCAGCTCGGCGGCCGGGGCCGGCGCCGCCGGGGCCGGCATCACCGGCATCGGCGGCGGCGGCGGGCGGGCGCCGGTGTCGGCGGTAACGCCGAGCTGTTCGGCCAGCCGCAGCGGCAATTCCTCGCGCGGCACCTCGACCGGCGTGTAGAGCGACTGGCGCAGCCCGGCCGCGGCGCCGGAGACCAGGGTCAGGCGCACCCCGTTCCAGTCGGCGCCGGACAGGTTCTCGACCACCGCCCAGCCCTGCAGCCGTGCCTCGCCGGCGCCGCCCGCCTGCGGCAGCACCAGCCGCCAGGAGGGTTTCCAGACCGGGGCGGAGACCAGGCTGGTCAGGCTGACCTCGCGCGCCCGCTCGCCGCGCAGCACCACCTCGACCAGACGCTCCTCGTCGCGCTGCGCCGTGGCCAGCGCCTCGGCGGCGCGGGCGATGCGCGCGGCGAGGCCGGCATCCTGCAGCTTCGCCTCCTCGCCCTCGCCCAGCACCACGCTGGCCAGGCCGGTCGGCGTGAGCAGCGCCAGACGCAGCCCGCCCTCCACCTCCGCCGCCTCGGCGATGCGGCCCTGCACGCCCTTGGCCTCCACCGCCTGGCCGCGCAGCGCGTTCAGCAGCGTCGCCCGGCTGGCGAAATCGGCGGGGCGCAGCGGCAGGCCGCGAAACGCCTCGCCGGCCAGGTCGGCGGCCGGCAGCCGCACGCTTTCCACCCGCCCGGCCGGGTCGCGCACCACCAGGCTCTTCAGCACGTCATCCACGGCGGAGAGCGGCACCCGGAAGCGGGCGACGCCATCGGCCGGCAGCTCGCCCCGCCGCTCCACCTGCATCAGCCCGCCCGAGGACATCACCACCGCGCTGACCGGCAGCTCCTGCCCCAGCGCCGAGAGCGGCAGGGCGATCATCGTCATCAGCAGGGTCAGGCGGCGCATATCCGGTGTCTCCGCGACAGGGTCGCGGCCAGTAACGGAAAGCGGGCGAAGGCGGTCAATCCGGGGCGGGGACACGGGTTGGAGAGACAGAGACACAAAACAGTCCGGGGGAATGAATTCCCCCGGGCCCCCTTCTTTTTTTTGCCAGGGCCGGGCGCCGCTGGCGCCCGGCGGCCGCCTCAGAGGAAACGCACCTGGCCGGTGGCCAGATCGTAGACGCCGCCGGCCACGCGCAGCTGGCCGGCGGCCACCATCTCCGGCAGCACCGGGCCGGATTGCAGCAGGCGCAGGACATTGTACCGGACATTGGCGGCCACCGCGTCACCCTGCTCCAGCGCCGGGGCGATGCCGGGCTTCAGCGCCTCCACCAGCTCGCCAATATGGCCCGGCAGCGCCTGGGGCTGCCGCAGCGCGGCCACCGTGGCATCCACCGCGCCGCAGCTGCTATGGCCCAGCACCAGGATCACCTTGGTGCCCAGCACCCTGGCGCCATATTCCAGGCTGCCCAGCCCCTCCCGCGTGACGAAATTGCCGGCCACCCGCACCACGAAGAGGTCGCCCGGATCCTGGTCGAAGGCCAGCTCCGGCGCCACGCGGGAATCCGCGCAGCCCAGCACCGCCGCGAAGGGCGACTGGCCCGCCGCCAGCGCCGCGCGCCGCGCCGAGAAATCCCGCTGCCGCGGCGCATTGGCGGCATAGCGCGCATTGCCCTCGCGCAGCCGCTGCAAGGCCGCTTCCGGTGTCGTGGGCGATGGCTCGCTGTCCGGCTGCGCCAGCGCCGGCAGCGCCGCCGCCAGCCCCGCCGCCAGCGCGCCCCCCATCAGCCCGCGCCGCGCCACGCCGCCATCGCAGATCCCGCACATCCTCTTCGCCTCCCGCTGCGCGGGGGCACCGGCCACCCGCATCCGGCGGCATGCTCAGCGCGGGGCGGGCAGCGGAGAAGTCCAAACCCTGCATGCATCCGCCTCCCGCGCGGCGCGCTGCGCGGCCTCGGCCAGCCAGTCCAGCTCGGCGCGGAACCAGGCGGCGAACTCCCCGCGCAGCGCGGGGGAGAGCCGCACCAGCCGCCGCGCCGCGTCATGCCGCAACAGCCCCTCCCGCTCCGCCCCGTTCAGCACATTGCGCACATGCGAGCGCGAGACGCCGATCGCCCCGGCGATGTCCTGGGCCGAGCCCTGCAGCCAGATGTCTTCCGGCTGACCGGCCAGCCGCGGAGCGGCATCCAGGCTGAGCCGCGCCGCCGCATCCAGCCCGAGCAGCCGCAGCGCGATGCGGTCCCCGGCATCATGGCGGTGGAACCAGGCCCAGGGCGGATGCGCCTCCACCCGCGCCAGCGCGCCATCCAGCCCGGTGCGCGAGGCGCGCAGCAGCGCGGCGTAGAAGGCGGGATCGGTGGAAAGCCGCGCCTCCCATTCCGGCGGCACCAGGCCGAGCAGCGCGGCGCAGCGCAGCTGCCCCTCCAGCCAGCGGCACAGCCCCTCCAGCAGGCGCGGCTGCGGCACCAGGCGGCGCTGGCGGCTGTCCAGCGGGTCGGGCAGCTGCGCCACCATGCGCAGGCCCCGCAGCAGCGCCAGGAAGCCGGCGACGCTGCGCGCATGCCCCATCGCCTGCTGCAGCCGCGTCAGCGTGGGCGGCGGGCCGAGCCCGGCCAGCGCCTCGAAATGCATGACGATGAGCTGCCCGGCGGTGAGCGAGGCGACCGGCCGGCCGAAGGCCTTGCTGATCAACCGCTCCGCCCAGTGGATGCGGCGATTATGCTCGGCATGGTGGCAGATGGCGGCGAGCAGCGCGGCCTCCGCCGAGACGGCGCGCGGCGTGGCCAGGCGGAGATCGGCCTCCGGCATGCATCCCGCCCCTCCCCGGCGGCGGGCCCAGCAAAGCAGAGCCGGGCCCGCGGGGAAGCGGTGGCGGCGGCCGACGGGCTCCGCGCCGCCGAATGTGAAGCGTGGCGCTTCAGGCCGGGAAGGCCAGCGGCGGCCCGGCGGCGGGGTTGGGCAGCATGGCGAAGGGCACGCCATAGATGCCCTGCAGCGTCTCCGCCCGCATCATCTCTGCCGCCGCGCCGCGCGCGATCAGCCGGCCGGAATGCAGCGCGACGATCTCGTCGCAATAGCGCGCCGCCATGTTGACGTCGTGCAGCACCAGGATGGTGCCGATGCGCCGCTCGCGGCTCAGCCGCTGCACCAGCGCCAGCACCTCCACCTGATGCGCGATGTCGAGCGCCGAGATCGGCTCGTCCAGCAGCAGGCAGCGCGCATCCTGCGCCACCAGCATGGCGAGCCAGGCGCGCTGCCGCTCGCCGCCCGAGAGGGTGTCGACCTGGCGGTCGGCGAAGCCCTCCACCTCGGTCGCCGCCATGGCGGCGGCAACGCGCGCGCGGTCCTCGGCGCCGAAGCGGCCCAGCGCGCCATGCCAGGGATAGCGGCCGAGCGCCACCAGCTCCCGCACCAGCAGCCCGGGTGCCGCGGCGGTGCTCTGCGGCAGATAGGCGATGCGCCGCGCCAGCTCCCGCCCGCCCCATTCGGCGAGCGGCCTGCCGCCGAAGCGGATGCGGCCCTGGCTCGGCGCCAGCTGCCGCGCCAGCAGCTTCAGCAGCGTCGACTTGCCGGAGCCATTATGCCCGATCAGCCCGATGATGCGCCCGGGCGCCAGCTCCAGGCTCAGCGGCTGCAGCAGCCAGCGCTGCTCGACGCGGAAACCCGCCTCCTCCAGGCTGAACAGCGTCTCGTCCTCTTGCATGGGCGGGCTTCCGGGCAGGGGTGTCGGCATCATGGCGCGGCCGGGTGGGAAGGCGTCAGATCGGTGCCGGCCATCTCCACCAGCCGGCCGCGATCCAGGCGCAGCAGACGGTCGGCCAGGTGGAAGTAGCGGTCGTCATGCGAGATGACGAGCACACCATGCCCGGCGGCGCGCAGCTCGGGCAGGAACTCGGTGTAGAAGATGCGGCGGAAGGCCGGGTCCTGGTCGGCCGCCCATTCGTCGAACACCAGGAAGGGCCGCCGCTCCAGCCAGGCCTGCAGCAGGGCCAGCCGCTTGCGCTGGCCGGTGGACAGGTCGGTCGTGGTCAGCTGCCCGTCGCGCACCGCCACCTTGTGCGACAGCTCCAGCCGCTGCAGGTGGCGCCGCAGCTCCGCCTCACGCGCCGCATCATCGGGCCGCGCGCCCTCGCCCGAGGCCAGCTCCTCGAACAGGTGGTAGTCGGCGAAGACGGTGGAGAAGAGCTGGCGATAGCCATCGCGCTCCGCCTCGCCCAGCGCCTGGCCATCGACCAGCAGCGCGCCCTCGCGCGGCGCGTAGAGGCCGAGCAGCAGCTTGATCAGCGTCGTCTTGCCGGCACCGTTCTCGCCCACCAAGAACAGGATCTCGCCGCGCCGCAGCGTC
This sequence comes from Pseudoroseomonas cervicalis, assembly GCF_030818485.1. NCBI lineage: Bacteria > Pseudomonadati > Pseudomonadota > Alphaproteobacteria > Acetobacterales > Roseomonadaceae > Roseomonas > Teichococcus cervicalis. Next base: position 69,602 of record NZ_JAUTAJ010000005.1, on the reverse strand, counting down.
AGATCGACGGGGCCGAGGCGGAAGGGCTCCGCCCCCTCGGCGGCCGGGAATTCATAGGTGACGCCGCTGAGCGCGATGCGCTGCGGCGCCGGCGCGGCGCTGGCGGGCGGCGCCAGCATCAGCCCGGGCTCGCGCGCCGCGAAGCGGCGGGAGAGGTCGGCGATGCGGCGGAACGCCACCTGGGCGCGGCCCACCGCCGGCAGGGTCTGCAGCAGCTGCTCCAGCGGGCCCTTGATGAACAGCAGCACCAGCACGAAGCCGGTCAGCGTCTCCGGCGCCAGGCCCGGCTGCGCCAGGGCCGCAGCCAGCACGATGCCGATCACCAGGAAATGCAGCGCCGAGCCCAGCGCATTGGCCAGCACGAAGACCCGGATGGCGCGCGCATTGATGGCGGTGATGGCGTCGATGGTGGCGCCGATGCGGCCCTCGAACACGGCGCGGCGGCGGGCGCGGCTCAGCCGCAGCTCCTTGGCGCCGGAGGCGATGTCGCGATAGGCCTTGTGCAGATCATCCTCGCGGTCGCGCGCCTCGGTGAAGCCGCGCACACCGCGCAGCCGTGCGAGGAATTGCAGCGCGGTGCCGGCGCCCAGCACCAGCACCACCACGGCGAACATCAGGGGCGACAGCCAGGCGAGATAGGCCAGGCAGCCCAGCAGCACCGCCGCCGCCGCCGACAGCCCGCCGAGCAGGAAGGCGACATCGCTGATCATGTCGACATCCTGCGTCAGCACCGGGATCAGCCGGTGGCTGCGATAGCGCTCCAGCGCGTCGATCGGCGCGCAGAGGATCTTCTCTGCCAGGCTGCGCCGCACCTCCGCCACCAGGCGCTGGCCGACGGCGTTGATGCTGAGATCGGCGATGGCGCGCCCGGCCAGCGCCACCAGGCAGAGCAGCGCGAACAGGCCGAAACGCGCGGCATCCAGCGGCGCCTGGCCGCTCAGCAGCCGGTTGACGATGGCCAGCAGCGCGACGGTGCCGAGGCCGGCCAGGCTGCCGCAGAGCCCGGCGAGCAGCACATGCGGCCAGAAGGGGCGCAGCAGGGCGATCATGGTGTCAGTCCCCCTCATGGCCGCGCCGCCAATAGGCGGCGACACGGAATTCGGGTTTTTCGAGCCCGGCTTCGCGCAGCGCCTCGCGCAACCGCACGGCGCCCTCCTGCTCGCAGGCGGCCCAGACATAGCGGCTGCCATGCTCCGGCCAGGCGATCCCGGCCAGGGCGCCGGGCAGCAGGCTGTGCTGCCCCGGTTCGGCCGGGGCGCGGTGCAGCCAGCGCAGCGTGTAGCCGGGCGGGTGGCCGACCGGGATCTCGTCGGCCGCGCCATCCACCTCGACCACCGCCACGCCGCGGGCCGTGCGCGGCATCGCCTCCAGCAGCCGGGCGATGGCGGGCAGCGCCGTCTCGTCGCCCAGCAGCAGGTGCCAATCGGCCGGCTTCAGCCCGCCGCCGCCGGGGCCGGTGATGCCGCAGCGATCGCCCGGCCGCGCGGCCCCGGCGAAGCGGGCGCCGGGGCTCTCCCCCTGGCCATGCGGGTGCAGCACGAAATCGATCTCGACCAGGCCGCGCGCCGCATCGACGCGGCGGAGGGTGTAGGCGCGCCGCGCCGGGCGGCGCTCCGGCGCCGGCCAGAGCAGCCTGCCATCCGCCGCCTGGCGCGGCCATTGCGGGTCGCGCTCGCCCTCGGGCGGGATGTAGAGCCGCACATGCAGATCCTCGAGCGTGTCGAAACGCGCCAGATCCTCGCCGGCGAGCACCAGCCGGCGCAGGCGGGGGGCGATGTCCTGCACGCCCACCACGCGCAGCTCGCGGAAATCGGCCAGCAGCGCGGCCTGGCCCAGGCCCTGCCAGCCGATCTCGGGCGTCTCGCCCTCGGCGAATTCCACCACATGCTCGGCGATGGCCAGGCAGAGCCGCTCCAACCCGGCGCGGTCGGGCGCGCTGGCGCCGACCTGCAGCGCGCCGGGGCGCACCTCCAGGCTGCCGCTGCCCACCGGCAGCTCGGCCACCAGGGCGTTGCCGCGCCGCTGGAAGACCAGCCCGTGCTCGGCCAGATGCTCGACCAGACGCGCCGCGACGGCATCGGGGTCGCGCAGCCGGATCAGCGCCTCGGCGGTGTGGGTCATGGCGGGGTCCTTCGTGTCAGCGCCGCGCGCGCAGCAGCCAGATCAGGTAGGGGCCGCCCAGGAAGGTGGCGACCAGCCCGACCGGCAGCTGATAGGGAAACAGGAGGTTGCGCCCGGCCCAGTCGGCCGCGCCCATGATCAGCGCGCCCACCAGGGCGGCGCCCAGCAGCTGCGGCAGGGCGCGGGCGAAACCCATCAGCCGGGCGATATGCGGCGCCATCAGCCCGGTGAAGCTGAGCGGGCCGATCGCCAGCGTCGCCGCCGCCGTCAGCAGCGAGGCCGCCAGCAGCAGCAGCGCGCGGCAGGCGGCGGGCCGCAGGCCGAGCGCGCGCGCCACACCCGGCCCCAGCGGCAGCACATCCAGCCAGCGCGCCGCCAGCGGCAGCACGGCCAGCGCCAGCAGCGCGGCCACGCCGCTGGACCAGGCCTCGGCCGGGCCGGCGCGGTAGGTGGAGCCGGCCATCCAGGCGCGCAGCGCCAGCGCCCGCGGATCGCCCGAGGCCATCAGCAGCGTCACCACCGTGCCGCAGACCGTGCCGAGCACCAGCCCCGCCAGCAGCAGCCGCTCCGGCGCATAGGCCATGCGGCGGCCGAGCAGCAGCAGCGCCGCCAGGGCCAGCCCGGCGCCGAGCGCGGCGCCCAGGAGCTGCGCCCCCTGCCCGGCCCCGCCGGGCACCAGCAGCACCGCCAGCAGCACGCCGAGCGCGGCGCCGGAGGAGATGCCGAGCACCTCGGGGCTGGCCATCGGATTGCCGGAGAGCCGCTGCAGCACCCCGCCGGCCAGGCCGAGCAGCACACCGGCCGCCATGGCGGTGGCGAGCCGCGGCGCGCGCCAGGGCAGCAGGCCCTGCAGCGTCTCGCCCACCGCCCAGCTCCAGCCCGCCGCGTCGCGGCCGAAGGCGAGGCCGAGCGCCAGCACCGGCAGCAGCGCCAGCGCCAGCAGCAGCAGCGCCCGCCCCGGCCGGGAGAGGCGCGGCGCGCCGCCGGCGGCGCCGCGCTCGGCCTGGGGCGGGCTGCCGCGCAGCCTGGGCAGCAGCGCGATCAGCACCGGCGCCACCACCACCGCGGTGAGCGTGCCGGTCGGCAGGTCGTAATTCGGGCCGGTGAGGAACTGCACCAGCTGGTCGGTGAACCAGAGCAGCAGCGCGCCCAGCAGCGGCGCCACCAACAATTGCCGCCCGAAGCGCCGCGCGCCCAGCAGCCGCGCCAGCACCGGCGCCGCCAGCCCCACGAAGCCGATGACGCCCACCGCCGCCACCACGCAGGCGGTGGCGGCAACGCCGAGGCCGAGCCCCAGCAGCCTGGTGCTGGCGACCGAGAGGCCGAGGCTGCGGCCGCCTTCCTCACCCAGATCCAGCAGCGAGAGCGGCCGCAGCAGCGGCAGGGTGAGCAGCGCCAGCACGGCGAGGCGGATCGCCAGGGCCTGGCTCTCGGCCCAGTCATTCTGCACCAGCGAGCCGGCGCCCCAGATGAAGACGCTGATCATGCGTTCCTGGTGGAACAGCGTCAGGGTGAATTCCAGCGCGCCGCAATAGAGATTGACCACCAGCCCGGCCAGGATGACCGAGACCGGCGACAGGCCGCGCCGCCAGGTCAGCCCCAGTACCGCCAGCATGGCGGCCAGCGCGCCGGCGAGCGCCAGCCATTCCCGCCCCCAGGCCAGCAGCCCCGGCGCCAGGGCGAGCGCGGCGCTGACCGCCAGATGCGCGCCGGCCGCGGTACCGAGGGTGGTGGGCGAGGCCAGCGGGTTGCGCAGCACCTGCTGAAACAGCGTGCCGGCCAGCGCCAGCCCGCCGCCGGCCAGCAGCGCCATGGCCAGGCGCGGCAGGTCGCCATAGAGGAAGATGACCTGCCGGGCATCGTCGAGGGTGCCGGACAGCGCCTGCCAGGCCAGGCTGGGCGGCAGGCGCGCGGTGATGCCGCGCAGCGTCAGCGCCACGGCCAGCGCCAGCAGCAGCGCCGCCAGCAGCCCGGCCCAGAGCCCGCCATGGCGGCGGCGCGGCGCGGCCGGAAGGGTGGCGGCCTCAGCCATGCAGCACCTCCGCCCGTTCGGCCAGCAGCTGGGAAAACCGCTCGGCGGTCGGCACGGCGCCGAACACCCAGAGCGGCGGCAGCAGGCCGAAACGCCCCTCGCGGATGAAGGGCAGGCCCTGCCAGAGCCGGCTGCCCTGCAGCGCCGCCTCGATCTCCGGCGGGATGGGGCCGATATGCAGCAGCCGCGCGCGCGGCTCGGCGGCTAGACCGGCCAGGCCGCTCATGGCGAAGCCCCAGCCATTGGTCGGGCGCTGCCAGGCATTGCGCAGGCCGAGCGCATCCAGCCCGCGCTGGAAGATGCTGCGCGCGCCATAGACCATGGCGTGGCGCTGATCGAGCAGCGAGATCAGATAGACCGGCGCGGCATCCGGCGCCGCGCGCGGCAGCGTGGCCAGGCGCTGCTCGACACCGTCGAGATAGCGCTCCGCCACGGCCTCCGCGCCAAGCATGGCGGCCAGGCGCCGCGTCTCCTGCGCCGCCTGGGCATAGGGGTTCTGCGGCGTGCCATAGATGCGCAGCGTCTCGGTGCGGGCGATGCGGCGCAGATTGGCGCCGAGGAAACCGTCCTGGCCGCTGTTGATCAGCACCAGCTCGGGCCGCAGCGCCTGGATCAGCTCCAGATTGGGCTCGACGCGCAGGCCGAGATCGACGCAGCCCGGCGGCAGCGCCGGTTGCTGCACGGTGCGCCCGTAATTCCCGGTCTCCGGCACGCCGAGCGGCGCCTGGCCCAGCACCAGCAGCGTCTCGACAATGCTCCAGTCGAGCGCCAGCAGGCGCGGCGCGGCCCCGGCCCGCGCCGGGCCGGCGGAGAGCGCCGCCAGGCCGAGCCCGGCCGCCAGGAGCTGGCGGCGCGGGAGCATCATCGCCTCACCACCGGTAGCGCAGCGAGGCCAGCACGGTGCGGCCCGGCCCCCAGTAGCAGGCATTGTTCTGGCAGGAATAGGTGTCGCGATCGGTCAGGTTGGTGGCGTTCACCTGCAGGCGGTAATGCTCGAGGAAATCGTAGCGCACCATGGCGTCGAACAGCACGAAGTTCGGGTTGCTGCGGCTGTTGGTGTTGTCGGCATAGGTGTGGCCCTGGTAGCGCACACCGGCGCCGAGGCCGAGGCCGCGGAACGGCCCGTCCTGGATGCTGTAGTCGGCCCAGACCGAGGCGAGCTGGCGCGGCACCAGCACCGGCACATTGTTCAGCGTGTTGGTGTTGCTGCGCGTCACCTCGACATCCTGATAGGTGATGCTGCCGACCAGGTTCAGCCCCTCGGCGAGGCTGGCCACGCCCTCCAGCTCGAAGCCGCGCGAGCGGATCTCGCCGGTCTGCACGCTGTAGCCCGGATTCTGCACATCGGTGGTCAGCACGTTCTGCTGCACCAGGTGGAAGGCGGCCAGGGTGATGAAGCTGTTCATCCCCGGCGGCTGGTACTTCACGCCCACCTCATACTGCTTGCCTGGTCGTCGGGTCGTAGGGCGTCGCGCCGCGCGATGGCGCTGTGGTGCCGAGCTGCGGCTGGAAGGAGGTGGTGTAGCTCGCATAGGGCGCGAGGCCGATCGGCGAGAGATAGGTCAGGCCGATGCGGCCCGTGAGCGCACCATCATCCAGCTCATTGGCGGCCGAGGTTACGCGCGTGAAGGTCGGACGGTTGGTGGTGCGGCCATCGACCCAGTCATAGCGCAGGCCGGCGGTCAGCACCCAGCGCTCGCCGAGCTTGGCCTGCTCCTGCAGATAGACGCCATACTGGTTCAGGTGCTGCGCGGCATTCTGCGAGACGATGCCGGTGGCGAGGTTGATCGGCCGGCCATAGACCGGGTTGTTGATGTTGATGGCCGACGCATTGCCGCCACGGCCGAAGGTCGACCAGTTGTATTGCTGATAGTCGAAGCCGGCCAGCACGGTGTGGCGCAGCGGGCCGGTGGTGAAGCGCGCCTCGACCTGGTTGTCGATGACGACGCTGTCCAGCGTCTGGTTGAAGCGCTCCCAGGTCCGCGCCACATTGCCATTGGCGGCGGCGGTCAGGCCGAAGACATAGCTGTTCTCGATCTCGACCCGGCCGTAACGGAAATTCTGCCGCACCGTCCAGACATCGTCGAAACGGTGCTCGGCGCGGTAGCCGATCTGGTACTGCGTCTGGTCGAAATCGTCGAAATGCGGCTCGTTCAGCCAGAGCCGCGTCGGGCGCTGGTTGTTCGGCGTGTAGAACCAGCCATAGCCGCTCTCATCGCGCAGATATTCGCCGAGCAGGGTGATGCTGGTGTCGCCGGTCGGCCGCCAGGTCAGCGAGGGCGCGATATAGACGCGGTCATCCGACATGCTCTTGTATTGCGGGTTGTCGGCATCGCGCACGAAGCCGGTCAGGCGGTAGAGGAACTGCCCCTCGCTGTCGATCGGCCCGCCCAGGTCGAAGCCGCCCTGGATGCGGTCATTGCTGCCATAGCCCAGGGTGATCTCGCGCAGCGCCTGCTCCGGCGGCAGCTTGGAGATGCGGTTGACCAGCCCGCCCGGCGCGTTCTGCCCATACAGCACCGAGGCCGGGCCGCGCAGGATGTCGATCCGCTCCAGCCCATAGGGCTCGGTGCGGAAATAGGCGAAATTGTTGGCCGGCTGGCGCAGCCCGTCGCGGTAGTCGCCGAGCGTGTGCGCATCGAAGCCGCGCAGGCGGATCTGATCATAGCGCGTGTCGGTGCCGAAAGGCTGCACGGCGACGCCGGCGCTGTAGCGCAGCGCCTCGCTGACCGTCTGGGCGCCCTGGATCTCGATCTGCTCCCGCGTCACCGTGGAGACGGATTGCGGCACCTCGATCGGCGGCGTGTCGGTCTTGCTGCCGGCGGTGCCGCGCAGCGGCACGAAGCCCTGGGCCGCCGGGGCCTGGCCGCTGACGCTCAGATTGGGCAGCTGCGTCACCTCGCCCGGTGCCGCCCCCTGCGCCCAGGCGCCGGGGCTCAGCACCGTCAGTGCGGTGGTGCAGAGCAGCCCCCGCAGCAGGGGCGAGGTGCCCCGCCAGCCCATATCGATCCGCATGCAGCCCATCCGCCCTATCCCCCGGCGTTCCATCACGTCCGGCCCCCTCGGCCTTCCCGGAACTGAGACGGATGAGCGCGGCGGATTTTCACGCTTTCGGCATTTTTCCGGGCGGCGATCAGCCGCCCGGGGCCGCTTCGCCCAGCCGGCGGCGCAGCGCCTCCAGCAGGCCGGGGTGCTGCATCATCGCCTCATGCGGGGCGTCGATGGCGCCATGCAGGCGTGGCGCCGGGGCGCCGGGCCGGGCCCAGGCGGTGGAGACGGCGGCCGGGTCGGGGGCGGTCGACGACCACCAGAGCTCCGGCGCCAGATCCAGGGCCGGCAGCGCCGTGTCGGTCAGCGCCGCCAGCCGCGCCGCGACCTGGTCCACCGCCTCCAGGCTCAGCCCGCCGCCCTGCTCCGCCAGGCGCTGGCGCCAGGCATCGCGCCGGGCCTGCCGCGCGGCGGGGTCGGCGGCGATGGCGGGGCGCGCCCGCGGATCGGCCCGGCAATCCACCAGGCCGAGGAAGCCGACCTCCTCCCCCGCCGCCCGCAGCGCCGCCGCCATGGCCACCGCGATCCAGCCGCCCAGCGACCAGCCGAGCAGGCGATAGGGACCCTGCTTCTGCACCGCGCGCAGGCGCACGACATAATCCGCCGCCAGCGCCGCCAGATCGGCCGGGGCCCAGCCGGGCTCGGCATAGGCCGGGCAGGCCAGGCCCTGCACCGGTACGCAATCGGCGAGAGCCTCCGCCAGCGGGCGATACTCCAGCACCAGCCCATAGCCGGGATGGATGCAGAAGAGCGGCGCCGCGCCGGCGGCGGCGTTCAGCGGCATGGGCGCGCCGGCGGGAGGCCCGGCCTCGCCCCGCAGCGCGGCCGCCTGCTCCGCCAGCACCGGATGGGCGAAGATCAGCGGCAGGGTCAGCGCCGGCAGGCCCCGCGCCTTGGCCAGGGCCAGCAGCTTCAGCGCCGACAGGGAATCCCCGCCGATGGCGAAGAAATTGTCGGTGACGCTGATGCCCTCCTGCCCCAGCACCGCCTGCCAGATGCCCAGAAGCTTTTCTTCCATGGCATCGCGAGGCGCGACGATCGCGGCTGTTGTCTGCTCCGGCTCCGGCAGCGCGTTGCGGTCCAGCTTGCCATTCGGCAGGCTAGGCAGCGCCGCCAGCACCACCACCGCCGACGGCACCATCGGCCCCGGCAGCTTGTCTCTCAGTTCGGACAGGACCGTGGCCGCATCGACGGTGCCGGTGACATAGCCGATGATGCGCCGCCCGGCGCCCTCGCCCCGCAGCGCCGCCGCGGCCATGTCGACACCTGCGCAGCCGCGCAGCGCCGCCTCGATCTCGCCCAGTTCGATCCGGTAGCCGCGCAGCTTCACCTGGCCATCGATCCGGCCCAGGAACTCCACCACACCATCCGCCCGACGCCGGCACAGATCGCCGGTGCGGTACAGCCGTCCGCCCGCATGCCCCCACGGGTCCGGCACGAAGCGTTCCGCCGTCAGCCCGGGCCGGTTCAGATAGCCCCGCGCCAGGCTGTCGCCGCCGATGCACAGCTCGCCCACGCCACCCTCCGGCACCGGATTGCCATCCACATCCAGCACCTGCGCGCTGCGATGCGGATAGCTGCTGCCGATCGGCACCATCACCGAGGCCTCGTCCGACGCCTCCGTCCGCCGGTACAGCACCGAGATCGTCGTCTCCGTCGGGCCATAGCGATTGTCCAGCCGAACATGGCCGAGCGGGCCCTCGCGCCAGCGCCGCAGCGCATCGCCCGGCAGCGCCTCGCCCCCCACCGTCACCCGCCGCAGCGCCGGCAGGGCCTCCGGCAGCCGCGACTGCCATTGCTGCCAATAGGCCGTCGGAATGTCGGCCACCGTCACCGCCTCGTCCCGCAGCACCGCGCTGAGACGGTCCAGATCCCACATGGACGGGCCACGCATCACCACACGGCCGCCGACGCACAGCCCCGGCAGCAGCTGCTCGATCCCGCCATCGAAGTTGAAGGTCGAGAATTGCAGCACCGCATCCGAGGCCGTGTAGCCAAAGGCCGGAATGAAATCGTCCAGATGCAGCGCCAGCGCGCCATGGCTGATCGCCACACCCTTCGGCGTGCCGGTCGAGCCCGAGGTGTAGATCACATAGGCCAGCTGGTCCGGATGGATCTCGACCTCGATCTCCGCATCGCTCTCCTCGGCGAAGCTCTCGATGGGGAGCGTCTCATGGCCCTGCAGCACATCGCCCAGCTGCGATGCGGTCTGCGCATCCACCACCACGCGCCGGATACCGCCATCGCGCAGCATCGCCCGCAGCCGATCGGGCGGATAGTCCGGGTCCAGCGGCACGAAGGCCGCGCCCGCCTTGAGGATCCCCAAGAGCCCCGCCGGCAGCGCCAGCCCGCGCGTCAGGCACAGCCCGACCCGCTCCTCCCGCGCCACGCCGCGCCGCGCCAGGCCCTGCGCCACCCGGTTCGACCAGGACCACAGCGCGCCATGGCTCAGCCGCTCACCCTCGCACCACAGCGCCTCCGCCTCACTGCGGCGCGCGGCCTGCTCAGCGATACGCTCCAGCACGCCGCGCCAGACCGGGCGCTGTGCCGGCGGCTCCACCGGCGCCGGCAAGATCAGCGCACCCAGCGGGCGATCCAGCGACGCCGCGAATTGCTCCAGCAGCGACACATATTGCGTCGCCAGCCGCTCGATCTCGGCGAAATCGGCACGCTCGGTCTTCCAGCCCCAGGCCAGATGAATGTCCTCATCACCCGAAATGGCGAGGGCCAGTGGATAATGGGTGCGCTCGGCGAGGTCGGACTGGCGCAGCGCGAAGCTCTGCGCGCTGTCGCGCACCACCGCATCCACCGGATAATTCTCGAACACCAGCAGGCTGTCGAACAGCGCCTCGCCGGGCTGGCCGGCCCATTGCTGCAGACGGTGCAGCGGCGTGTGCTCATGCTGCCGCATCGCCCCGTTCAGCCGCTGCAGCTCGCCCAGCCAGGAGGAGAGTGGCTGCGACGACGGCACCTCAACCCAGATCGGCAGGCTGTTGATGAACAGCCCCTGCATCCGCTCCGCCTCCGCCAGCTCCGCCGGGCGGCCCGACACCGTCACGCCGAACACCACCGGGCCGCGCCCGCCGCGCCGCGCCAGCAGCAGCGCCCAGGCCCCCTGCATCAGCGTGTTCAGCGTCACCGCGCCGCCTTGCGCCGCCTGCCGCAGGCGTTGCGACAGGTCAGCGGACAGGTGCTGGCGCTTCTCACCATGGCCAGGACGCGGATCACGCGGCGCCGGCAACGTCTCCAGCAGGCCCTGCGCCGGCTGCGACAGCGCCGCCAGACGCGCGCGCCACCAGCCCTCCGCACTCGGCTGCGCCTGTAGCCAGGCGACATAGCGGCGGAACGGCACCGGCGGCGGCAGCGCGGCCACCTCGCCGCGCAGCCGCGCCGCATAGTCGCGCAGCACCTCCGACAGAAGCTGCGCGCTGCTCCAGCCATCCAGCAGCACGTGATGATTGGTCAGCACCACGTCATGGCCGCCATCCGGGCGCAGAAACACCGCAACCCGCAGCAGCGGCGGCTGCGACAGATCGAAGCCCCGCGCCAGATCGGCGCGGCGCCATTCCGCCAGGCGGGCTGCGTAGCCGGTCTCGGTCTCGTCGGACCAGTCCTGCTCGGCCCAGGGCAGCGTCGCTGTCCGGCGCACCAGCTGCACCGCCTCGCCATCCTCCGGCCAGACGAATTGCGTGCGCAGGATGTCGTGCCGATCCACCGCATGCTGCCAGGCCGCGCGCAGCGCCCTGGTCTCCAATCGCCCAACCAGCGAGATGCAGCGCTGATTGACGTAATAGCCCTGGCCTTCCTGCAGCAGGCTGTGGAACAGCAGCCCCTGCTGCAGCGGTGTCGCCGCGTACAGATCGGCGATCTCGTCCACCGGCAACGGCAGCTTTGCCAGCGCCATGGCGTCCAGCTTCGCCAGCGGCACATCCTCGGGCGTGATCACCATCTGTGCCTCGGCGCAATGCGCGATCAGCCGCTCCACCTCCGCGGCGAAGTCCCGCATCAGCTGCTGCGCGGTTGGCGTGTCCAGCTGCGCCGGGCTGTAGCGGCAGCTCACCGACAGCCTTCCCTCCGCCACCAGCGCATTGATATCCAGCGCGTGGTCCAGCCGGCTCTCCCCGGACACCGCCGACCCCGCCGCCTCCTGCGCAAAGCCGAACATCCCCTCCGCCGCCAGGCTCTGGTCGAACTGCCCCAGATAGTTGAAGCTCACTTGCGGATGCGCCAGCGCCGCGGCCTTCGCCTGCAGCGCCGGATCCGCAAGGTGCCGCAGCTGGCCCCAGCGCACACCCTTCGCCGGCACCGCGCGCAGCGCCGCCTTCGCGCCGCGCAGCGCCGCATCCGCCGAGCCTTGCGCCGCCAGCCACAGCGGATGCCGCGCCGTGAACCAGCCCACCGTCCGGCTCAGCTCCGCACCGCTGACCTCCTCCTCCTCGCGGCCATGCGCCTCCAGGTCCAGCAGCACGCCCGCACGATCGCCCCAGCGCGACAGCGTCTGCGCCAGCGCCGCCAGCAGCAGCTCATCCACCCGCAGCCGATAGGCCCGCGGCGCCTCCGCCAGCAATTGCCGCGTCCGCTCCGGCGAGATTTCCCAGCGCAGCACATCGCTCTGGTCCAGACGCCGCCCCGGCAGCGGCGGGATCGGCAGCGCCTGGCCCGCCGCCGGCGCCAGCATCGCCTGCCACCAGCCCAGCTCCTCCGCCAGCGCCGGACGCTGCGCCGCCTCCCGCAGCCCGGCCACCCAGGCGCTCCATGGCGTGCCCACCGGCGGCAATTCCACCGCCGCGCCGGATCGCGCCTGCGCATAGCCCTGTTGCAGCTCCTCCAGCAGGATCCGCCACGACACACCATCCACCGCCAAATGATGGATCGCCAGCAGCAGCCGTCCCTCGGCGCCATCGCCGATCGGGAAATAGCCGGCGCGCAGCAGCGGGCCCTGGCCGATATCCAGGCTGCGCTGCAGCGCCTCGCCGCGCTGCTGCAGCAACGGCTCCCAGCCCGTCTCCGGCAGCGCCTCGAGGCTCAGCGGAATCTCGGTGATGCTGTCCGCCGGCACCACGCGCTGCTGCCAGCCCTGCGCGGTGTTCTCGAAGCGCAGCCGCAGCGCATCATGCCGCCGCAGCAAGGCTGCGATCGCCGCACGCAGCGCCGTCTCCTCCAGACGCCCCTTCACCCGCAGCAGCACCGACTGGTTCCAATGCGATGGCGCCTCCGGATGATGCGCGAAGAACCGCGCCTGGATCGGCGTCAGCGGCAGCGCCTCATGCCGCTCCGCCTGGCGCTCCGCCGCGGCCAGCGCCTGCGCCACCCGCGCCATCTGGGCGATGGTCGGGTTTTCGAACACATCCTTGGGCGTCAGCCGCAGCCCAGCCTGGCGCGCCCGCGCCACCAGCTGCAGGCTCAGGATCGAATCACCCCCCGCCGCGAAGAAATTCTCCTCCACCCCGATCGCATCGCGCCCCAGCACCGCCTGCCAGATGCGCAGCAGTTTTTCTTCCGTGGCGTCGCGTGGCGCGACGATCCCGGCTGTTGTCTGCTCCGGCTCCGGCAGCGCGTTGCGGTCAAGCTTGCCATTCGGCAGGCTCGGCAGCGCCTCCAGCACCACAACCACCGACGGCACCATCGGCCCCGGTAGTTTGTCTCTCAGTTCGGCCAGGACCGTGGCCGCATCGGCCGCGCCGGTGACGTAGCCGATGATCCGCCGACCTGCACCCTCACCCCGCAGCGCCGCCGCGGCCATGGCAACACCTGCGCAGCCGCGCAGCGCCGCCTCGATCTCGCCCAGTTCGATCCGGTAGCCGCGCAGCTTCACCTGACCATCGATCCGGCCCAGGAATTCCACCACGCCATCCGCGCGCCGCCGGCACAGATCGCCGGTGCGGTACAGCCGTCCGCCCGCATGGCCCCAGGGATCCGGCACAAAGCGTTCCGCCGTCAGCCCGGGCCGGTTCAGATAGCCCCGCGCCAGGCTGTCGCCGCCGATGCACAGCTCGCCCACGCCACCCTCCGGCACCGGATTGCCATCCACATCCAGCACCTGCGCGCTGCGATGCGGATAGCTGCTGCCGATCGGCACAACAGCCTGCTGGCCGTCCACCGCGCGGGTCTCATGCACCAGCGCCGTCACCGTCGTCTCGGTCGGGCCGTAGCGATTGTCCAGCCGCACATGGCCGAGCGGTCCCTCGAACCAGCGGCGCAGCGCATCACCCGGCAGCGCCTCGCCGCCCACCATCATGACGCGCAGCGACGGCAGCGCCGCAGGCAGATCATGCAGCCATTGCTGCCAATAGGCGCAGGGCAGATAGGCCAGGCTCACCGGTTGCTCCGCCAGCACCCGGTTCAGCACCGCCATGTCCCACAGCCCGGGACCGCGCATCACCACGGCCGCGCCGACGCTCAGCGGCGCCAGAAGCTGGTCCAAGAAGGCATCGAAATTGACCGTCGAGAATTGCAGCACACGATCCGCCGCGCCCACCGCGAAGCGCTGCTGGAAATCATCCAGATGCAGCGCCAGCGAGCGATGGCTGATCGCCACACCCTTCGGCGTGCCGGTCGAGCCCGAGGTGTAGATCACATAGGCCAGCTGGTCCGGATGGATCTCTGCCTTGATCTCCGCATCGCTCTCCTCGGCGAAGCTCTCGATAGGGAGCGTCTCGTAGCCGCTCAGCACATCGCCCAGCTGCGACACGGTCTGCGCATCCACCAGCACGCGCCGGATGCCGCCATCGCGCAGCATCGCCCGCAGCCGATCGGGCGGATATTCCGGGTCCAGCGGCACGAAGGCCGCGCCCGCTTTGAGGATCCCCAAGAGCCCGACCGGCAGCGCCAGCCCGCGCGTCAGGCACAGCCCGACCCGCTCCTCCCGCGCCACACCACGCCGCGCCAGGCCCTGCGCCACCCGGTTCGACCAGGACCACAGCGCCCCATGGCTCAGCCGCTCACCCTCGCACCACAGCGCTTCCGCCTCGGCACGACGCGCCGCCTGCTCACCGACACGCTCCAGCACGCCGCGCCAGACCGGGCGTTGCGCCGGGGGCTCCAGCGGCGCTCCCTCCCAGGAAATTTCACCAAGTCTGGATTGCGGCTGTGCGGCCAGGCTCTGCATGAGCTGACACCATTGCCGCAGAAGCCGGCCGCCATCCTCATCGCTGAAGCGCGTCCGGTCATAAGCCAGGACGGCAACGATCTCCTCCTCAGGCACAAGGATGAGGCTCAGCGGATAATGGGTGCGGCCCTTGCTGTCACGAATGACACCAGGCGCGGCCGAAGCGTCCAGCGACAATGGCCGGACCGTCACGCCGAGACCGCCCTGGTCACGCAGAGCCTGATCGACGGGATAGTTCTCAAACACGATGACGGTTTCGAAGAGCGGTGCCGCGCCTTGGCCCAGGCCGCTCTGCGCCTGCGCCAGGCGCAAGGGCGTGTGCTCGAAGCGCCGCATCTCGGCATTCGTCCGTTGCAGGGCCGACAGCCAGATTGCGACCCGTTCCGATGCAGGGCATTCGATGTGCAGAGGCAGGGTGTTGATGAAAAGCCCCGCCATCTCATCAATACCGGGAAGCTCGGCCGAACGGCCGGAGGTGGTGACACCCATCACCGCTCCGCTTCGATATCCATGCCGGGCCAGAAGAAGTCCCCAGGCGGCCTGACAGAGCGTATTAAGCGTCACACCCATGGCGCGACAGGAGTCAAAGAGGGTGTCGGCCAGCGCGCGATCCAGCCTCACCTCCTGCTCGGCGAAGCGCGAGGTCGGGCGAAGCTGCGGCTTACCCCGCGGCAGGGGCGCCACCTCGGCAACCTGTCCAAGATGCTGGCGCCACCAGGACCTGGCGTCTTCTTCCGGCTGTCGATGCAGCCATTTGAGGTAATCGGAGAAAGGCGCCGCCGGGCGCAGCGCAGGATGGCGTCCCTTGCTGCGTTCGGCATAAGCGAACAGCGCCTCACCCAGGATGCGGGACAGGCTCCAGCCATCCATCTGCGCATGGTGCGAACGCCAGATGAACCAGTGCGTGTCTACGCCGACGCGGATGAGCTGCATCGAGAGATCCGCGGCGCGCGCGAAGTCGAAGCCCTCCTGTCGGCACTTTGCCCAGGCTGCGCCGAGCGCGTCACGCTGTTGGTCCCTGCTCATGGCGGACCAGTCCAGCCTCTGCAGAGACAGGGGCGTCTTGCGATAGGTCACCAGAACAGGGCGTTCCAGCTTCTCCCAGCGCATGTCGCTGCGCAGGATTGCGTGGCGGTCAACCACGTCCTGCCATGCCTGATGGAAAAGATCCGTGTCGAGCTGGCCTTCCAGCAGGAAACCATGCTGCTCCAGATACGGATCCTCGCCAATGGAGCGCAGCGCATGCGAGAGAAGCCCGGCCTGCAGTTCCGAGAGAGGCGTGATGCTTTCGATGTTCTCGCGTCGGCGAAAGCTGGCCGAAGCCGGGGCATTAATGCCGCGCCGCGGAAGATGGGGCATGTTCATGGGATCGTCTTTCGGCTGCGCGGCGTGTCAGTTTTCGATGTCGGACAGAAGGCCCTCGAGATCACCCTGTTCCAGGTCGAGCTCGAAATCCTCCGGCGTGATCACCATCTGTGCCTCGGCGCAATGCGTGATCAGCCGCTCCACCTCCGCGGCGAAGTCCCGCATCAGCTGCTGTGCGATTGGCGTGTCCAGCTGCGCCGGGCTGTAGCGGCAGCTCACCGACAGCCTCCCCTCCGCCACCAGCGCATTGATATCCAGCGCGTGGTCCAGCCGGCTCTCCCCGGACACCGCCGACCCCGCCGCCTCCTGCGCAAAGCCGAACATCCCCTCCGCCGCCAGGCTCTGGTCGAACTGCCCCAGATAGTTGAAGCTCACTTGCGGATGCGCCAGCGCCGCGGCCTTCGCCTGCAGCGCCGGATCCGCAAGGTGCCGCAGCTGGCCCCAGCGCACACCCTTCGCCGGCACCGCGCGCAGCGCCGCCTTCGCGCCGCGCAGCGCCGCATCCGCCGAGCCTTGCGCCGCCAGCCACAGCGGATGCCGCGCCGTGAACCAGCCCACCGTCCGGCTCAGCTCCGCACCGCTGACCTCCTCCTCCTCGCGGCCATGCGCCTCCAGGTCCAGCAGCACGCCCGCACGATCGCCCCAGCGCGACAGCGTCTGCGCCAGCGCCGCCAGCAGCAGCTCATCCACCCGCAGCCGATAGGCCCGCGGCGCCTCCGCCAGCAATTGCCGCGTCCGCTCCGGCGAGATTTCCCAGCGCAGCACATCGCTCTGGTCCAGACGCCGCCCCGGCAGCGGCGGGATCGGCAGCGCCTGGCCCGCCGCCGGCGCCAGCATCGCCTGCCACCAGCCCAGCTCCTCCGCCAGCGCCGGACGCTGCGCCGCCTCCCGCAGCCCGGCCACCCAGGCGCTCCATGGCGTGCCCACCGGCGGCAATTCCACCGCCGCGCCGGATCGCGCCTGCGCATAGCCCTGTTGCAGCTCCTCCAGCAGGATCCGCCACGACACACCATCCACCGCCAAATGATGGATCGCCAGCAGCAGCCGTCCCTCGGCGCCATCGCCGATCGGGAAATAGCCGGCGCGCAGCAGCGGGCCCTGGCCGATATCCAGGCTGCGCTGCAGCGCCTCGCCGCGCTGCTGCAGCAACGGCTCCCAGCCCGTCTCCGGCAGCGCCTCGAGGCTCAGCGGAATCTCGGTGATGCTGTCCGCCGGCACCACGCGCTGCTGCCAGCCCTGCGCGGTGTTCTCGAAGCGCAGCCGCAGCGCATCATGCCGCCGCAGCAAGGCTGCGATCGCCGCACGCAGCGCCGTCTCCTCCAGACGCCCCTTCACCCGCAGCAGCACCGACTGGTTCCAATGCGATGGCGCCTCCGGATGATGCGCGAAGAACCGCGCCTGGATCGGCGTCAGCGGCAGCGCCTCATGCCGCTCCGCCTGGCGCTCCGCCGCGGCCAGCGCCTGCGCCACCCGCGCCATCTGGGCGATGGTCGGGTTTTCGAACACATCCTTGGGCGTCAGCCGCAGCCCAGCCTGGCGCGCCCGCGCCACCAGCTGCAGGCTCAGGATCGAATCACCCCCCGCCGCGAAGAAATTCTCCTCCACCCCGATCGCATCGCGCCCCAGCACCGCCTGCCAGATGCGCAGCAGTTTTTCTTCCGTGGCGTCGCGTGGCGCGACGATCCCGGCTGTTGTCTGCTCCGGCTCCGGCAGCGCGTTGCGGTCAAGCTTGCCATTCGGCAGGCTCGGCAGCGCCTCCAGCACCACAACCACCGACGGCACCATCGGCCCCGGTAGTTTGTCTCTCAGTTCGGCCAGGACCGTGGCCGCATCGGCCGCGCCGGTGACGTAGCCGATGATCCGCCGACCTGCACCCTCACCCCGCAGCGCCGCCGCGGCCATGGCAACACCTGCGCAGCCGCGCAGCGCCGCCTCGATCTCGCCCAGTTCGATCCGGTAGCCGCGCAGCTTCACCTGACCATCGATCCGGCCCAGGAATTCCACCACGCCATCCGCGCGCCGCCGGCACAGATCGCCGGTGCGGTACAGCCGTCCGCCCGCATGGCCCCAGGGATCCGGCACAAAGCGTTCCGCCGTCAGCCCGGGCCGGTTCAGATAGCCCCGCGCCAGGCTGTCGCCGCCGATGCACAGCTCGCCCACGCCACCCTCCGGCACCGGATTGCCATCCACATCCAGCACCTGCGCGCTGCGATGCGGATAGCTGCTGCCGATCGGCACAACAGCCTGCTGGCCGTCCACCGCGCGGGTCTCATGCACCAGCGCCGTCACCGTCGTCTCGGTCGGGCCGTAGCGATTGTCCAGCCGCACATGGCCGAGCGGTCCCTCGAACCAGCGGCGCAGCGCATCACCCGGCAGCGCCTCGCCGCCCACCATCATGACGCGCAGCGACGGCAGCGCCGCAGGCAGATCATGCAGCCATTGCTGCCAATAGGCGCAGGGCAGATAGGCCAGGCTCACCGGTTGCTCCGCCAGCACCCGGTTCAGCACCGCCATGTCCCACAGCCCGGGACCGCGCATCACCACGGCCGCGCCGACGCTCAGCGGCGCCAGAAGCTGGTCCAAGAAGGCATCGAAATTGACCGTCGAGAATTGCAGCACACGATCCGCCGCGCCCACCGCGAAGCGCTGCTGGAAATCATCCAGATGCAGCGCCAGCGAGCGATGGCTGATCGCCACACCCTTCGGCGTGCCGGTCGAGCCCGAGGTGTAGATCACATAGGCCAGCTGGTCGGGATGGATTTCCGGCGCGATCTCCGCATCGCTCTCATCGGCGAAGCTTTCGATCGGCAGCGTCTCATGGCCCTGCAGCACATCGCCCAGCTGCGATGCGGTCTGCGCATCCACCAGCACGCGCGTGATCCCGCCATCGCGCAGCATCGCCCGCAGCCGATCGGGCGGATAGTCCGGATCCAGCGGCACGAAGGCCGCGCCCGCCTTGAGGATGCCGAGCAGCCCCGCGGGCAGTGCCAGGCCTCGCGTCAGGCAGAGCCCGATCCGCTCCTCCCGCGCCACACCACGCCGCGCCAGGCCCTGCGCCACCCGGTTCGACCAGGACCACAGCGCGCCATGGCTCAGCCGCTCGCCATCGCACCACAGCGCCTCCGCAGTGGCACGGCGCGCCGCCTGTTCACCGATGCGCTCCAGCACGCCGCGCCAGATGGGGCGCTGCGCCGGCGGTTCCACCGACGCCGGCAGACGCAGCGCGCCCAGCGGCTGATCCAGGGCATTGCAGAGCAGCGCGAGCAGCGCGTTGTACTCGGCCGACAGCGCCTCGATCTGCGCCGCGTCGATCCGATCCGACCGCCAGGCCCATTTCAGCTGCAGCGCCTCGGCGCCCGGCAGCACCGCCAGGCTCAGCGGATAATGCGTGCGTTCCGAGGATTCCGCCGACAGCAGTGGCAGATCATGCCGCATCGCATCGGGATCGACCGGATAATTCTCGAACACCAGCAGGCTGTCGAACAGCGCCTCGCCGGGCTGGCCGGCCCATTGCTGCAGACGGTGCAGCGGCGTGTGCTCATGCTGCCGCATCGCCCCGTTCAGCCGCTGCAGCTCGCCCAGCCAGGCGGAGAGTGGCTGCGACGACGGCACCTCAACCCAGATCGGCAGGCTGTTGATGAACAGCCCCTGCATCCGCTCCGCCTCCGCCAGCTCCGCCGGGCGGCCCGACACCGTCACGCCGAACACCACCGGGCCGCGCCCGCCGCGCCGCGCCAGCAGCAGCGCCCAGGCCCCCTGCATCAGCGTGTTCAGCGTCACCGCGCCGCCTTGCGCCGCCTGCCGCAGGCGTTGCGACAGTTCAGCAGACAGGTGCTGGCGCTTCTCACCATGGCCGGGTTGCGGATCACGCGGCGCCGGCAGCGTCTCCAGCAGGCCCTGCGCCGGTTGCGACAGCGCCGCAAGCCGCGCGCGCCACCAGCCCTCCGCACTCGGCTGCGCCTGCAGCCAGGCAACATAGCGGCGGAACGGCACCGGCGGCGGCAGCGCGGCCGCCTCGCCGCGCAGCCGCGCCGCATAGTCGCGCAGCACCTCCGACAGAAGCTGCGCGCTGCTCCAGCCATCCAGCAGCACGTGATGATTGGTCAGCATCACGTCATGGCCGCCATCGGGCCGCAGAAACACCGCAACCCGCAGCAGCGGCGGCTGCGACAGATCGAAGCCCCGCGCCAGATCGGCGCGGCGCCATTCCGCCAGGCGGGCCGCGTAGCCGGCCCCGGTCTCGCCGGACCAGTCCTGCTCGGCCCAGGGCAGCGTCGCTGTCCGGCGCACCAGCTGCACCGCCTCGCCACCCTCCGGCCAGACGAATTGCGTGCGCAGGATGTCGTGCCGGTCCACCGCATGCTGCCAGGCCGCGCGCAGCAAATCCGGCCGCAATCCCTTCCCCAGCTGCAGGCCCAGCTGGTTCACATATACACCTTCGCCACTCTCCAGCAGGCTGTGGAACAGCAGCCCCTGTTGCAGCGGTGTCGCCGCGTACAGATCGGCGATCTCATCCTGAGGGACCGAGG
This sequence comes from Pseudoroseomonas cervicalis, assembly GCF_030818485.1. Lineage (NCBI taxonomy): Bacteria > Pseudomonadati > Pseudomonadota > Alphaproteobacteria > Acetobacterales > Roseomonadaceae > Roseomonas > Teichococcus cervicalis. The sequence goes on along the minus strand of NZ_JAUTAJ010000005.1, from coordinate 49,399 downwards.
ACGAAGCCCAATCGAACTCAACAGGCTTCGGCGCAGTCTCGTGAATCAAAGCGTCGCCAGGGAGCAGCGGAACCACGACCCGCGCCATCTGGGCGATGGTCGGGTTTTCGAACACATCCTTGGGCGTCAGCCGCAGCCCAGCCTGGCGTGCGCGCGCCACCAGCTGCAGGCTCAGGATCGAATCACCGCCCGCCGCGAAGAAATTCTCCTCCACCCCGATCGCATCGCGCCCCAGCACCGCCTGCCAGATGCGCAGCAGTTTTTCTTCCGTGGCGTCGCGTGGCGCGACGATCCCGGCTGTTGTCTGCTCCGGCTCCGGCAGCGCGTTGCGGTCCAGCTTGCCATTCGGCAGGCTAGGCAGCGCCGCCAGCACCACCACCGCCGACGGCACCATCGGCCCCGGCAGCTTGTCTCTCAGTTCGGACAGGACCGTGGCCGCATCGACGGTGCCGGTGACATAGCCGATGATGCGCCGCCCGGCGCCCTCGCCCCGCAGCGCCGCCGCGGCCATGTCGACACCTGCGCAGCCGCGCAGCGCCGCCTCGATCTCGCCCAGTTCGATCCGGTAGCCGCGCAGCTTCACCTGGCCATCGATCCGGCCCAGGAACTCCACCACACCATCCGCCCGACGCCGGCACAGATCGCCGGTGCGGTACAGCCGTCCGCCCGCATGCCCCCACGGGTCCGGCACGAAGCGTTCCGCCGTCAGCCCGGGCCGGTTCAGATAGCCCCGCGCCAGGCTGTCGCCGCCGATGCACAGCTCGCCCACGCCACCCTCCGGCACCGGATTGCCATCCACATCCAGCACCTGCGCGCTGCGATGCGGATAGCTGCTGCCGATCGGCACCATCACCGAGGCCTCGTCCGACGCCTCCGTCCGCCGGTACAGCACCGAGATCGTCGTCTCCGTCGGGCCATAGCGATTGTCCAGCCGAACATGGCCGAGCGGGCCCTCGCGCCAGCGCCGCAGCGCATCGCCCGGCAGCGCCTCGCCCCCCACCGTCACCCGCCGCAGCGCCGGCAGGGCCTCCGGCAGCCGCGACTGCCATTGCTGCCAATAGGCCGTCGGAATGTCGGCCACCGTCACCGCCTCGTCCCGCAGCACCGCGCTGAGACGGTCCAGATCCCACATGGACGGGCCACGCATCACCACACGGCCGCCGACGCACAGCCCCGGCAGCAGCTGCTCGATCCCGCCATCGAAATTGAAGGTCGAGAATTGCAGCACAGCATCCGCCTCGCCGTAGCCGAAGGCCGGAATGAAATCGTCCAGATGCAGCGCCAGCGCGCCATGGCTGATCGCAACACCCTTCGGCGTGCCGGTCGAGCCCGAGGTGTAGATCACATAGGCCAGCTGGTCCGGATGGATCTCGACCTCGATCTCCGCATCGCTCTCCTCGGCGAAGCTCTCGATGGGGAGCGTCTCATGGCCCTGCAGCACATCGCCCAGCTGCGATGCGGTCTGCGCATCCACCACCACGCGCCGGATACCGCCATCGCGCAGCATCGCCCGCAGCCGATCGGGCGGATAGTCCGGGTCCAGCGGCACGAAGGCCGCGCCCGCCTTGAGGATCCCCAAGAGCCCCGCCGGCAGCGCCAGCCCGCGCGTCAGGCACAGCCCGACCCGCTCCTCCCGCGCCACGCCGCGCCGCGCCAGGCCCTGCGCCACCCGGTTCGACCAGGACCACAGTGCGCCATGGTTCAGCCGCTCGCCCTCGCACCACAGCGCCTCCGCATCGGCACGGCGCGCCGCCTGCTCAGCGATGCGCTCCAGCACGCCGCGCCAGATCGGGCGCTGCGCCGGCGGCTCCACCGGCGCCGGCAACAGCAGCGCACCCAGCGGGCGATCCAGCGACGCCGCGAACTGCTCCAGCAGCGACACATATTGCGTCGCCAGCCGCTCCACGCTCGCCGCGTCGAACAGCGACGCCGCATAGTCGAAGCCGAGCGCAACACCCTCGGTTGTCTCTGTCGCGTTCAGCACCAGCTCGAACTGCGCCTCGCGCGCACCACCCTCCAGCAGCCGCGCCTCGGCATCGCCAAAGCGCTGCAACCCCGCAGCAGCACCGGTCTGCGCGTTGAACATCACCTGGAACAGGGAGGCCGCGCCCGCGCCACGCTCCGGCCGCAGCGCCTCCACCAGCCGCGCGAAGGGCAGCGCCTGATGCGCCTGCGCCTCCAGCACACGCTCCCGCACATGGCCCAGCAGATCGCGCAGCCGCGCATGGCCGGCAAGCTCCGTCCGCACCACCACGGTGTTGACGAAGTAGCCGACCAGGCCCTGCAGTTCCGCCCGCTCGCGGCCCGCCATCGGCACGCCGATCTGCACCGCCTCCGACGCGCCATACCGCCCCAGCAGCAGCGACAGCGCCGAGAGCAGCGTCATGAACAGCGTCGCGCCTTCGGCCTGCGAGACCCGCCGCAGCGACGCCGTCAGCGTCGGCGACAGGGTACGGCGGCAATGGCCCGCCGCGCCCAGAGCCGCGCCTGCGCGTCGCGGACGGTCGAAGGGCAGCATCGTCTCCGCCGCGCCCTCGCCCAGCCGCGCGCGCCAATGCGCCAGCTGCGCCGACAGCGCCGCCTCGTCCAGCCATTCTCGCTGCCAGCGCGCGTAATCCGCATAGCTCACCGGCAGTTCCGGCAGCGCCGCCTTGATCCCGCGCCGCGCCGCCTCGTACAGCGCCGCCACCTCGCGCAGCAGCACGCCGATCGACCAGCCATCCGCCACGATGTGATGCATCGACAGCGTCAGCACATGCCGCGCCGCACCCAGCCGCACTAGATCCACCCGCAGCAGCGGACCCTGCCGCAGATCGAAGGGCCGCGCCAGCAGCGCCGTGCGATGCGCCTCCAGCGCCGTCTCCGGCAGGGACTGGCTGCGCCACTCATAACCCGGCAGCGGCAGCAGCGCCTGCCGCGCCACACCCTCCTCCTCCGCCACCACCATGCGCAGCACCGCATGCCGCGCCACCAGCGCATCCAGCGCCCGCCGCAGCGCCGCCTCCTCCAGCGCGCCCTCCAGCAGCAGCGATCCACTCACCGTGTACGCCACGCTCGCAGGATCCAGGTTCCACAAAAACCACAGACCTTCCTGGCCAGGTGTCAGCGGCGGCGCTGAATCACCTTCAGGCAAAGGCACGACCGGTAGGAGGGCGGGATCGATCTCCTCCCGCAGCATGCGTTGCCGGAAAAGCACCCTCTTCTCAGCGGGCAGCGATGCGTATTGGCGCGCAAGCGTGGTGATGGCGGTCATCGATCTGCCCTCAACTCAGTTCTTTCAGCCACTCGGCCATCAGGCTTTCGGAAGCACTGCTGTCTTCGCGGTTTTCCTGCAGCTGCACCGCAAGCGCGGCAGGCGTCGGATGCTGGAACAGCATGCTGACAGGAACATGCCGCCCAAGCTCGGCGGAGAGTCGTGAGGCCGCCTGCAGTGCCAGAAGCGAGTGGCCTCCGCGCGCGAAGAAATTGTCTTCGACGCTTTCAATCTTCTGCTGCAGCACAGAGGACCAGATACGACAGAGCATGTCCTCCATCGCATCGCGTGGCGCGACGATCGCGACTGTTGTCTGCTCCGGCTCCGGCAGCGCGTTGCGGTCCAGCTTGCCATTCGGCAGGCTCGGCAGCGCCGCCAGCACCACCACCGCCGACGGCACCATCGGCCCCGGCAGCTTGTCTCTCAGTTCGGACAGGACCGTGGCCGCATCGACGGCGCCGGTGACATAGCCAATGATACGCCGCCCGGCGCCCTCGCCCCGCAGCGCCGCCGCGGCCATGGCAACACCTGCGCAGCCGCGCAGCGCCGCCTCGATCTCGCCCAGCTCGATCCGGTAGCCGCGCAGCTTCACCTGGCCATCGATCCGGCCCAGGAATTCCACCACACCATCCGCGCGCCGCCGGCACAGATCGCCGGTGCGGTACAGACGGCCACCCGGATGGCCCCAGGGATCCGGCACAAAGCGTTCCGCCGTCAGCCCGGGCCGGTTCAGATAGCCCCGCGCCAGGCTGTCGCCGCCGATGCACAGCTCGCCCACGCCACCCTCCGGCACGGGATTGCCATCCATATCCAGCACCTGCGCGCTGCGATGCGGATAGCTCCGGCCGATCGGCACAATCGCCTGCTGGCCATCCACCGCGCGGGTCTCATGCACCAGCGCCGTCACCGTCGTCTCGGTCGGGCCATAGCGATTGTCCAGCCGCACATGGCCCAGCGGGCCCTCAAACCAGCGGCGCAGCGCATCGCCCGGCAGCGCCTCGCCACCCACCATCATGACGCGCAGCGACGGCAGCGCCGCAGGCAGATCATGCAGCCATTGCTGCCAATAGGCGCAGGGCAGATAGGCCAGGCTCACCGACTGCTCCGCCAGGACCGTGTTCAGCACCGCCATGTCCCACAGCCCGGGACCGCGCATCACCACGGCCGCGCCGACGCTCAGCGGCGCCAGAAGCTGGTCCAAGAAGGCATCGAAATTGACCGTCGAGAATTGCAGCACACGATCCGCCGCGCCCACCGCGAAGCGCTGCTGGAAATCATCCAGATGCAGCGCCAGCGAGCGATGGCTGATCGCCACACCCTTCGGCGTGCCGGTCGAGCCCGAGGTGTAGATCACATAGGCCAGCTGGTCGGGATGGATTTCCGGCGCGATCTCCGCATCGCTCTCATCGGCGAAGCTTTCGATCGGCAGCGTCTCATGGCCCTGCAGCACATCGCCCAGCTGCGATGCGGTCTGCGCATCCACCAGCACGCGCGTGATCCCGCCATCGCGCAGCATCGCCCGCAGCCGATCGGGCGGATAGTCCGGATCCAGCGGCACGAAGGCCGCGCCCGCCTTGAGGATGCCGAGCAGCCCCGCGGGCAGTGCCAGGCCTCGCGTCAGGCAGAGCCCGATCCGCTCCTCCCGCGCCACACCACGCCGCGCCAGGCCCTGCGCCACCCGGTTCGACCAGGACCACAGCGCGCCATGGCTCAGCCGCTCGCCATCGCACCACAGCGCCTCCGCAGTGGCACGGCGCGCCGCCTGTTCACCGATGCGCTCCAGCACGCCGCGCCAGATGGGGCGCTGCGCCGGCGGTTCCACCGACGCCGGCAGACGCAGCGCGCCCAGCGGCTGATCCAGGGCATTGCAGAGCAGCGCGAGCAGCGCGTTGTACTCGGCCGACAGCGCCTCGATCTGCGCCGCGTCGATCCGATCCGACCGCCAGGCCCATTTCAGCTGCAGCGCCTCGGCGCCCGGCAGCACCGCCAGGCTCAGCGGATAATGCGTGCGTTCCGAGGATTCCGCCGACAGCAGTGGCAGATCATGCCGCATCGCATCGGGATCGACCGGATAATTCTCGAACACCAGCAGGCTGTCGAACAGCGCCTCGCCGGGCTGGCCGGCCCATTGCTGCAGACGGTGCAGCGGCGTGTGCTCATGCTGCCGCATCGCCCCGTTCAGCCGCTGCAGCTCGCCCAGCCAGGCGGAGAGTGGCTGCGACGACGGCACCTCAACCCAGATCGGCAGGCTGTTGATGAACAGCCCCTGCATCCGCTCCGCCTCCGCCAGCTCCGCCGGGCGGCCCGACACCGTCACGCCGAACACCACCGGGCCGCGCCCGCCGCGCCGCGCCAGCAGCAGCGCCCAGGCCCCCTGCATCAGCGTGTTCAGCGTCACCGCGCCGCCTTGCGCCGCCTGCCGCAGGCGTTGCGACAGTTCAGCAGACAGGTGCTGGCGCTTCTCACCATGGCCGGGTTGCGGATCACGCGGCGCCGGCAGCGTCTCCAGCAGGCCCTGCGCCGGTTGCGACAGCGCCGCAAGCCGCGCGCGCCACCAGCCCTCCGCACTCGGCTGCGCCTGCAGCCAGGCAACATAGCGGCGGAACGGCACCGGCGGCGGCAGCGCGGCCGCCTCGCCGCGCAGCCGCGCCGCATAGTCGCGCAGCACCTCCGACAGAAGCTGCGCGCTGCTCCAGCCATCCAGCAGCACGTGATGATTGGTCAGCATCACGTCATGGCCGCCATCGGGCCGCAGAAACACCGCAACCCGCAGCAGCGGCGGCTGCGACAGATCGAAGCCCCGCGCCAGATCGGCGCGGCGCCATTCCGCCAGGCGGGCCGCGTAGCCGGCCCCGGTCTCGCCGGACCAGTCCTGCTCGGCCCAGGGCAGCGTCGCTGTCCGGCGCACCAGCTGCACCGCCTCGCCACCCTCCGGCCAGACGAATTGCGTGCGCAGGATGTCGTGCCGGTCCACCGCATGCTGCCAGGCCGCGCGCAGCAAATCCGGCCGCAATCCCTTCCCCAGCTGCAGGCCCAGCTGGTTCACATATACACCTTCGCCACTCTCCAGCAGGCTGTGGAACAGCAGCCCCTGTTGCAGCGGTGTCGCCGCGTACAGATCGGCGATCTCCCCCACCGGCAGCGGCAGCTTCGCCAGCGCCGTGGCGTCCAGCTTCGCCAGCGGCACATCCTCGGGCGTGATCACCATCTGTGCCTCGGCGCAATGCGCGATCAGCCGCTCCACCTCCGCGGCGAAGTCCCGCATCAGCTGCTGCGCGGTTGGCGTGTCCAGCTGCGCCGGGCTGTAGCGGCAGCTCACCGACAGCCTTCCCTCCGCCACCAGCGCATTGATATCCAGCGCGTGGTCCAGCCGGCTCTCCCCGGACACCGCCGACCCCGCCGCCTCCTGCGCAAAGCCGAACATCCCCTCCGCCGCCAGGCTCTGGTCGAACTGCCCCAGATAGTTGAAGCTCACTTGCGGATGCGCCAGCGCCGCGGCCTTCGCCTGCAGCGCCGGATCCGCAAGGTGCCGCAGCTGGCCCCAGCGCACACCCTTCGCCGGCACCGCGCGCAGCGCCGCCTTCGCGCCGCGCAGCGCCGCATCCGCCGAGCCTTGCGCCGCCAGCCACAGCGGATGCCGCGCCGTGAACCAGCCCACCGTCCGGCTCAGCTCCGCACCGCTGACCTCCTCCTCCTCGCGGCCATGCGCCTCCAGGTCCAGCAGCACGCCCGCACGATCGCCCCAGCGCGACAGCGTCTGCGCCAGCGCCGCCAGCAGCAGCTCATCCACCCGCAGCCGATAGGCCCGCGGCGCCTCCGCCAGCAATTGCCGCGTCCGCTCCGGCGAGATTTCCCAGCGCAGCACATCGCTCTGGTCCAGACGCCGCCCCGGCAGCGGCGGGATCGGCAGCGCCTGGCCCGCCGCCGGCGCCAGCATCGCCTGCCACCAGCCCAGCTCCTCCGCCAGCGCCGGACGCTGCGCCGCCTCCCGCAGCCCGGCCACCCAGGCGCTCCATGGCGTGCCCACCGGCGGCAATTCCACCGCCGCGCCGGATCGCGCCTGCGCATAGCCCTGTTGCAGCTCCTCCAGCAGGATCCGCCACGACACACCATCCACCGCCAAATGATGGATCGCCAGCAGCAGCCGTCCCTCGGCGCCATCGCCGATCGGGAAATAGCCGGCGCGCAGCAGCGGGCCCTGGCCGATATCCAGGCTGCGCTGCAGCGCCTCGCCGCGCTGCTGCAGCAACGGCTCCCAGCCCGTCTCCGGCAGCGCCTCGAGGCTCAGCGGAATCTCGGTGATGCTGTCCGCCGGCACCACGCGCTGCTGCCAGCCCTGCGCGGTGTTCTCGAAGCGCAGCCGCAGCGCATCATGCCGCCGCAGCAAGGCTGCGATCGCCGCACGCAGCGCCGTCTCCTCCAGACGCCCCTTCACCCGCAGCAGCACCGACTGGTTCCAATGCGATGGCGCCTCCGGATGATGCGCGAAGAACCGCGCCTGGATCGGCGTCAGCGGCAGCGCCTCATGCCGCTCCGCCTGGCGCTCCGCCGCGGCCAGCGCCTGCGCCACCCGCGCCATCTGGGCGATGGTCGGGTTTTCGAACACATCCTTGGGCGTCAGCCGCAGCCCAGCCTGGCGCGCCCGCGCCACCAGCTGCAGGCTCAGGATCGAATCACCCCCCGCCGCGAAGAAATTCTCCTCCACCCCGATCGCATCGCGCCCCAGCACCGCCTGCCAGATGCGCAGCAGTTTTTCTTCCGTGGCGTCGCGTGGCGCGACGATCGCGGCTGTTGTCTGCTCCGGCTCCGGCAGCGCGTTGCGGTCCAGCTTGCCATTCGGCAGGCTCGGCAGCGCCTCCAGCACCACAACCACCGACGGCACCATCGGCCCCGGTAGTTTGTCTCTCAGTTCGGCCAGGACCGTGGCCGCATCGACGGTGCCGGTGACATAGCCGATGATGCGCCGCCCGGCGCCCTCGCCCCGCAGCGCCGCCGCGGCCATGTCGACACCTGCGCAGCCGCGCAGCGCCGCCTCGATCTCGCCCAGTTCGATCCGGTAGCCGCGCAGCTTCACCTGACCATCGATCCGGCCCAGGAATTCCACCACGCCATCCGCCCGGCGCCGGCACAGATCGCCGGTGCGATACAGCCGACCGCCCAGATGGCCCCAGGGATCCGGCACAAAGCGTTCCGCCGTCAGCCCAGGCCGGTTCAGATAGCCCCGCGCCAGGCTGTCGCCGCCGATGCACAGCTCGCCCACGCCACCCTCCGGCACCGGATTGCCATCCACATCCAGCACCTGCGCGCTGCGATGCGGATAGCTGCTGCCGATCGGCACCATCACCGAGGCCTCGTCCGACGCCTCCGTCCGCCGGTACAGCACCGAGATCGTCGTCTCCGTCGGGCCATAGCGATTGTCCAGCCGAACATGGCCGAGCGGGCCCTCGCGCCAGCGCCGCAGCGCATCGCCCGGCAGCGCCTCGCCCCCCACCGTCACCCGCCGCAGCGCCGGCAGGGCCTCCGGCAGCCGCGACTGCCATTGCTGCCAATAGGCCGTCGGAATGTCGGCCACCGTCACCGCCTCGTCCCGCAGCACCGCGCTGAGACGGTCCAGATCCCACATGGACGGGCCACGCATCACCACACGGCCGCCGACGCACAGCCCCGGCAGCAGCTGCTCGATCCCGCCATCGAAGTTGAAGGTCGAGAATTGCAGCACCGCATCCGAGGCCGTGTAGCCAAAGGCCGGAATGAAATCGTCCAGATGCAGCGCCAGCGCGCCATGGCTGATCGCCACACCCTTCGGCGTGCCGGTCGAGCCCGAGGTGTAGATCACATAGGCCAGCTGGTCCGGATGGATCTCGACCTCGATCTCCGCGTCGCTCTCCTCGGCGAAGCTCTCGATGGGGAGCGTCTCATGGCCCTGCAGCACATCGCCCAGCTGCGATGCGGTCTGCGCATCCACCACCACGCGCCGGATACCGCCATCGCGCAGCATCGCCCGCAGCCGATCGGGCGGATAGTCCGGGTCCAGCGGCACGAAGGCCGCGCCCGCCTTGAGGATCCCCAAGAGCCCCGCCGGCAGCGCCAGCCCGCGCGTCAGGCACAGCCCGACCCGCTCCTCCCGCGCCACGCCGCGCCGCGCCAGGCCCTGCGCCACCCGGTTCGACCAGGACCACAGTGCGCCATGGTTCAGCCGCTCGCCCTCGCACCACAGCGCCTCCGCATCGGCACGGCGCGCCGCCTGCTCAGCGATGCGCTCCAGCACGCCGCGCCAGATCGGGCGCTGCGCCGGCGGCTCCACCGGCGCCGGCAACAGCAGCGCACCCAGCGGGCGATCCAGCGACGCCGCGAACTGCTCCAGCAGCGACACATATTGCGTCGCCAGCCGCTCCACGCTCGCCGCGTCGAACAGCGACGCCGCATAGTCGAAGCCGAGCGCAACACCCTCGGTTGTCTCTGTCGCGTTCAGCACCAGCTCGAACTGCGCCTCGCGCGCACCACCCTCCAGCAGCCGCGCCTCGGCATCGCCAAAGCGCTGCAACCCCGCAGCAGCACCGGTCTGCGCGTTGAACATCACCTGGAACAGGGAGGCCGCGCCCGCGCCACGCTCCGGCCGCAGCGCCTCCACCAGCCGCGCGAAGGGCAGCGCCTGATGCGCCTGCGCCTCCAGCACACGCTCCCGCACATGGCCCAGCAGATCGCGCAGCCGCGCATGGCCGGCAAGCTCCGTCCGCACCACCACGGTGTTGACGAAGTAGCCGACCAGGCCCTGCAGTTCCGCCCGCTCGCGGCCCGCCATCGGCACGCCGATCTGCACCGCCTCCGACGCGCCATACCGCCCCAGCAGCAGCGACAGCGCCGAGAGCAGCGTCATGAACAGCGTCGCGCCTTCGGCCTGCGAGACCCGCCGCAGCGACGCCGTCAGCGTCGGCGACAGGGTACGGCGGCAATGGCCCGCCGCGCCCAGAGCCGCGCCTGCGCGTCGCGGACGGTCGAAGGGCAGCATCGTCTCCGCCGCGCCCTCGCCCAGCCGCGCGCGCCAATGCGCCAGCTGCGCCGACAGCGCCGCCTCGTCCAGCCATTCTCGCTGCCAGCGCGCGTAATCCGCATAGCTCACCGGCAGTTCCGGCAGCGCCGCCTTGATCCCGCGCCGCGCCGCCTCGTACAGCGCCGCCACCTCGCGCAGCAGCACGCCGATCGACCAGCCATCCGCCACGATGTGATGCATCGACAGCGTCAGCACATGCCGCGCCGCACCCAGCCGCACTAGATCCACCCGCAGCAGCGGACCCTGCCGCAGATCGAAGGGCCGCGCCAGCAGCGCCGTGCGATGCGCCTCCAGCGCCGTCTCCGGCAGGGACTGGCTGCGCCACTCATAACCCGGCAGCGGCAGCAGCGCCTGCCGCGCCACACCCTCCTCCTCCGCCACCACCATGCGCAGCACCGCATGCCGCGCCACCAGCGCATCCAGCGCCCGCCGCAGCGCCGCCTCCTCCAGCGCGCCCTCCAGCAGCAGCGAGCCGCTCACCGTGTACGCCACGCTCGCAGGATCCAGGTTCCACAAAAACCACAGACCCTCCTGGCCAGGCGTCAGCGGCGGCGGCGCCTTGTCGTCGCTGCGGCGCAGAGGGGCATGCTGCTCAGGACGCGCGGACGGCGATGCCAGCCAGGCGGCCTGGGCGGCGACGCTGCGCGCCTCGAAGACGAAGGCGGGCGGCGGCTCGACGCCAAATTCCTCGCGCAGCCTTGCCAGCAGCCGCATCGCGTCCAGCGACTGCCCACCCAGGCGCAGGAAATCATCCTCCACCCCGATGCGCGGCAGCGACAGCACCTCCTGCCACAGGGCGCAGAGCCGTGCCTCCAGCGGCGTGCGCGGCGCGACATGACCCGTCATTTCGGCAGCGGCGTCGCGCTGTGCCAGCACCGGAAGCTCGCCCGCCCGCCAACCCGGCAGGCAGGCGGAGCGCCGCAGCTTGCCGCTGGAGGTGCGCGGCAGCCCGCCCGGCTCCAGCAGCAGGATCAGCGCCGGCACTTCCAGGACATGCTCGGCGATGCAGGCGGCGATCTCCTCCAGGATGCGCTCGCGCGCCGCCTCATCGCGCTCGCGACGGGCGATCTCGGCGGCGATGCCGATCCCCTCGCCCTGCGCCCCCGGCACGGCGAAGGCGGCGATGCGCCCGGGCCGCAGCCCCGACACCTGCTCGGCCAGGCGCTGTTCCAGATCCTGCGGATAGAGATTCTGGCCGCGCAGCAGGATCAGATCCTTCAGCCGCCCGGCGATGAAGAGCCGCCCCGCATGCCAGGCGCCCAGATCGCCGGTGCGCAGATAGGTGCCGGCCTCGCCCTCGAGCCGCGCGCCGAAGCTTTCCGCCGTGGCGTCGGGACGGTTCCAGTAGCCGGCGGCGACGCTTGGTCCCTGCACCCAGACCTCGCCCAGCATGCCGGGCGCGCATTCGCGGCCACTCGCCGGATCGACGATGCGCAGCTGGTGATGCGGCGCGGTCGTGCCGGCACCGACCAGCGCCGAGCCCGCCGCCATCGGCATGAGCCGGCCCTGGCGCAGCGCCTCCTCCCCGAAGCCCGGCATGTCGGCGCCCTCGCCGGCGCGGCCACCGCTGACGAACAGCGTCGCTTCCGCCAGCCCATAGCAGGGATAGAGCGCGCCACCCCTGAATCCCGCTGCGGCGAAGCGCTCCGCGAAGCCCTGCATGGTGGCGGCGCGCACCGGCTCCGCGCCGCAGAAGGCGACGCGCCAGGAGGAGAGGTCGATCTCCGCCGCGGCGGAATCGGCGATGCGGTCGAGGCAGAGCTGATAGGCGAAGTTGGGGCCGCCACTGATGCTGCCGCGATAGCGCTGGATGACCCGCAGCCAGCGGATCGGGCTGGCCAGGAAATGCTCCGGCGTCAGCAGCACCAATTCGCGCCCGGTGTAGATCGGCGCCAGCAGCCCGCCGATCATGCCCATGTCGTGATAGAGCGGCAGCCAGCTGATGAAGACGTCGTCCTCGCGCACGCCGATGCTGTGCGCCATCGCCGCCTCATTGGCGAGGATATTGGCCTGCGTCACCACCACACCCTTGGGCGTGGCGGTGGAGCCGGAGGTGTATTGCAGGAAGGCGATCTCCTGCGTGGCCGCCGCCTCCAGCTCCGGCCCGTCGCTGTCCTCGGCGACATCGAGGATGCGCGCGCCGCCCTCAGCCAGCCGCGCGAGCCGCGGCGAGGCCGGCAGCGCTGCCTCCACCAGCAGAAGGCGCGGCGCGCAATCCTCGGCCATGGCGCAGAGGCGGGCGTAATGCTGCGGGTTGGGCGTGTCCGCCGGATAGGCCGGCACGGCGATCAGCCCCGCCTGCAGGCAGGCGAAGAAGGCGCGCACATAAGGCAGGCCATTGGGCAGCAGCAGCATGACCCGCTCGCCGGGTGCCGCATGCTGGCGCAGGCGATGCGCCAGGCGCCGCGCCTGCGCATGCAGTTCGGTATAGCTCAGCGCCGCGTCCGGCCCGTCCGCCCGCGCCAGGAAACGCAGCGCCACGCGATCGGGCTGGTGGCGCGCGCGCCAGGCCAGCACATCGCCGATGCCCTGCGCGTCACGCAGCGCCTGCGCCTCCTCCTGCCGATCGCCGGAATCCGTTGCGGAAAGCGGGAGGATCTGCATCGGGCGCCTTTCTCATGCCGGTGACGGAAAGGGCCGGCGCGGCGTCCGCCCGCGCCCTTCCCTTCTCCAGCAAGACGAACCGGCGGCGCCGATTTTCAGCGCAGCCGTGCCCTATTCGGCAGCGGCGCGCGCCGCGCCGCCCCAATCGCCATCACCCTGCAGCGAGGCGGCGATCTCCCCCGCGCGCACCGACAGCACGGAGAGTAGCGTATCGCTCAACCCATGCGTGGGCTCGCACAGGCCTTGCAGATAGATGCGCGGCCGGAAGCCGGGCACGGTCTGCAACCGGTAGTCGCGGCTCGGCTGCTCGCCCAGCAGATAGGGCTCGATGCCGCGCAGCAGCGCCAGCGCCTGGGAGGGACGATAGCCCGTGGCGAGGATCACGGTGTCATACGGCACCGCCTCGCTGCCGCCGGTCAGCCGGTCCCGCAGCGTCAGGCGCAGCTGGCTCTCCTGCGCGGCGGCCTCGACCACATGCTGCAGCCGGTGGATGCGCAGGCGATCCCCGCCCTCCACCTTCTGGTCGTAGAGCGCGCCATAGATGCGGTCGATCACCTCGGCATCGGCGACGGAGTAGTTGGTGTCGCGATGCGCCTGCAGGATCTGCCCGCGCAGCGCCGGCTCGGCGCCGTAGAGCAGATCGGTGGTGTCGGGGTTGAAGATCTCGTTGACGAAGGGGCTGCTGTCGGCGGGCTTCAGCGCATAGCCGCGCATCACCAGATCGATGCGCGCGCGCGGGAAGCGCTCCATCGCGTCGAGGAAGATCTCGGCCGCGCTCTGGCCGGAGCCGATAATGGCGATGCGCTGCCCTTCGCCATCGCCGCTGTGGGCCGCCGCGCGTTCCAGATAGGCGGAGGAATGCCACAGCGCCGGCGTGCCGCGCAGCCCGGCGAAGATCTCCGGCAGATGCGGCTGCAGGCCGAGGCCGAGCGAGAGATGCGCCGCGTGCCAGACCTCCTCCCGCCCCTCCCGCGTCACGGCGGTGACGCGCAGCCGCTCCACCGCCTGGCCCTGGGTGACGGGGGCGACCTCGACCACCTCGCGCCCATAGGCGCAGGCCTCGCCCAGCCGCGCGGCGGCCCAGCCGAGATAGGCGTTGAACTCCACCCGGCTCGGATAGAAGGTGCGGGTGTTGAGGAAGTCGAGCAGCCGGCCCTGCTCATGCAGGTAGTTCAGGAAGGAGTAGGCGCTGCGCGGATTGCGCAGCGAGACCAGGTCCTTCATGAAGGCGACCTGCATGCGCGCCCCCGGCAGCAGCATGCCGGGATGCCAGCTGAATTCCGGCTTGCGCTCCAGGAAGCGGGCGCGCAGCGCGCTGCCCTGTTCCTGCAGCGCGATGGCCAGCGCCAGATTGGCCGGGCCGAAGCCGATGCCCAGCAGGTCCAGGCTGCGCCCGGGCTGTGTCGCGGTGCTAGGCATGCGCCGGCTCCCGCCTGGCGTTGGAGGCGGCGGGCTCGGCCTCGCGCGGCAGCCAGAGCCGGTCGTGGAAATAGGTCTCGCGCAGCAGGGAGACCAGCACCGCCGTCTTGTGCGGGAAATCGAAGGTCTTGATGCGCGCGAAGCCCGAGCGCTCCAGGTTGCGCAGCTGCTGGTGGTGGTCCGCCTGCGGCTCGCCCACGATGCGCGCCGTGCGCGGATCGTCGAGGAACATGGCGTGCATCAGCGAGGGCAGCCAGGCGCTGATCCGCGCACGGCCGCGGAAGCGGTCCTCGCCGATCACCACATGCCAGCCGCGATCATGGTCGGCCACGTCGTAGAAGGGCGCGAGGCGGTTCTCCTTCGCCCAGTACAGCTCGAAATAGCCGAAGGGCTCGTCGTTGAAATAGGCGAAGACCGGCAGCATGTGCGGATCGTCCAGCAGCCGCTGCAGATAGGCGCGGTGATGCTCGACCGGCCCGTCCTCCTTCCAGAATTCGGCGACGCGCGGATCGTTCATCCAGCGATGCAGCAGCGGCAGATGCGTGTCCATCTCGGCGGCGCGGAAGCTCAGCACCTCGTCCAGCCAGGGGATGTGGCGCGCATAGAAGGTGCCGCGCGGCTTGGGCGGGCGGCGCGGATGGCGCTGGCCCTGGCTCATCACCGGCATGGCGGGGTAGGCCGCCGCCGCGCGCGGCGCCGTCCAGGCCAGCGGGATCTGCCACAGCATCTCGGCATGCGCGGTCAGCGCGCCCGGCCCCGCCCCCGGCTCCGGCACAGCGGCGCCCAGCGCCAGCAGCCCCTCGGCCAGCGGCGCCAGCCCGGCGCCGGAGAGCAGCAGCCGCGGCGGCGCGCCGGGCTCGGAGAAGGCGAATTCCAGCGCCGCCAGCAGCAGGCGCTGCGCCGCACCGGCCGGGGCGGGGGCGGTGGCCAGCGCCGCGCGGCAGGCGCCCCGCGGCACGGTCAGCTCCAGGCTGTTGCCCTGCCGGTCCTGCGCCAGGCAGGCCTCGCCCTCTCGTCGCACCGTCACCGGCCCGGACGGGCAGAGCAGAAATGTGCTGAAAGGCATCGCCTCTCCTCCTGCGGTGCCGCGGCGCCGCCGCGACCCTGTCTGTGGAAGCGTGGCGAGGCCTCGCCACGCGCGTTTCAACCGTAGGCGAGGTGGCGCATGGCCTGCGGGGACAGCGCCAGCAGCTCGCGCGCGATGGCGCGCTCCGCCGCCTCCGTCAGGAAATGCCCGCCCTCCAGCGCCACGCAGCGCAGCGCGCCGCGGCTCTCGGGCGCCCAGGCCTGCAGCGCATCGGCGGCGGGCAGCGCATCCTCCCGCCCGCGCAGCGCCAGCACCGGGCAGCCAAGCGGGGCGCGCGGCGGGGCGCGATGCGTGTCGCCCAGATGCAGCTCGCAGCGCAGCCCGGGCAGCACCGCCTGCAGCAGCTCCGGCGCGTCGAACAGCGCTTCCGGCGTGCCGCCCAGCTCGCGCAGCCGCGCCACCACCGCCCTGTCCGGCGCGTCGTGCCAGCCGGGACCGGGGCGGCGCGCGCCCGGCGCCGCGCAGCCGGAGACGGCGAGCCAGGCCGGCTCGCCATGGCCCGCTGCGCGCAGCGCATGCGCCATCTCCAGCGCCACCAGCGCGCCCAGGCTGTGGCCGAACAGCGCATAGGGGCCGAGACGCGGCGGCAAGGCGACCAGCAATCGCGGCAGCAGCCTGTCCCAATCCTGCTCCGGCGCCTCGCCGCGCCGGGCGCCATGGCCGGGCCGGTCGAGCGGCAGCAGCCGCAGCGTCTCCGGCAGCCAGGCGGCCCAGCGGCGGAAACCCTGCGCATTGCCGCCCGCCTGGGCGAAGCAGAGCAGCGTCAGCGCCGTCTCAGCCATCCTGCGCGCCGGCGGCCTGCAGCGCGGCGCGCAGGCTTTTCGGCCGCATGTCCTGCCAGTTGGCGTCGATCCAGTCGAGGCATTCGGCCTTGCTGCCGCGCTGCCCGACCTCCTGCCAGCCGGCCGGCATCGGCTTGTAGGACGGCCAGATCGAGTGCTGGCCTTCATCATTCACGACCACGAGGAAGATGGTGTTGGCGTCGCCCCAGCTCATGGTGTCCCTTCCGCTGCACGGATGTGGCGGGGGCCGGGGCGGGCCGCGCGGGGGCGCGGGCCGCGTCACCGGCGAACCCTCTCTGCAGCAGACGAGCGAGGCGCGGAGATTTTCAGCGCGGACGCAGAAACGTCACCAGGCGTAGCGCAGGGCGGCCAGCACGGTGCGGCCCTCCCCCCAGTAGCAGATGGCGTTCTGGCAGGAGGCGACGGCGGTGCCGGCCAGGTTGGTGGCGGTCAGCGACAGGCGGTAACGGTCAATGTCGTAATGCAGCGCGGCGTCGAACAGCGTGGCGGCGTCGTTGCGCCGGCTGTTCTGCGGGTCGGCGTAGGAGCGGCCGCGGAAGCGCAGCCCGGCACCGAGGCCGAGCCCTTCCAGCACCCCCTCGCTGACCGCGTATTCGGCCCAGAGCGAGGCCATGCGCTGCGGCACCAGGATCGGCCGCTTGCCGAGCAGCGCGGCATCGCTGTGCCGCGTCACCTCGACATCCTGATAGGTGTAGGCGGCGGCCAGGCGCAGCCCCTCATCGAGCTTCGCCACCGCCTCCAGCTCCAGCCCCTGGCTGCGCAGCCCGCCGGCCTGCAGGCTGTAGCCCGGGTTGTCGGCATCGGCCACCGTGGCGTTGCGCTGCTCCAGGCGGAAGCCGGCGAGGGTGACGTAGCTCTCCCCCTCCGGGCGCTGCCATTTCACGCCTAGCTCATACTGCGTGCCGGTGCTCGGCCTGTAGGGGGTGGCGCCGCGCGCCGGCGCGGTGGTGCCGATCTGCGGCTGGAAGGAGGTGCTGTAGCTCGCATAGGGCGCGAAGCCCGCCGGCCCCAGCCAGGTCAGGCCGAGGCGGGCCGTGGTGGCCTGTTCGGCCAGGTCGCTGCCCGTCCCGGTCAGCCGGTTGCTGGCGCGCCCGGACAGCCAGTCCTGCCGCGCCCCCAGCGTCAGCACCCAATCCTGCAGCCGCAGCTGGTCCTGCAGGTAGAGGCCGAGCTGCTGCAGCCGCTGCGCACCGTCCTGGCTGGGCTGCGAGCGGCTGCGGTCGATGCGCTGGCCATAGCGCGGGCTGGCCAGGTCGAGGGAGGGCGCATAGCCACCCCGCCCCAGGCTGGACCATTGCGTCTGCTGGTAGTCGAGCCCGGCCAGCAGACGGTGCCGCAGCGCGCCGCTGCGCAGCCGCAGCTCCGCCTGGTTGTCCAGCGCCAGCCCGTCCAGCCGCTGGCTGAAACTCTCCCAGACGCGGGAGACCGTGCGCCCGTCGCGCCCGGCGGTGACGCCATAGACATAGTCATTGTCGATCTCGAGATGGCCGAAGCGCAGCGCCTGGCGCAGCGTCAGCGCCTCGGCCGGGCGGTGCTCCAGCCGGTAGCCGAGCTGGTACTGGCTCTGCCGGAAGCTGTCGAAATCCGGCTCGCCCAGCCAGGTGCGGGTCGGACGGCCGCCGGGCGGGGTGTAGTACCAGTTGTAGCCGCTGCGATCCTGCAGCCATTCGCCCTGCAGGGTCAGGCTGGTCTCGCCATCCGGCCGCCAGCGCAGCGAGGGCGCCAGATAGAGCCGGTCATCCGGCATGGATTTGTACTGCGCATTGTCGGCCGCCCGGGCCAGGCCGGTCAGCCGGTAGGCCAGCGCCCCGGCCTCGTTCAGCGGGCCGCCGAGATCGATGCTGGCCTGGCGCCGGTCACGGCTGCCATAGGCGAGGGCCAGCTCGTGCAGCGGCTGGTCGGGGGGCTGCTTGGAGATGCGGTCGATCAGCCCGCCCGGCGCGTTCTGCCCATAGAGCATGGAGCTCGGCCCACGCAGCACCTCGATCCGCTCCAGGCCGAAGGGCTCGGTGCGGAAATAGGCGAAGCTGTTGGCCGGCTGGCGCAGCCCGTCGCGGTAGTCGCCGAGCCCATGCGCGTCGAAGCCGCGCAGCTTCACCTGGTCGTAGCGGGTGTCGGCGCCATAGGGCTCGGCCTGCACGCCCGGCAGATAGCGCAGCGCGGCGGAGACGCTCTGCGCCCCGCGCGCGGCGATCTGCGCCTGCGGCACCAGGGAGACGGATTGCGGCAGTTCCAGCAGCGGCGTCGGCGCCTTGCTGCCGGCGGTGGCGGCGAGGTCGAGCACCGGCCAGGCGCCGCCCGGCGCCAGCGGCCGCGCGGTGACCGGCAGCTCGGGCAGCGCCGTCACCCCCTCCAGCGCGGTGGCGGGGCTGCCGCGCCGCAGGGTGATGCCGCCGGCCGGCAGGGGCGCACAGCCCAGCCCGGCCGGGCGCAGCAGCCGGTCCAGCGCCTCGGCCGGGCGCAGCCTGCCGGCCAGGGCGGGGGCGGAGAGCCCCTGCAGCAGCGCCGCATCGGCGCTGATGGCGAAGCCCGCCTGCTGGCCGAGCGAGAGCAGCGCGGTGGAGAGCGGCTGGGCCGGCAGCTCGATGGCGAACTCGGCCGCCGGCAGCAGATCGGCGCAGCCGGCGGCGCCCGCCGCCATGGCGCCGGCCGGCAGCAGGGCCAGCAGCGGCAGCGCCGCCCCGGCCAGGCGGTGCCGGCGGCGCGGGGAAGGCGGCGCCATCAGCCGAGGCGCGGCGTCAGGCGGCGCCGACCCAGAGCAGATAGGGCGAGATCTGCCGCACCCGCCCGCCCAGCGGCGCCACCACGCGGCGCACCGCCTGCGGCACGTCGGTCAGATCGTAGAGCCCGGTGACCCGCCGCTCGCCCAGTCCCGAATCGGCCAGCCAGACCAGGCCCGGATAATAGCGGCCGATCTCCTCCAGCAGCTCGGCCACCGGCCTGGCATCGGCCACCAGGCGCCGGCTGCGCCAGGCCAGCGCCTGGCCGGGGTCGAGCCGGCCGCGCCGCAGCGCCTGCTGCGCCAGATCGGCCGAGAGGCTTTCCCCGGCGCCCAGCAGCAGCTCGGCCGCCGGCGCCTCGCGCCCGGGCGGCAGGGCAGCGCTGACCTCGCCCTGCTCCACCGCCAGCTCCACCCGCTCGCCGGTGCGGCGCAGGTTGAAGCGGGTGCCCAGCACCGAGACCGCGACCGGCTCGGCCTGCACGGTGAAGGGCCGCGACGGGTCGTGCGCCACGGCGAAGAAGGCTTGGCCGGAATGCAGCCAGAGCTTGCGCCGCCCCGGCGTGTAGGCGACCGAGAGGGCGGTGGCGGTGTCGAGCTCGACCCGCGTGCCATCCTCGAGCGTGAGCTGGCGCAGCTCCCCCGCCCCGGTGCGGTAATCGGCGTTCCAGCCGCGCCACAGCCCGGGCGCCGCCAGGCCCGCCACCGCGGCGGCGGCGGCCAGGCCACCGCCGGCCAGCAAGGCGCGCCGGCCGGTGCGGGCCGGGCGCCGCGCCGCGCCGGTGCCGCGCACCGCCTCGCCCATCAGCGCCGAGACCCGCTCGGCCCGCGCCCAGGCGGCGCGCTGCGCCGGGCCGCGCGCCAGCCAATCCTGCCAGGCGCGGCGCAGCGCGGCGTCGCCGGGGGTCTCGCGCAGGGCGATGGAGAAGGTCAGGGCCTCGTCCCACAGCGCCTCGGCCGCGGCGGCCTCGCGCGCCGCGGCGGGTCCGGTCGCGGGGACCGCCGCGGGCTGCCGCCCGGATTCTGACGCTTGCTCTCTGGGGACCATGGGTTCGACAGTCGGGCAGGAAAGGGACAGGGCGCGGCGTCGCGCCCATCTCCCATTCCCGAGACGATCGATCGGCCGCGTTTTTCAGGATAGCGCCTGCCCGGGTCCAGGGCCATCGAGCCGTTCGGCGCAATGCGTCACCGCCTGGCGGATCAGCTGATGCGTCAGCCCGACCGAGATGCCGAGCTCGGCGGCGATCTGCGGCATGGTCAGGCCGGCGATGCGGTGCAGCTCGAAGGCGCGGCGGGTGCGCTCGGGCAGCTCGGCCAGGGCGTCGGCGACGCGGCGGATATCCTCGCGATCGGCGTGGATCTGCTCGGGCGAATGGGCGTGGTTCAGCGCCACCGCCCCGGCCTCGCGCCGCCAGGCGCCTTCCCAGGCCAGGCGGCGGGCGCCGTCCAGCGCCAGGTTGCGCACCACGCGGTGCAGATAGCCGAGCGGCTTCAGGATCGCCTGCTCGGCGCCGCGCGGCTGGCGCGCGGCGGCGCTGAAGCGCAGCCAGGCTTCCTGCACCACATCCTCCGCCACCGCCCGGCTGCCTGCGATCGGAGTCGCATAGTCGACCAGCGCGGCGCGGTGCAGCACATAAAGATCGAGCTGGCTGTCTTCCTCAGGCACGGCGTTTGTCCTTGGCGGGCCCGGCCGCCGGGCCGGGGGGCGGTCGATATGCTGGCGCAAATGAGAAACATTCGCAATACGCAGCGCACCATCGGGAGGCGGGTCGCCGGCTCAACAAGACGCGAAGCGCCCCCGCCTGGCAGCGTCCGGCAGGCGCCGGGCAGCGCCGGCTTGTCCGCCAGGGTGGCGGACCGCTATAGCCATTCGGGAACGACGAACGGGTCCTCGCCATGCATCGCCGGGTCTTGCTGGCGGCCGCCGCCGCCCTGTTGCTGCTCTCCGGCACCGGCGCCCGCGCCCAGGGCGCGGAGGGCCCGACGGTGTTCGCCGCCGCCAGCCTGACGGATGCGATGCGCGCCCTGGCCGAGGCCTGGCGCGCCAAGGGGCACCCCGCCCCGCGCTTCTCCTTCGCCGCCTCCTCGGCCCTGGCGCGGCAGATGGAGCAGGGCGCGCCGGCCGACATCTTCGCCTCGGCCGACGAGCCCTGGATGGATTATGTGCAGCAGCGCGGGCTGATCCTGGACCCGACGCGCCGCAGCGTGCTGGCCAACCGGCTGGTGCTGGTGGCCCCCGCCGATAGCCGCCTGGCGCCGCTCGCCATCACCCGGCAGACCGACCTTCTGGCGCTGGCCGGCGAGGGCGGGCGCATCGCCACCGGCGACCCCTCCAACGTGCCGGTCGGCAAATATGCCCAGGCGGCGCTGAGCTGGATGGGGCAGTGGGAGCGCGTGGCGCCACGCCTGGCGCGGGCCGACAATGTCCGCTCCGCCCTGCTGCTGGTCGAGCGCGGCGAGGCGCCGCTCGGCATCGTCTATGCGACCGACGCCGCCGCCTCGCGCGGGGTGACGCTGCTGGGCAGCTTCCCGGCCGAGAGCCACCCGCCCGTCACCTACCCCTTCGCCCTCGCCCGCCGCGCCGGGGGCAATGCCGAGGCGCGCGCCTTTCTCGATTTCCTCACCGGGGCGGAGGCGGCGCCGCTCTATCGCCGCTTCGGCTTCGCCCTCCAGGCGCCCTGACGCAGCGCCATGGGGGGGGTGGATCCGGCGGGCTTCCTCACGCCCGAGGAATGGCAGGCGGTGCGGCTGAGCCTCTCGGTCGCGCTGCGCTCGGTGCTGTTCGGCCTGCCGCCGGCGGTGCTGGCGGCCTGGCTGCTGGCGCGCGGCCGCTTCCCCGGCCGCGCCGTGCTCGACGCGCTGGTGCATCTGCCGCTGGTGATGCCGCCGGTGGTGGTGGGCTGGCTGCTGCTGGTCACCTTCGGCATTCGCGGGCCGGTGGGCGGGCTTTTGCACGAATGGTTCGGGCTGCGCCTGGTCTTCACCACCGCCGGCGCCTCGCTGGCCACCGCGGTGATGTCCTTCCCGCTGATCGTGCGCGCGGTGCGGCTGAGCCTGGAGCAGGTCGATCCCGGGCTGGAGGCGGCGGCACGCAGCCTGGGCGCGGGTCCGCTCGACCGTTTCGTCACCATCACCCTGCCGCTGATCGCGCCGGGTATTCTTTCCGGTGCCATCACCGCCTTCGCCGCGGGCCTCGGCGAGTTCGGCGCCGTCATCACCTTCGCCTCCAACATCCCCGGCCAGACCCAGACCCTGCCGCTGGCGATCTACAGCGCGACCCAGACCCCGGGCGGCGAGGCGACGGCGGCCAAGCTCGCCGGCATCTCCTTCAGCCTCGCCATCGCCGGCCTGCTGCTGGCCGAATGGGCCGGGCGCCGCCTGCGTCGGGCGCTGGGGCGGGAGGCCGCGTGATGCTGCAGGTCGCGCTGCGCCACGGCTTCCCCGGGCGCGACGGTTTTCTGCTGGATGCCGCCTTCGAGGCCCCGCTGCCCGGCACCACCGTGCTGTTCGGCCCCTCCGGCTGCGGCAAGTCGACGCTGCTCGCCGCCGTCGCCGGGCTGCTGCGCCCGCGCGAGGGGCGCATCGCGCTTGGCGAGACGCTGCTGTTCGACAGCGCGACGCGGCACGACATCCCGGCCGAGCGCCGCCGCTGCGGCCTGGTCTTCCAGGAGGCGCGGCTGTTCCCGCATCTCTCGGTGGAGAGCAACCTCCGCTACGGGCTGAGGCGCGCGCCGCGTGGCGCGGCGGGGCCGGGCTTCGCCGAGATCGTCGCGCTGCTCGGCATCCCGCATCTGCTGGGCCGGCGCCCGGCGGCGCTGTCGGGCGGCGAGAAGCAGCGCGTGGCGCTCGGCCGCGCCCTGCTCAGCCGCCCTGCTTTGCTGCTGATGGACGAGCCGCTGGCGGCGCTGGACGCGGCGCGCAAGGCGGAGCTGCTGCCCTATTTCCAGCGCCTGCGCGAAGCCCTGCGCATCCCGATCCTCTACGTCACCCACGCGCTGGACGAGGTGGACCGGCTGGCCGACACGCTGGTGCTGATGCAGGGCGGCCGCGTCCTGGCCTGCGGCACGCCGGAGGCGCTGTCGCTGCGCACCGACCTGCCGCTGCTCTCCGGCCGGCGGGATGCCGGTGTGGTGCTGCCCTGCCGCGTCGAGGCGCACGCGCCCTCGCGCGGGCTGACGCGGCTGGGCTTCGCCGGCGGCGAGCTTCTGGTGCCGCTGCTGGAGGAGCCGGTGGGCAGCTCCCTCCGGCTGCGGCTGCGCGCCCGCGACATCGCCGTGGCGACGGCGCCGCTGCAGGGCCTGTCGATCGGCAACCAGCTGCCGGCGCTGCTGGAGGCGATCGAGCCCGGCGCGCCGCATGAACGCATGCTGCGGCTGCGGGTGGGCGAGGCGGTGCTGCTGGCACGGCTGACCGAGGATGCGGTGCAGCGCCTCTCCCTCTCGCCGGGGCAGCCGGTCTGGGCGCTGATCAAATCGGTCGCCTTCCGCGGCGGCGGCGCCGAGGCGGCGCCCTGACATGGCACGGGCCAGGGACCAGGACGCAGCGGCGGCGCCACGCCTCAGCCTGCGCATCGAACTGCCAAGCGGCGCCCGCATCGGCCCCGGCAAGGTGCGGCTACTGGAAGAAATCCGCGATCGCGGCTCGATCTCCGCCGCCGGGCGGGCGCTGCGCATGTCCTACCGCCGCGCCTGGGAGCTGGCGGATGAGCTGAGCCGGCAGCTCGGCCGGCCTGTGGTGGAGGCGGCCCCCGGCGGGGCGGGCGGCGGCGGCGCCCGGCTGACCCCGCTGGGCGAGGCGGTGATCGCCCGCTACCGCGCCGTGGAGCGCGAGGCGGAACAGGCCGCCGCCCCGCATCTGGCGGCGCTGTGCCGCGCGCTGGAGGAGGCGCCGGGGGGCTGACCCCCCGGCCCCGTTCAGCCGCCGCGCCCGGAGAGTGAGGCGCGCAGCTTCTGCACCATCTCCGGCGTCACCGGCGGCGCCGCATTGCCCCAGGCATTGCGCAGATAGGTGGCGACATCCGCCACCTGCCGGTCGTTCATCCGCCAGCCGAAGGCCGGCATGGCCGGCGCGGTGGGGGCCAGCGGCGTCGCCGCCGCCTGGCCACCCTCCAGGATCATGCGGATGACGCTGGTGGCATCGCCCTGCTGCACCAGCGCGCTGCCGGCCAGGCGCGGGAACATGCGGTCGACGCCGCTGCCATTGCCGCGATGGCAGGCGGCGCAGCTATCGGCATAGATCGCCGAGCCCGTCCGCATGCGCGGCTCCTCCGCCGCCAGCGGCGCCGGCGCCGGCTCGGCCGCCGCGCCGCGCTCGCGCAGATAGACGGCGATGGCGCGCAGATCCGCCTCGCTCAGCTGGCTGGTGGAGAAGGCCACGACCTCCGCCATCGGCCCGCTGGCGGCGCTGTGCGCGTTGCGGCCGGTGCGCAGGTATTCGACCATCTCGTCATCCGACCAGCCGCCGATGCCGACGCGCCGGTCGGCGGTGATGTTGGGGGCGAACCAGTCCTGCAGCACACCGCCCTGCAGATGCTGCCCGTCCCGGTCACCGCCCAGCAGGTTGCGCGGCGTGTGGCACAGCCCGCAATGCGCCGGCCCCTCCACCAGATAGGCGCCGCGATTATAGGCCTCCGACCGCTGCGGGTCGGGCTGGAATTCGCCCGGGGTGAAGTTCAGCCGGTTCCAGATCCCCATCAGCGCGCGGATGTTGAAGGGGAAGGGCAGCGTGTCGCGGTCCACCGCGTTGCGCACCGGCTCCAGCGTGCGCAGATAGGCGTAGATCGCGTCATTGTCCTGGCGCGAGAGGCGGGTGAAGGCGGTGTAGGGAAAGGCCGGGTAGAGATGCGTGCCGTCCGGCCGCACCCCCTTGTGCATGGCGCGGTGGAAGTCGTCGGCGCTCCAGCTGCCGATACCGGTCTCCGCATCCGGCGTGATGTTGGGCACGGCGATGGCGCCGAAGGGCGTTTCCAGCCGGTGGCCGCCCGCCAGGGACTGGCGGTCGGGGCCGAGATGGCAGGCGACGCAATCGCCGGCGCGCGCCAGGTAGCGGCCGCGCTCCACCTCGGTGAAATTGTCGGGGTCGGCCCGCGCCGTGCCCATGCAGAGCAGGCCGAGCAGCGCCGCCAGGGCGAGGGGCGCGCGCATCACGCCTGCACCATGGGCTGGCCGGGGTTGCGCAGATACTGGTTCTTGATGGCGTCCAGCGCCCAGTAGGTGAGCGCCCCCACCGTGCCGGTCGGGTTGTAGCCGGCATTCTGCGGGAACAGGCAGGCGCCGGAGACAAACAGATTCGGCACGTCCCAGTGCTGGGTGTAGCGGTTGACGACGCTGTCCTGGGGCGTGTGGCCCATCACCGCGCCACCGGTGTTGTGCGTGGTCTGGTAGGGCACGACGCTCCAGGGCCCGCTCTTGTTGTTCTTGACGATGCGCTCCGCCCCCATCGCCTGCAGGATCTCCGCCGTGCGCTCGACGATGAAGCGCGACATCTTCAGCTCGTTCTCCTTGAAGTCGAAGGTCATGCGCATCAGCGGCCGGCCCAGCCGGTCCTTGTAGGTCGGGTCGAGATCGAGATAGACGTCGCGATAGCTGTAGGAGCTGCCCTGCGAGCCGACATTGGCGGTGTGGCCATAGGTCTCGGCGGTGGCGCGCTTCCATTGCGCGCCCCAGCGCGGCGTGCCGGGCGGGACGGGCCGGCTCATGATCGGCCGGCCATTGGTGGTGGTGCAGTTCAGGTTGGCGCCGCCGATGAAGCCATGCGGCCCGTGGTCGAACACATCGCCATTGTAGTCATCGGCCATCATGCCGAGCGAGCCGGCCCCGGCGAAGGGGTTGAAATGCGTGTCGCGGCTGAAATAGCCGACGCTGCCGGCATTGGTCTGGTAGGCGTAGTTGCGCCCCAGCGTGCCCTCCCCCGTCGCCGGGTCGTATTGCCGGCCGATGCCCGACAGCATCAGCAGCCGCACATTGAACAGCGAATAGGCGCAGAGCAGCACGATCTCTGCCGGCTGTTCCCATTCCTCGCCGCTGGAATCGACATAGGTGACGCCGGTGGCCATGCGGCCGTCGCGGCTGGTGTTGATGCGCGTCACCTCGCACAGGGTGCGCGCCTCGAAATTCGGCTGCCGCATCAGCACCGGCAGCACGCAGGTCTGCGGGCTGGATTTCGAATAGTTGGCGCAGCCGAACCATTCGCAGAAACCGCAATAGGTGCAGGGCGCCAGCCGCACGCCATAGGGGTTGGTGTAGGGCTCCGAGATGTTGCCGGAGGGCAGCGGGAAGGGATGCAGGCCGAGATCGGTCGCCGCCTTCTCGAACATGGTCTGCGCCAGGTTCATGCGCAGCGGTCGCGTCGGATATTCGTCCGAGCGCCAGCCCTCGAAGGGGTTGCCGCCGGGCTGGATCGCGCCGCGCAGATTGCCGGCCTTGCCGGAAATGCCGCAGACCTTCTCGAAGAAATCGTAATGCGGCTCCAGCTCGTCATAGCTGACGGGCCAGTCCTGGATGGTGCTGCCCTCGGGCAGGAAGCCCTCGCCATAGCGGCCGACCAGATGCGAGCGCAGGTTGAAATCGCTCGGCATGAAGCGCCAGGTATGGCCGTTCCAGTGCACGCCCGCGCCGCCCACGCCATTGCCCGGCAGGTAGGAGCCGTATTTGCGGATCGGCAGCGCCACCTGGTCCAGGCTGTTGCGCGCCGTCTGCGTGTCCTGCGCCGGGCGCAGGAAGATGTCCTGGCGGATGGCGTAGCGCAGCTCGTCCGGCGCCGTCGCCAGATTGTAGTCGGCGGCCGTGTCGCGCCAGGGCCCGCGCTCGATGGCCACCACGTCGAGCCCGGCGCGCGACAGCTCATACGCCATGATCGAGCCGGTCCAGCCCAGCCCGACGATGACGACATCCTTCTTCGGCAGCCGCCTCATGCCGGCCTCCCATTCCATTCGGGCCGGCCCATGATGGCGACGGGCGGGCGCGTGTAGCGCTGGCCGGGGCGTTCCAGCACGTCCCGGAAATCGTAGCGCACGCCGGGGAAGCCGATCATGCGCCAGCCCGCCATGTCGCGATTGCCGCCATAGACGGGGTCGGCGAAGAAGCCTTCCATGGTGTTCTGCAGCACCAGCTCGAAGAAGGACCGGTTGCTCAGCCCGGGGCCGCCATAGCCGGGCAGCGGCACCTCGCCCTTCTCCAGCCCGGCCAGCAGCCGGTCCTGCTCCGCGGCCGAGAGCTGCTCGAAGCGGCGGCCGCCAAAGGCGTCGCGGCAATGCGCGGCCAGCGCCGCCAACCCCTGGCGGTATTGCTGGCGCGGCGTCAGCGGCGATTGCAGCCCCTGCTGCGGCAGCGGGTGCTCGGCGAAGGGCCCGCGCATGTAGAGCCATTCATGCGTGCCATAGGGCCCGGCCAGCTGGCGGTCGATGAAGACGACGCAGCCCGCCTCCCGCCCGCCGGGGCTGAGATCATCGGCCGGGATCAGCCGGTCGACGATCGCCTCCAGTGTCGCCACCTCCGCGGCGTTCAGATAGTGCCAGCCGCCCGGGTTGATGGCGGGCGGCGGATAGGCCTCGCCCGGCCGCCAGGGCGGCCGCTCGGTGTAGCTGCGGGCGAAGGCCGTGCCGGTCAGCCCGAACAGGGCGGAGGCGGCCAGCAATTGGCGGCGTGTCGAACCGGGCATCACCGATCCTCGTCAAGGCGGGCCGGCCTGGTCGGTGACACGTTCGGCAAGAGCGCCCGGCGCCGTGCAGGGCGGAGCCGGGGTGCGGGCAGGACGCATCGCCGGGCAGGGGACCCGGGCGGCAGGGGAGAACAGGCTGGCGGTGGAGATCCCGCATCCCCGCCATGCTCTGCGCCCCCATGCAACGCCCAGGCTTGGCCCCGCGTCAGCCCCGCTCGCGCTCAAGACGGCGTGAGGCTCCGGCGGCTGCCAATAGCTGCCACCGCCTGCCGCCGCCGGGCGCCGATTGGCGGCGGCCGGCCCGCCATGCGATAAGGGCCGCCATGCCCGAAGCGCCCCCCTCCCGCCCGACCGCGCCGGATCCGGCGCCGGGCGCCGTGCCGGAGCCGGTGCCCGAGCTGGTGCCCGAGCTGGTGGTGGAGCTGATCGCGGCGCTGGTCGCCGTCACCGAGGGCGTGCCGCGCATCCTGACCATCCATGACGGCGCGGCGCTGCCCTCCGGCCCCTTCGTCACCGCGCATCGCTCGCTGCAAGCCGGGCTGCGCGAGCAGGTGGAGCGGCAGACGCATCATCCGTTGGGCTATCTCGAGCAGCTCTACACCTTCGCCGATGGCGACCGCCTGCTGGGCGAGGCGCAGCGCGTCATCTCCATCTCCTATCTCGGCCTGACGCGGGAGGGCGAGGCCTCCGGCGATGGCGTCGCCGGCTGGCGCGGCTGGTACCGCTACTTCCCCTGGGAGGATTGGCGCGACGGCCCGCCCGCCTGCATGCCGGCGCTGCTGGCGGCCCTGCGCCGCTGGGCGCAGGCGGCGGAGGGCAGCGCGCCGCGCCGCCTGCGCCGCCAGCGCCTGGCCGCCGCCTTCGGCCTGGACGAGGCCGGCTGGAATGACGAGCTGGTGCTGCAGCGCTACGAGCTGCTCTTCGAGGCGGGGCTGGTGCCCGAGGCCGCGCGGCCCGGGGAAGCAGCCCCCTGGCAGGCGCCGGGGGAGCCGATGGCGCATGACCATCGCCGCATCCTGGCCACCGCCATCGCCCGGCTGCGCGCCAAGATCCGCTACCGCCCCATCGTCTTCGAGCTGATGCCGGAGCGCTTCACCCTGCTGCAGCTGCAGCGCAGCGTCGAGGCGCTGGCCGGGCAGAAGCTGCACAAGCAGAATTTCCGCCGGCTGATGGAGCAGCAGGCCCTGGTCGAGGAGACCGGCGACAGCACCGCCGAGACCGGCGGCCGCCCGGCCCGGCTGTTCCGCTTCCGCCGCGCCGTGCTGGCCGAGCGCGCCGCCGCCGGCAGCAAGCTGCCGCTGGCCCGCGCCTAGCCCGCGGCCTCCGCGCGCCAGGCTTTTTCCAGGTCGTCGCGTGGCGCCTGGCGCGCGGCCTCCGGCAATTCGCGGCGCTCGACACTCTGCAGCAGCCGCCAATGGCCGGGCGTGTCGCCGGGCGCGGCCAGGGTGGCGGCGAGATCCGCCAGCCTCGCGGGCTCCGTGCCCTCCAGCAGCAGCAGGCTTTCCTCTATGGGCGCCGGCGCGTCGGGGAAGACCGAATAGGCCTGGCCCTGCTGCGCCGCCTCGGCGAAGGCGTAGCGCAGCAGCGCGCCCTGGCGCAGCGCCGCCTGCACCGGCGCGGCCAGCGCCGACCAGGCGGCCGCCGCCGGCCCGGGCCGGCGCAGCGTCACCAGCGCGCCGCCGATGCCCCGCCCCTCCTCCGCCAGGATGCGGCCGGGCAGGCGGCGGAAACCGGTCAGGCTGCGCCGCATCCGCGCCGACCAGGCGGTGGGATCGCTTTGCAGCGCCGCATAGGCCGGCGTCTCCAGCGCGCCGAGATCGTCCAGCCCGTACCACGTGAAAAACCCCCCGGCCGCGCCGGCCTCGGCGCGATAGCGCCGGGCGAACCGAAAACCCGGCGCGCCCAGCCGCTCCGGCGCGTGCTCGATGCCGTGCCAGGTCTCGTATTCGGCCAGGGCCCCGGGGCGGGCGCCGTTCCACAGCGCCAGCAGCGCCCCGGTCATGGCAGCAGCATCACCTTGGCGGCGCTGCGATCCTGCGCCGCGGAGAAGCCGGACAGCGCCTTGGCCAGTGGCAGCCGGTGGGTGATCATCCGCCGCGCCGCCTCGCCCTGCCGCGCCAGGAAGGCCAGCACCCGCGGCCAGTCGGCGATCGGCGCGCGATAGGCGCCATGCATCGTCTGCTCCATGCGCACCAGCCGCGTCAGATCGACCGGGGCCGGGCGCGCATGGATGCCCGCCACCACGAACACCCCGCCGCGCAGCAGCCGCGCCAGCCCCTGCTCCACCGCCGCCGTGACGCCGGCGGCCTCGATCACCGCGTCGAACGGCGCCGCCTGCCCGGCCGCCTCCAGCGCGCTGGGCAGGTCGGTGCCGGCCAAATCCAGCGCCACCACCCCGGGGCAGAGCGCCCGCGCCACCTCCAGCCGCGCCGCATCGCCATGCCCGGCCAGCACCACCTCTGCCCCCGCCGCCGCCGCGAACATCAGGATGCCGAGCCCGATCGGCCCCGGACCCAGCACCAGCACACGCTGCCCGGGCTTCACGGCGGCCAGGTCCACGGCGTGCATGGACACGCTGAGCGGCTCGGCCATCGCCGCCAGCTCGGCATCCAGCCCCTCCGGCACCGCGACGCAGTTCAGCGCCGGCACCCGCACCAGCGCGGCAAAGGCGCCATCGCGGCCGATGCCGATGCCGCGCCGCGATGTGCAGCCATCCGGGTCGCCGCCGGCGCAGGCGGCGCAGCGGCCACAGACGGTGGAGGGGCGCACGGTGACGCGCTGGCCCTCGGCGACGCCCAGCGCGCCCTCGCCCAGCGCCACCACACGCCCGGCGAATTCATGGCCGATCGTCACCGGCATGGCGGCGCGCATCGACTCATAGCCGGCGCTCCATTCGGCGATATGCACATCGGTGCCGCAGATGCCGGCCGCCTCGACGCGGATCAGCACCTCGCCAGGGGCGGCGACGGGCTCGGGCACATCGGCCAGGACCAGGCCGGGCGCGGGGGTGGGCTTGCGCAAAGCGAGCATGGCTTCCGCCTCCTTGCAAAAGCAGGACAGCAAGGCCGGGGAAGGAATTCCCCGGACCCCTTCTTTTTTCTGTCAGCTGGCCGTGGCCTATTCCAGGCGGACCTTGGCGTCGGTGACGACCTTGGCCCACAGCGCGGCTTCCTGGCGCATGAAGGCCCCAAGCTCCTCCGGCGTGCCGCCGGCGGGCTCGGCGCCCAGCTGCGCCAGGCGGGCGGCCAGCGCGCTGTCCTGGCGCGCCTCGTTGAAGGCGCGGTTCAGGGTGGCCACCACCTCGGCGGGCGTGCGGCGCGGCACCGCCAGCGCGATCCAGGCGGAGACGTCATAGCCGGGGAAACCCTGCTCGGCGACGGTCGGCACCTCCGGCAGGCTCGCCACGCGTGAGGCGGTGGTGACCCCCAGCGCCCGCAGCGCCCCGGCCTGGATCTGCCCCGAGGCCGCGGCCAGGCTGCAGAACATCACATCCAGATTGCCGGCGATGGTGTCGGTCAGCGCCGGCGCCTCGCCGCGATAGGGCACGTGCTGCACCTCGATGCCGGTGCGCAGCCCGAAGAACTCGCCGGCCAGATGCGCCACCGTCCCCGCCCCGCCCGAGCCGAAGGTCAGCGGCGTGCGGGCGCGCCGCGTCGCCTCGGCCAGCGCCGCCATGTCCCGCACCGGGGAGGCGGCGCGCGTCACCACCACGAAGGGCAGCCGCGCGATCAGCCCGACCGGCACCAGGTCGGTCTGCCAGTCATAGGGCAGGTCGTTGCGGAAGGCGGGGTTGATCACCGTCGTCGTCGGCACCGCCAGGATGGTGTAGCCATCCGGCTCGGCGCGGACGACCTGCTGCGTCGCCGGAATGGTGCTGCCGCCGCCACGGTTCTCGATGACGGGGCGGCGGCCCAGCGCCTCCCCGGCCCGGTCGGCGATGGCGCGGGTGGCGACATCGACGCCGCCACCGGCGGCAAACGGCACCACGATGGTCGGCACGCGCTGCGGCCAGGCCGCCGCCTGCGCCCGCGCTGCGCCGGGCGCCAGCGCCGCGAGGCCGAGCCCCGCCGCGCCGCTCAGCGCCGCGCGCCGGGCAAGGGGATGGCCGAGCGGGTTCGGTCGGGTCATGGGCGTTCCTCCATCGTCGCGTCTTGGCGGCCCGGCCATTCGGGGGCCGCGTTCAGCCGGCATAGGCGCGCGCCGCCCCTTCCCTGGCAAGCGCCAGCTTGGAAGGGGGCCATAGCCTCAGGGCATGGGCAGCGCGACGGCACGCTCGGCGATGGCCTGGCTCAGCAGCGTGGCGAAGGGCGGCAGGAAGCGGCCCTGCACCCGGTCCAGCACCCGGTGCAGATAGACGTTGAACCGGCCGGCCCCCAGCGCCGGCAGGATCGCCACGCGCCGCTCATCCACCGCCATGGCGCTGAAGGCATCGACCAGCGCGATGGCGAGCCCGGCCTCGGCCAAAGCGGCGGCGGATTCGGCGAAGCGCACCTGGTGGCGCTGGCCGGGGCTGGCGCCATCCAGCGCCAGCCAGGCGCTCAGCGCCTGGCCATGCACCGAATAGCCTTCGAACATGGCGAGCGCCCGCCCCTCCAGGTCGCGCGGCCGCAGCGCCGGGCGGGAGGCCAGGTCCCAGCCGCGCGGCACCAGCGCGACCATGGCGCCCTGCCCCACATGCTGGCTGTGGATGCCGGCCTCCAGCAACGGGTAGAGGGTGACGGCGGCCTCCCCCGGCCCGTCGCGCAGATAGGCCACCACCTGGCTGACCGACAGCACGTCGAGCCGCAGCGACAGCCCCGGATGCGCCGCCACCAGCCCGGCCAGCGCGCGCGGCACCAGCACCCGCCCCAGGCTCGGCGAGACGCCGAGCTGCAGATGCCCCTCCTCCGGCCGCGCGGCGCGGCTGGCGCGCAGCAAGGCGGCGCTCAGCCCCTCGAAGGCGCGGTCCACCTCCTCCAGCACCCGCCGCGCCTCGGCGGTCGGCGTCAGCCGGCCGGCGGCGCGGTCGAAGAGCGGCACGCCCACCACATCCTCCATGCGGCGGATGACGCGGGTGACGGTGGGCTGGGCGATGCCGAGGCGCCGCGCCGCCCCCATCATGCTGCCGGCCTGCAGCACGGCGCGGAACACCTCGATCTGGCGCAGCGTCAGCACGGCGCCGGGCCTTGCCGCCCGCGCGCCCGACAGCGTCCGGGCGATTTGTCCACAGGGCTACGCACAGGCCGATCCCCAGATTCGGTGGATAAGTTTCGGTGGATGACGCGCCGCTCAGCCGGAAGGCCGGAAGCCGAGGGCCGCCAGCCGCGCCCGCAGCGAAGGCTCGGCCAGCGCCGCCAGGAAGGCCTGCACGGCCGGCCGGCCGCGCCGCGCCTCGGGCAGGAAGAAATCGTAATGCTCCTCCGCCACCGGCAGGAAGCCGAGACCGTAGGCGCGCGCCACCGTGTCGATGGCCAGCCCCCAATCGGCGCGGCCCTGCGCCACGGCGGCAGCCACGGCATTGTGGGATTTCGGCTGGTTGGCATAGCCGGGCGGCCGCGCCCCGCCGAGCAGCCCGTCCAGCAGGATGCGGGTGCCCGAGCCCGCATTGCGGTTGACCAGCAGGCAGGCGGGATCGGCCGCCGCCCGGGCGACGGCGTCGCGCGCCGCCAGACCCTCGAACCGGGCGTCGCCGGGGCGGAACACCACCCCCTGCATGCGCCGCCAGCCCGGCACCAGGGTGAGGCCCGGCTCCAGATAGGGGGTGTTGTAGGCACCGCTGGCGGCATCCAGCAGATGCGCCGGCGCAATGTCGCATTCGCCGTGCCGCGCCGCGGCCAGCCCGCCCAGGCTGCCCACCGCCAGGCTGCGGGCCCGCACCCCCTGCGCCGCCAGCGCGTCCAGCACCGCATCCAGCCCGACGCAATGGCTGCCCATGATGGCGAGATCCGGCAGCGGCGCCGCGCCACCGATCAGCCGCAGCCGCACCTCCGCCCCCGCCTCGACCCCCGCCGAGAGGGCGGGCACCGAAAAAAAGCCGTCCGCCTGGGCGAAGGCGGTGACGCTTCCAGAACCCTTGCCGAGCGGCCAGGCGGCCAGCCCGCCCTCCGGCGCCTCGGCGAGCGAGGCCATGACATATTCGGTGCGGCCCAGCTCGCTCGGCGTGCGCAGCGCCAGCCGCGCCTCGCGCTCCGTCTCCTGGCGCGGCGGCAGGCCGGCCAGCGCCCGCAGCACCGGCACGACGAATTCGTGGAAGGTGAAGATGGCCGAGGTCGGGAAGCCCGGCAGCACCACCACCGGCTTGCCCCCGGCGACGGCCAGGCAGAGCGGCTTGCCCGGCTTCAGCGCCACGCCATGCGCGACGATGCCGGGCGGGCCGAGCCGCGCCAGGATGCGGTGCGACACATCCCCCGCCCCCTTGCTGGTGCCGCCCGACAGCACGACCATATCGGCCTCGGCCAGCGCCGCCCGCACGGCGGCCTCCAGCTTCGCCTCGTCATCCGGCAGGATGCCGCGCGGCAGGGCCTCGCCGCCATTCTCGGCCACTGCCGCGCCGAGGATGGCGGCGTTGCTGTCGGCGATGGCGCCCGGCGGCAGGGGCAGCGTGCCCGGCGGCACCAGCTCATCCCCCGTGGACAGCACCGCGACGCGCGGCCGCCGCACCACCGCGACCGCCGCATGGCCGGAAGCGGCCAGCATGCCGATCTCGCGCGCGGTGATGATGGCGCCGCGGCGCAGCAGCGTCTCGCCACGGGCGATGTCGCTGCCGGCGAAGCCGATGAACTGGCCCGGCGCCACGGCGCGCTGCACGGCGATGACGGGGCCCTCGGGCGTCTCCTCCAGCGCGCTGTGCTCGACCATCAGCACCGCATCGGCGCCGCGCGGGATGACGCCGCCGGTGGCGATGGCCGTCGCCGTGCCCGGCGCGACGGCGATGGCGGGGGCGACGCCGCAGGCCAGCAGCTCGGCATTCAGCCGCAGGCGGCGCGGCGCGGCCTCGCTGGCGCCGGCGGTGTCGGCGGCGCGCAGCGCGAAGCCATCCACCGAGGCGCGGTCGAAGGGCGGCGCGTCCATGGCGGCGGCGACCGGCGAGGCCACTACCCGGCCCAGCGCCGCCGCCAACCCAACCGTCTCCGCCGGCAGCGGAGCAAGCTCCAGCGCATCGCGGAAGCGGCGCATCGCCTCCTCGGCCGGCAGCACTTCCAGGAACTGCTCCTGCCGCGCGGCACGGCGGATGCGGGCCAGCAGGCCGTCGGTCTCGGTCATGCGGGGCTCCAGAGCGGCTCGGCCTCGATCCAGGCGCCTTCCTCATGGCCCTCGGTGGCGGCGGGCAGGATCAGGGCGTGGTCGGCCTGGGCCAGGGCGGCCAGCGTCAGGCTGCCGAGGCCCAGCGGGATGGCCGCCTCCCCCTCCCGCCGCAGCAGGGCGATCTCGGCCAGCCCGACGCTGGAGGCCAGCTTGCGCGCCAGGCGCAGCCTCCGGCGCGGCGGCGGCGCGGCCTGGGCCAGCCGGCGCAGCGCCGGCCGTGCCAGCAGCAGCCAGGCGGCCAGCGCATCCTCGGCCCGGCCGGGCAGCAGCAGCACCGGCGTCGCGCCGGCCTGCCCGAAGCCGGCGCTGGCCCCGGGCCGCGCGCCGATGCCGTGCAGCAGCAGCGCCCCGGCCGCGTCCAGCCCGGCGGCGCTGTGGTCGGAAGGCCCCTGCCCGCTGCCGCCCAGGGTGCAGAGCAGATCGGCCTCCGCCGCGGCGCCCCGCAGCGCGGCGGCGATGGCATCGGGCGCGTCCGGCACGGCGGGCAGGAGACGGCAGGCGGCGCCCTCCACCAGGGCCAGGGCGGCGAGGCAGGGGGAGAGGCTGTCCGCCATGCCGCCCATCCATTCCTCGCCCACCGGCAGCAGCGCAAGGCGCGGCTGCCGCACCGCGACCCTGCCGATCCCGGCCGCCGCCAGCAGCGGCAGGGCCAGCGGGCGCAGCCTGGTGCCGGCCCCGGCCAGCAGGAACCCTTCCGGCGCCTCCTCCCCGGCCCCGCGCACCCCCTCGCCGGGGATGGCGTCGCGCAGCGCGGCGCGCAGCGGGCCGAGATGGGTGATGTCGAACGGGTCCAGCACGGCGTCGCAGCCCGGTGGCAGGGCCTCGCCGCTGGCGACGGCCAGGGCGCGGGACAGCGGCGCCGGGGCGTAGGGGCCGGCGCCCAGGGTCTCGGCGGCTTCCAGCGCCCAGCCATCGCGCAGCGCGCGCGGCGCCGGCGGCACCGGGCCGGGCAGGCGCAGCGCCTCGGCCAGGACCAGGCCGACCGCCTCGCCCGCGGCCAGGCGGCGCGGCGCCAGCGCCGGCAGCAGGGCCAGCAGCCGGGCCAGGGCCAGGTCGGGGTCGGTCAGCAGGGGCGGGGCGGCGATACGTGTCACACCCCGCCAATGCCGCCTGGCGCCGCGTCCCGCAAGCGGGGCGGCGCCCGGGGCGGCTCAGCGCATCGGCCAGGCGTAGAGCAGGCCGCCCTTGGTCCATTGCTCGTTCGGGCCGCGCGGCAGGCCGATCGGCGTGTTCGGGCCCATGTGCCGGTCATAGATCTCGCCGTAATTGCCGACGGCGCGGATGGCGTTGTAGGCCCAGAGCGGGTCGAGCTTCAGCGACTGGCCGAGCTCCGGCGTGGCGCCGAGCAGGCGGCGGGTGTTGGGGTTGGTGGCGCTGCCGCGCATCGCCTCGGCATTGGCCGCGGTCACGCCCTGCTCCTCCGCCTCGATGATGGCGGTGGTGTACCAGCGCACGATGTCGAACCAATTGTCGTCGCCGCGCCGCACATAGGCGCCATAGGGCTCCTTGGAGAAGCGCTCGGGCAGCACCGTCCATTGCGCCGGGTTGGGCAGGGAGGCGCGCAGCGCGGCGAGCTGCGAGGCGTCCATGCCGAAGGAATCGCAGCGCCCGGATTGCAGCGCGGCGGCCACCTGGTCGGTGCGCTCGAACACCACCGGCTGGAAGGGGGTGTTGATGGTGCGGAAATAGTCGGCCGTCACCTGCTCATTGGTGGTGCCCTGCACCAGGCAGATGGTGGCGCCGCGCAGATCGGCGACGCGCTGCACGCCCGCATCGGCGCGCACCAGGAAGCCATGCCCATCGTAGAAATAGGTCACCGCATGGCGCAGGCCGAGGGTGGTGTCGCGCAGCATGGTCTGGGTCGAGGTGCGGAACAGCACGTCGAGCTCGCCCGAGCCCAGCGCGGTGAAGCGCGTGGAGGAGGAGACCGGCACCAGCCGCAGCTTGGTCGGGTCGTTGAAGATGGCGGCGGCCAGGCCGCGGCAGAGATCGATGTCCAGCCCCTGCCAGACGCCGCGGGAATCCGGCAGGGCGAAGCCCGCAATGCCGGTGTGGATGCCGCAGACCAGCTGGCCGCGCGCGCGCACGGCATCCAGCGTCGGGCTGGCGGACGGGCCTTGCGCGGCGGCGCTTCCGCCGAACAGCGCGCAGGCGAGCAGGAACGCGGCCGCGAGGCCCCGCTTGACCATGATCATACCCCCGGTTTGTGAATCTCCCGCGCCGATGGTCGCTGTCGCCGCCGGCGCCTGTCAATCGCCCGGCCCGGCCTCGATTGACGCTGCGGAACGATTTTGCTGTGCTGAGCCCAAGAAGAAACGCGGCGGAGCGGAACGGGCCAGGGCCCCCGCCACCGCCGCCGCCAGGGACAGGCCGAACGAGGGTGGGTGCCACACGCCGCGACACGGCGCGTGCCGCCCTGCCCAGCAGGAAGGGGGTTTCCGATGCAGCATCCCGCAACAGGCCGCAGCGTGGCCGGGACAGGGCGCGCCGGGGCGCGGCGCCTGGCCGCCTGGGCGGGGGCGGCGGCGCTGACCCTCGGCCTTGGCTGGCCGGCTGCGGCCCCGCAGGCCCAGGCGCTGCCGCGCGACGCGCTGGTGGTGCTGCGCGAGATCGACGCCGACCGCTACGACCCCGCCCGCACCTCGGCGCTGGCCGCCGGCGAGGCGCTGTTCCTGCTCTCCGACACGCTGGTGACGCTGGACTGGGACCAGCGCACGGTGCGCCCGGGGCTCGCCGAGAGCTGGACGGTCAGCGAGGATGGCCGCACCTACACCTTCAAGATCCGCCAGGGCGTCAGCTTCTGCGACGGCAAGCCCTTCACCGCGCGCGACGCCGCCTACTCGCTGAGCCGCTGGGCCGACCCGGCGACCCGCAGCCCGGTGCGCTGGCGCGCCGGCCCGGTGAAGCGCATCCACGCCACCGATGACCACACGCTGGTCTATGAGCTGAACGAGCCCTTCAGCGAGCTGCTGCTGCAGCTGACGCATTATTTCGGCGCCATGGTCGACCAGGCCACGGTGGAGCGGCTGGGCGACAATTTCGGCGTGCAGGGCTTCAACGGCACCGGCCCCTATTGCTGGCAATCCTGGACGCCGCGGCAGGAGATGGTGCTGACCCGCCACCCCCGCTACAATTGGGGCCCGCCGATCTACAACAACCCCTCGCCGCAGATCGAGCGCGTCATCCTGCGCGTCATCCCGGAAGCCACGACCCGGCTGGCCGCCATCCAGACCGGCCAGGGCGATGTGACGCAGTGGATCCCGCATATCGCGCTGGAAAGCCTGCGCCGGGTGCCCACCCTGACCGTGCAGCAGCAGCCGGTGCATCTGTTCGACCATTTCCTGGGCTTCAAGGTCGACAAGCCGGTGGCGGGCGACCCGGCGATCCGCCGCGCGGTCAACCTGGCGGTCGACAAGCAGGCCATCGCGCGCGCCGTGTTCTTCGGCGCCGGCGAGGCGGCGACCGCCTATCTGAACCCGGAGACGCTGGACTACAGCGCCGAGGCCGCGGCGCTGGTGCCGCAGCACGACCCCAACGCGGCGCGCCGCGTGCTGGACGAGGCCGGCTGGCGCCCCGGGCCGGACGGGGTGCGGGTGAAGGACGGGCAGCGCGCCTCGCTGCTGCTCTACGCGCTGCAGACCAGCGTCA
Source organism: Pseudoroseomonas cervicalis (assembly GCF_030818485.1). NCBI lineage: Bacteria > Pseudomonadati > Pseudomonadota > Alphaproteobacteria > Acetobacterales > Roseomonadaceae > Roseomonas > Teichococcus cervicalis. The sequence goes on along the minus strand of NZ_JAUTAJ010000005.1, from coordinate 10,873 downwards.
ACAACACGGTGATGCAGGCGATCCAGGCCGATCTGCGCCGCGTCGGCATCGAGCTGCGCGTGCAGCTCTGGGACGCCACGGTGGGCTGGGGCAAGCTGGCGACGCAGGAATTCGACGCCTTCGTCATGTCCTATCCCTACATGTCGGCGACCGACGCCTTCTCCCTGTATTTCCCGAGCGCCAACCGCCCGACGCCGAACCGGATGAACTGGAACGACCCGGAGACCGATCGCGACCTGGCCGGCGCTCGGCAGGCGACCGACCCGGCGGAGCGCGCCCGGCTGATCGGCGCGGTGCAGCGCCGCGTCGCCGAGGCCAATGTCTGGCTGCCGCTGCTGCGCCAGCCGCTCTGGGTCGCCTCGACCCGGCGGGTCGAGGGGGTGCGGCCGCATGGCCTCTATGGCGTGGCGCTGTACAAGGGGCTGGATCTGCGGCTGACCCGCTGAGCCGGGCCGCAGGGCGGGAATCGACACCGCCCGCCCTGTCCGGCGGCGGCTGGCCTGCTAGGCTGGCCGCCGCCCCACCGGCCTGGAGACCATCCCGATGCGCCCGACCAGCCCACCCAGCCCCGCCGAGGCCGCCACCGCCGAGGCCGCGCCGGCCCCCGAGGCGCCGCCCCAGGCGCTGCCCGACGCGGCCCTGGACGGCGTGGCGGCGGGGGGCCAGCCATCCGGGCTGCCGGAGGGGCTGGAGAGGGTGATGGACATGATCAGCCAGGCCATCAAGCCGGAGTTTCCCGGCCCGGCCGACAAGCCGCGCTGAGCCGCAACCCTGGCAATGGTTCATGCCGGGCGGAATTCCTGTCACAAGGCCCGGCAGAATGTCCGCCAGCGCCGAGGAGAGCAGGATTGGCCAGGAATGCCCCAGGAACGCCGCCCGGCCCCGAGCCAGCCGGCCCCGAGCCGGCCGGCACCGGGCTGCCGCCGGCCGCGCCGGAGGCGGTGATCGAGGCCGGCGCGCCGGATGCGCCGGGCGTCGCGACCGCCGCCGCGCCCCCTGGCCCGCCCTCCAGCGCCCCCATGGCGCTGACCCGCGACTATCTGCGCAGCGGCGCCATCGATGAGATGGCGCGCGCCGCCCTCGGCGCCACGCTGCTGAGCCAGGAGGCGCGCGAGGCCTCGCTGCGCGCCACCCTGGCGGCGCGGCCGGCGGAGGCCGATGCGGTCTGGCTGTTCGGCTATGGCTCGCTGATCTGGAACCCGACGGTGCGCTTCGCCGAGAGCCGCCGCGCGCGGATCGAGGGCTGGCAGCGCAATTTCTGCCTCTCCACCCCGATCGGCCGCGGCACGCCGGAGCGGCCGGGGCTGGTGCTGGCCCTCGACCGTGGCGGCGAATGCGAGGGCGTCGCCTTCCGCCTGGAGGAGGCGGGGCTGGAGTCAGAGCTCTCCCTGGTCTGGCGGCGGGAGATGCTGAGCGGCGCCTATATCCCGCTCTGGCTGCCGCTGCATGCGCCGGATGGACGCCGCTTCGGCCATGGCATCGCCTTCGTCATCAACCCCGACGGGCCGCAATATGCCGACCTGCCGGAGGCCGAGGTGGTGCGCCGCCTGGCCACCGCCAGCGGCCGGCTGGGCAGCAGCGCCGAATACCTGTTCAACACGCAGGAGGGGCTGCAGCGCCTCGGCATCACCGACCCGATGCTGGAGCGGCTGGCGGCCGCGGTGTCGGCGCTGCGCGGCGCCGCCTGAGCATCGCCCGCCGGCTCTGGCGCCTTCTGGCCAGGCCGCCTGCGCGCCCGGCGGGGCGCCACCGGCGCTGCGGCCGGGGCGGGATCGCCGGTGATGCGGGCGCGGGCCAGGCCCGCCGGACGGCCCCGCCAGCCTAGGACCGGCCCTCGGCCTCCGGCGGCAGCGCCAGCTCGCAGCGCAGCCCGGTGCGGGCGAAATTGGCGTTGTAGAACGGGTCCTGCCGCAGCACCGCGCCCCAGCGCGCCCGCATCCAGGCCTGCTCGCGGGCGAAGCCGGCGCGCCGCCGCCGCGCCAGGTCGGAGCCGCGCGAGGCGGATTCATGGTGCAGCAGCTCGGCGAAGGGCGTCACCAGGTTGCGCAGCCCCATGGCGCGCAGCTTCAGGCAGAGATCGACATCGTTGAAGGCGACCGGCAGGTGCTCCGCCTCCAGCCCGCCCGCCGCCTCGAAGCTGGCGCGGCGCAGCAGCAGGCAGGCCCCGGTCACCGCCGAGACGTTGCGCAGCAGCGCCAGCGAGCCCCAATAGCCGGTGTCGTCGCCGGGCGCCCGGGCATGCTGGTGGCCGGCGACGCCGCCCGGGCCCAGCACCACCCCGCCATGCTGCAGCCGCCCATCCGGGTAGAGCAGCCGCGCCCCCACCGCGCCGATGCCCGGGCGCAGCGCCAGCGGCACCATCTCGGCCAGCCAGTCGCGGTGCCGCACCTCGATATCGTTGTTCAGCAGCAGCAGCAGCTCGCCCCGGGCCTGGCGCGCCGCCGCATTGTTCAGCGCCGAATAGTTGAAGGGACCGGGCAGGTTCAGGATGGAGACGCGCGGGTCGGCGGCGAGGCGGGCGAAGAGCCGGTGCGTCGCCGGCGCCTCGCTGCCATTGTCGGCCACCAGCACCTGCAGCGCCGGCCAGTCGGTGCCGTGCAGCAGCCCCTCCAGGCAGCGGCCCAGCAGATCGGCGCGGTCGCGCGTCGGGATGATGACGCTGACCAGCGGCGGCGTCGCGGGCCGCGCCCAGCGGATGCGGTTCCACATCGGCGCGCGCGGCGCCGGCAGCACGGTGGCGGCCTCGCCGCGCGCCGCCAGATGCTCCGCCACCGCGGTGCGGGAGGCCGCCTGGCAGCGCGCGGCCGCCGCCTCGGAGAAGCTGGCCCCGGCCGCGCCGCGCCGCCAGTGATACAGGATCTTCGGGATGTGGCGGATGCGCTCGGGCGGCAGGGCGGCGGCCGCGCGCAGCACCAGATCATGGTCCTGGCTGCCCTCGAAGCCTTCGCGCAGCCCGCCCAGGCGCTGCAACAGGTCGCGCCGGCACACCGTCAGGTGGTTCAGGTAGTTCTGGCCCAGCAGCAGCTCCGGATCGAAATCCGGCTTGAAATAGGGGTCGGAGCGATGGCCCTCGGCGTCGATCTTGTCCTCGTCGGAATAGATCAGCGCGGCGTCGGGCGCCTGCTGCAGCAGGCGCGCGACCTCGTAGAGCGCATGCTCCGCCAGCTCGTCATCATGGTCGAGGAAGGCCACGAACTCGCCCCGCGCCAGGGCCAGCGCGTCATTGGTGGCGGCGGCGATATGGCCGTTGCGGGCGCGGCGCCGCCAGCGCAGCCGCGGCTCGCGCGCCGCCTCCTCGGCCAGGAGGGCGGCGACGGCGCCGGAGGGCGAGGCATCGTCGACGATGCACAGCTCCCAATCCGGGTAGAGCTGCGCCCGCACCGAGGCGATGGCGCGGCGCAGCAGCGCGGGCGGCGTCTCATAGGCCGGCATCACCACCGAGATCAGCGGCCGGTGGGCGAAGCCGGCGATGCTGTCGCCGATGACACGGCGCGCGGATTCGTCGCGCCTGTCGCAGCGGGCGATCCAGCGGCGATACAGGGCGCGATCGCGCAGCCGGGCCAGGCGCGGCTCGGCCATCAGCAGGCGGGCGAGCAGCGGCAGGGCCGGGCGCAGCCCCAGGCGCAGCGCGGCGTGCAGCCGCGGCCGGGCCAGCACGGCGCCATGCGCGCGGCCCAGCAGGGCGGCGAAGCCGGCCAGCAGGCCGCCCCGCCAGGCGCGCGCGCGCCGGAGCCAGGGGAAGGATGCGCGCGGGCGCGCCGCCGCGCCGGGCGCGGGCGGGAAGGGAACGGGCTGCATCGGCGGATCTCCGCGTCGCGGGAGGAGGGAGGGAGGCGGCTCAGCCCTGCGCGGGCAGCAGCAGCTCGGCCAGGGTCAGCGCGCCCTCGCGCCGCAGCGTCACCCGGCCATGCCGCAGCGCCGCCAGGTCGCGCATCAGGGCGCCGCCCTCGCCCGGCCGGTCGCGCGGCGACGGGCCCCAGCCATCATCGCCGACCAGCAGCCGCACCGCCTCCGCGCCGCATTCCAGCCGCAGCGTGATGCGGCCGCGCAGCCGGGCGTGCAGCCCGTGCCGCACCGCATTGGCCAGCATCTCCTGCGCCACGCGCAGCACCGTCTCCTGCAGCACCGGCGGGCAGTCGCCGCGCACCTCGGCCTGCAGGGCGATCTCCTGCCCCGGCGCGGCCAGGCCGCGCAGCACCGCCCCGGCCAGGCGCAGCAGCCGGGCGCGCATCGGCCCCGGGCTGCGGGTCAGGCCGAACAGCGTGTCGGCCACCGCCATGCTGGACTGGATGCGCCGCTCGACCGCCTCGGCCAGGGCGCGCGCCTCGGCGCTGCCGCTGGCCTCCGCCAGGGTCCAGACGTCGCAGAGGATGCGCTGCCAGGTGTTGGCGCTGTGGTGGCGCAGCTGGCGCAGGCTGAGCTGTTCCTCCGCCGCCGGCGGCCTTGCCGGCCAGACCGGCAAGGCGGGCGGCGGGGCGGGCGGCCAGGGGGTGGCGGGTTGGGGGGACAGGGGGGCGGGGCTGGTCGGCTGCATGCGGGAGGTCCGGCGGGTTCGGGGGAGGGCGAGGGACATGCCCCTATCGGTATGTGGGATATTTTCCCACGTCAATCGGAAAACGTGGGCTGCTTTCCCACGCACCGCATGCTAGGCAGGGCGCCGTGCCCGACCCCGCCCCTTCCCCGCCCGGCGCCGTGCCGCCGCCCGCCGCCGCCCTGCTGCGCCCGCTGGCGCGGCTGCTGCGGCCGCTGCTGCGCCTGCTGATCCGCAGCGGCGTCACCTTCCCGGTCTTCGCCGAGCTGGCGCGCGGCCTCTATGTCGAGCTGGCGGCGGAGATGCTGAGCGCCTCCGGCGCCCGCACCGACAGCCGCATCAGCCTGCTGACGGGGGTGCACCGGAAGGAGATCCGCCGCCTGCGCGAACTGCAGGACGGCCCGCCCGCGGTGCCGCCGCTGGTCACGCTGGGCAGCCAGATCGTGGCGCGCTGGCTGGGCGCGCCGGGCTACAGCGACGCCGCCGGCGCGCCGCGCCCGCTGCCGCGCAGCGCGCCGGAGGGCGAGCCCAGCTTCGAGGCGCTGGTCGCCGGCATCACCACCGATCTGCGCCCGCGCAGCGTGCTGGATGAATGGCTGCAGCAGGGGCTGGTGCGGCTGGACGCCGCCGAGCGCGTGGTGCTGGAGGAGGCCGCCTTCCTGCCGCGCCAGGGCACCGAGGAGCAGCTCTACTATTTCGCCCGCAACCTGCACGACCACATCGCCGCCGCCAGCGCCAATGTCGCCGGCGCGGCGCCCGCCTTCCTCGACCGCGCGGTGCATTACGACCGGCTGACGCCGGCGCTCGCCACGCGGATGGAGCGGCTGGGCCGCGAGGCGGCGCAGCGCCTGCTGGTCGAGGTCAATCGCGAGATGCTGGCGCTGCTGGAGCGCGAGGGCGAGGCGCCGCCGGGCAGCCCGACGCGGCGGGTCAATCTCGGCCTCTACCTCTATGCCGAGGATGAGCCGGAGGCGCGGCGATGAGCCCGCGCGCCGCGCGCCGGCTGCTGGCCGCCGGCCTGGCCCTGCTGGCCGGCTGCGCCGGGCCCGCCGCGCCGCCGCCGCCGCCCGCCCCGTTGGCGGCGGCACCCACCGCCCCGCTCTGCCGCATCGGCGCCGATGACGGCCCGCCGGCGCCGCTGCGCCTGGCCGAGCGCGGCATCGGCGGCACCGGCATCAGCGCCGAGGAGGGCGGCGATCGCGGCATTGGCGGCACCGGCATCGTCGGCGTGCTGACCGGCTTCGCCAGCCTCTGCGTCAACGGGCTGGAGGTCGGCACCGACGCGCAGGCGGCGGAGGAGCCGGCGGCCGGGCTGCGCCTGCCGCTGCGCGCCGGCCAGGTGGTGGTGGTCGAGGCCGGCGGCCCGGCCGAGGCGCTGCAGGCGCGCAGCCTGGCGCTGCGGCTGGAGCTGGTCGGCCCGGTCGAGGCGGTGACGGAGGACGGGTTCCGCGTCGCCGGCCAGGTGCTGCGCCTGGAGCCGGGCTTCCGCGGCCGGCGCGACTGGCGCCCGGGCGACTGGGTCGCGGTCAGCGGGCTGCGCCAGCCGGATGGCCGCATCGGCGCCACCAGGCTGGACGCGGCGCCGCCGGGGCGGGTGCTGCTGCGCGGCATCGCCCGGCGGCAGGGCGGCATGCTGCGGGTCGGCACCCTGCCGGTGCGCAGCAGCCTGGCGATGGACGTGCCCACCGGCATTCCGCTGCTGCTGGCCGGCCCGCTGCAGGATGGCGTGCTGCGGCCCGACCGGGTGGAGATCGACTGGCTGCAGACCGAGCCGGAGCGGCATTTCGGCCCCGGCATCGGCCGCATCGTCATCGAGGCCTATGTCGGGCTGGAGGCCGGCACGCTGCGCCTGGGCGCCGCCCGGCTGCCGGCGGCGGGGCTGGCAGCGGGCGGGGCGCCGCGCCGCGCCGTGCTGGATGCGCGCCGCCAGGGCGATGGGCGGCTGGCGCCGCAGGAGCTGCGCGCCCCGGGCCAGGCGCCCGGCGCGCGCGACACGGCGCTGCCCGGCCTGCCCGGCACCGGCCGCCCCGGCGAGACGGGGCGGGGCGCACCGGCCAGCCGCGCGGCGCCCGGCCGCGAGGAATCCGGCGGCCGCGCGCCGGGCCCCGGCGGGGGTGTCGGCGGCGGCATGGCGCCGGGCGGGATGGGGCCGCCGGGCGGCGGACCCGGGGGCGGCGGCTTCCGGCCCTGAGCCCCTGCCCGCCCCTCAGCCCGGCGGCGTGGCCGGGGCGGGCAGGTCCTCGGCGAGGCCGGTGGCGATCTCCGCCCCCGATTCCAGCAGCAGATGCACCGGGCAGCGCCCGGCGATCTGCAGCAGCCGGACGCGCTGTTCGGCATCGAGCGCGCCGAGCAGCGCGATCTCGCGCAGGAAGCGCGGCCGGGCGCCGGGCTGCGGCGGCGCCTGGCGCACCCGCACCACCACACGCTGCAGCGGCCAGGATTTGCGCGCCGCATACATGCGCAGCGTGATGGCGGTGCAGGCGCCGAGGCCGGACATCACATGCTCGAAGGGCGTCGGGCCGCTGTCGAGGCCGCCCAGCGCCTCCGGCTCGTCGGCCACCGCCAGATGCCGCCCGGCGCGGATGATCTGGCCATAGGGGCCGAGGCCGCTTTCCGCCACGGTGACGCTGTGCGCCGCATCGCTGGGCGCGGCCTCCGCCGGCGGGCTCATGCCGGGGCCCCGGTCCGGGGCGGGTTGGGCGATGCTGGCATGGCGATCCTCCTGTCGATGCGCGGCCGAGCCTAGCGGGCCCGGCCGCGTCGCATCCAGGGGCGGCGCCGGCTCAGTCGACGCGGATATTCGCCTCGGCCACCAGCTTCGACCAGCGCGCCCGCTCCTCGGCCATGAAGCGGGCGAAGGGCTCGGCGCCCATGCGCGCCGGCACCGCGCCCTCCTCGGCCAGGCGGCGAGAGACGTCGGGCACCTGCAGGCTGTCGGCGATGGCGGTCTCCAGCCGGGTGCGGATCGGCGCCGGCAGGCCGCGCGGCGCGACGATGCCGTACCAGGCCGAGGCCTGGTAGCCGGGCAGCGCGCTCTCGGCGACCGTCGGCACATCCGGCAGCGCCGCCAGCCGCGCCGTGCCGGTCACCGCCAGGGGCCGCACCATCTCGCCCTGCACCAGCCCCGCCACCGAGGGCAGGGTCGTCACCATGAAGGGGATATGGCCGGCCACCACATCGTTCAGCGCCGGGCCGGCGCCGCGGAAGGGCAGGTGCTCGGCCTCCACCCCGGCCATCTGGAACATCAGCGCCGCCGCCAGATGGCTGGCCGAGCCGTTGGAGGCCGAGGCATAGCTGAAATTGCCGCGCGCGGCGCGCGCCTCCTCCAGCAGGCCGCGCAGGTCGCGCGCCTTGCTGCCGGGGCCGGCGACGGCGACCAGCGGCGCATCCGCCACCAGCGCCACCGGCTCCAGCACCCGCAGCGGATCGATGCGCAGCGAGGGGAAGAGCGACTGGTTGACCGTCATCGGCCCCTGATTGCCGACCAGCAGCGTGTAGCCATCGGGCCGCGCCTGGGCGACGGTCTCGGTGGCGATGTTGCCGCCGGCGCCGGGCTTGTTCTCCACCACCACGGCCTGGCCCAGCACGCTCTGCAGCTGCGCCGCCAGCACGCGGGCGACATTGTCGGTGCCGCCGCCGGGCGCATAGGCGACCAGCAGGCGGATCGGGCGGGTCGGCCAGGCGCCGGCCGACTGGGCGCGGGCGATGGCGGGGGCGAGCAGGCCCGCGGAAAGACCGGCGGCGGGGGCGCCCGCCAGGGCGCGCAGCAGGGTGCGGCGGTGCAGCATGGTCGTGTCCTCCAGCTTCTTGTTCGTTGGTGTCGATCTTACTCCGCGGCGAGCCGCGGCAGCATCTCCTGCCGCGCCTCGGCCGGCAGCAGCACATGGCCCTCGAAGATGCGGCGCGCGGTGCGCAGCACGCTGGCCCAGCGCGCCACCCCGTCCTGCAGCAGCAGGCCGATCTCCATAACCCCGGCGGGATGGGCCAGGCGCAGCACCTCCTCCGCCCCCGGCGCGGCGGCGGCGGGCGTGGCCAGGCCGGCGGCCACGGTGCCCGGCATGCGGGCGGCCACCGCCAGGGTGATGCCGCCGGTCACCGCCATGGCGCGGTGCACGGCATGCGGCGTCAGGTAGCGCGCGGTGAGCGTCGCCCCGTCACGGCCGGGGCCGAGCAGGGCCGGCTTCGGCACGACGCTGTCGCTGACATCGCCGAGGCCCATGCGGCGCCCGGCCTCGCGCCGCATCGCCTCCAGCCGGGCCAGCAGCGCGGCATCGCCCTCGATCGCCTCCGGCGACGCCTCGGGCGGCAGGCCGAGCGAGGCGGCCGCCACCAGCATCATCGGCATGGCGCCGTCGATCAGGGTGACGGTGCAGCCATCGATCTCCTCGGCCGCCTGGCCGCTGGGGAAGAGCCGGCCGGTCTTGCTGCCGGCGACGTCGCGGAAGCGCAGCGCGATGGGGGCGGCGGTGCCGGGCACGCCGGGGATCGCCGCATCGCCCTCATAGGTCACCTGGCCGCCCGGGGTGCAGACCACCGCCTCGACCAGCTGGCCGGTGTTGCGGTTGCGGATGCGCACCACCGTCTGCGGGTGGCGCGGCGCCACCAGCCCGGCCTCGATCGCGAAGGGGCCGACGGCGGCGAGCATGTTGCCGCAATTGGGCCGGGTGTCGACGCTGCGCCGGTCCACCGCGACCTGGGCGAAAAGATAGTCGATATCGGCGCCCGCCTCGGTGGAGGGGCTGACGATGGCGGCCTTGCTGGTCAGGCTGCTGCCGCCGCCGATGCCGTCCAGCTGCATCGGATGCGGCGAGCCCAGCGCCGAGAGCAGCAGGGCGTCGCGCGCTGCTGCGCATCCTCCGGCAGATGCGCTGCCAGGAAGAAGGGACCGCGGCTGGTGCCGCCGCGCATCAGCACGCAGGGAATGCGCATCTGCATGGCCGTGTTTCCGCCCAGGGATTGTTCCGCGATCCTTCTGCGCGCCGGGCGCTTCCAACTGAAGTGCAAAGAACGGTAGGATCCTTGCGTTGAACGCAAGAACGGCGCGCCATGGCGATCGATCTCGACCAGCTCCGCACCTTCGTCGCCGTGGCCGAGGCGCTGAGCCTGACCCGCGCGGCGGAGGTGCTGCACCTCTCGCTGCCCGCCGTGTCGCGCCGGCTAAGCGCGCTGGAGGAGGAGCTCGGTATCTCCCTGATGACGCGCACCACAAGGCGCGTGGCGCTGACCCAGATGGGGCGCGAATTCCTGCCCCGCGCGCGCCGCCTGCTGGACGAGCTGGAGGAAAGCCTGCTCGGCATCCGCGAAACGGCGGCGCGGCGCCGCGGCCTGATCACCCTCGCCTGCATCCCGACCGCGGCCTACTACTTCCTGCCGGCGACACTGGCCGATTTCGCCCGCCGCTTTCCCGGCGTGCGCGTGCGCGTCATGGATCTCTCCGCCGATGGGGTGATCGACATGGTGGCCAGCGGCGGCGTCGAATTCGGCATCGGCATGGAGGGCGCGATCGTGCCGGAGGTGGAGTTCCGCCCGCTGCGGCGCGACCCCTTCGTGCTGGCCTGCCGGCGCGACCACCCGCTGGCGCGGCGCAGCAGGCTGCGCTGGGCGGATCTGGAGAGCGAGCGCCTGATCGGCGTCTCGCGCCGCTCCGGCAACCGGCTGATCCTGGACCGCGCGCTGCTGCCGCTCGGCATCCAGCCCAATTGGCAATACGAGGCCGAGCATCTCTCGACCAGCCTGGGCCTGGCCGAGGCCGGGCTCGGCGTCGCCGTGGTGCCGCGCCTGGCGCTGCCGCGCAGCCCGCACCCGATCCTGGTGGCGCGCATGCTGGAGGCGCCGCGGGTGGAGCGGACCACCGGGGTGGTGGTGCGGCGCGGCGTCACCCCCGCCCCCGCCACCAGGACCCTGCTGGAGCTGCTGGAGCGGCGGCTGACGGCGGGCTGAGGCCTGCCGCCCCGGCCCTCGCCGGCTTGTGACCAACGCCCGGCCGGTCCATGCCGCCGGACGCGCGGAGTTGATGCGGGGGCGCGGTGGCGGCCAGGGCCGCGCCGTCTATGCAGGGAAGTCGAGGAGGACCGCCATGCCCCCCCAGCGCCCCGCCGCCCTGCCCGCCCGCCCCGCGCTCCTGGCCGCCGCCCTGTTCGCCGCCCTGCTGGCGCCGCCGCCCGCCACCGCCCAGGCGCCGGCCCCCGCCGCGCAGACCCCGCCCCCGGCCGCCGCCGCGCAACCGCCCCTGCGCTACGAGGGCAGCCTGTTCGACCTGCCGGAGGGCTGGGCGCCGCTGCCCAACGCCACCGGCCCCAACTACATCGTGCAGCGCAGCTTCGCCGGCGATGCGCGTGGCCG